>CALAYC010000001.1 GCA_937894935.1 uncultured Verrucomicrobiota bacterium
GCTTGCGGAGTCGCAACCACGACCACATCACCAGCGGCATCGGCGCGGCGATGATCGGTTGGTATGGCTGCGCGATGCTTTGCTACGTGACCCCGAAAGAGCATTTGGGATTGCCCAATAAAAAAGACGTCAAGGATGGAGTGATTGCCTACAAAATCGCGGCGCACGCGGCGGACTTGGCGAAAGGCCATCCCGGCGCGCAATACCGCGACAACGCGCTATCGAAAGCCCGATTCGAGTTCAGGTGGGAAGACCAGTTCAATCTGTCCCTTGACCCGGTGACGGCCAGAGAATTTCACGACGAGACGTTGCCCCAAGAAGGAGCGAAGACGGCACATTTCTGTTCCATGTGCGGTCCGCACTTTTGCAGCATGAAGATAACGGAGGACGTGCGGAAATACGCGGCGGAGCAAGGCATCGCCGAAGAAGAAGCGTTGAAAAAGGGAATGGAAGAAAAGTCCAAAGAATTTGCCGAAAAGGGAAACGAGCTTTACGCGAAGGCGTGACACGACATGGAAGAAATCACCGCCAATTCGTTTGCTCATTTTATCGAAATCATTGAAAAGAACGACTTCGCCCAGACCATCTACCGTGGCGAGCCTGTCAATGATACGCCACTCGTGCCTAAGCTGGGACGAGTAGCCGCAGACAAGAAGGCTACTGTTAAAGAGTTGGAGCAAAAACTTTTTGGCGGTTTCATCGCGCGTGCGCACAGGTATCTGGAATTTGAGCCGAGATCGAAATGCGACTGGTTGGCTGTCGCGCAGCATTTCGGCCTTCCCACGAGGCTGCTTGATTGGACGGAGAGTCCGCTAGTTGCTGCGTTCTTCGCGGCTCGTAAGCCGGGCGATGGTTTTGTTTACAGCACACACTCGGTCAAACATGTTGACCCGGACAAATTTGACCCATTCGATCTTAAAGACGCGGGGCTTGTCAGGCTTCCACCGCGCTTCGACCGAATACACCATCAGCTTGGGCTTTTCTCTATTTCGCCCGATCCAACCGCGAGCTTTGATTATGGCCACATGCGGAGAATTCAGATTCCCGCCAATCTTCGTGGAATGTTTTTGGATGTGCTTTGTAAGAGCGGAGTGACAGACGAATCTCTATTTCCCGGTTTGGATGGACTTTCTCGGTATCTGACGTGGAGCAGAGGCTATGAAGATTAGCCGCACGAACCGGCAATTTCAGCCAAGCCACCGGACAGGCAGGAGGCTTGACTTCAGTGTGTCGAAATCAACAGGCTATCGAAAGACAACTCAGGAAAGGAACGCCATGAAATTGATGACCAGTGCGGTTGTAGTTTGCAGCGCGGCCCTGTTGTTGACGGGGTGCGCGACTTCTTACCAAAAGGAGGGATTTTCAGGAGGCTTTGCAGAGAAGCAACTTTCACGCAACGAATTCTTCGTTGGCTTTTCGGGCAACGGCTATACCAGCGGCCAGCGTGCAGTTGACCTGTGCATGCTTCGGTGTGCCGAATTGTGTTTGGGCCACGGTTACCGTTACTACGTGCTGACAGCGAACAATGCCGAATACGACCGCTCGACCGCAGTTACGACGGGCAACTTTATCCCCACTGGATACGGCGGCGGTGTATTCCTTTCGTCAACTCAGGTGATACCAAAACCGAACACCTCAAATCGAATTGTTTGTTTCCGTGAGAAACCAACATCAATCACAGAGTATTTTGATGCTCAGGAAGTTTTTCAGCAGCTTTCAACGAAGTATTCTGTGAAGCGGGAGGTTCAGACATTCCCGCCACAAACCCCGAACATTCGGTTCAAACAGATTGGCAACCTCAAATGTGAAACACCCGTTGACGCGAATTCCGTTGTCGTGTTTAGCCAAGTTCGCCCGCCGATCGTGGCGACTGCAATCGCAGAATATGCGGATTGGGAAAGTCCCTTTGAATCCGACCAAGAGTTGAAGCAATACTTGATCGGGGCGGCCGTAAATGCTGGAGCAAACGGCGTCCATTACTTGAAATCTCACAGCCAAATTCTGGAGTTCAATCCGAACGCCGATAACCGAGTCGGTTTCATCTGCGCCCTGTTGGTTCTCCCGAAAGCCAAAATTGGACTCGAGTTTGAAAGTGGAACAGGATACGAGAAGCGGCGAGTAATCAGGAGAATCCAAAATCCAGAAGCTGAGACGGCGGGTTTGCGAATTGGAGACAACCTTCTTGCAATCAATGGTATTGATGTGCTTTCGAGTGCGGAGGCTTCAAGCCGGGATTCGCTGAAATGGGAAGTAGGACAGGTCGTTCAAGTTACCGTAGCCCGCGACGGAAAAGAAATTACGTTGCCCGTCAAGACCATCGCGAACTTGCCATGATTGATTAAACTTTTTGCCCATGCCACCAGCCAAAAACCCAAAGTCCGCAGGCGTCCGCGTCGGAATCATTCGCGCGATCAGCACGCCGCTGGGGTTTTACGTTTTGTCGCTGCTCATTGTGGAAGCAACCATCGGGCTGGTGCTTACCGCCTCGAAGTTAAGCGCGGAGCATGTGTGGTGGGGATTCTTCGTGGTAGTCGGGCTTTTTCTGTTGGTGTTCCTCGTGGTCACGGCGCTGGTGATTTGGTGTCCGAAGAACCTGCTCTACGGCAAGGAAGAACACTCGAACCCGGCGCTCGAACCGTCGGCATTGCGGGACGCGATTGAGGACACCATCGCGGCAAAGGTGAAACCGGAGTGCTTGAAAAATCCGCCAAACTGAATAGGATATAGCCATGAACTGGAAAGACACTGTGACCGACCCGGATGAGGTGAAGGTGTTTCTGGCGCTCGACGGCCCGCAATACACTTGGCGCACGACCAGCGGCATTGCCCGCCAAACCGGTTTGTCCGAGGAAAAGGTCGCTGGAATTCTCAAGAAATACAATCTGACGCTGACGCGCTTATCGGAAACGCCCGCCGTTTCCGGCTCAGCTTTGGTCGGACTGATCGAAAAAGTTGGTGTTTGAGCGGGAAGCCCTTCGCGCTTCTCTGCTTCCGCTGGCGTTTTCCAGGCTCTCCCTCGCTTCCCTTCGGTTTGGTTTTCATTTCCGATTAGCACGGCCCGCTCACGTTGAAGCTGGGGGTGCACGATACGTTGGTTGCGTTGGACGGGGATTTTATTGAGCAAGCAAGCTGCGTTTGATTTGATATGTTGACCGAGTTCACGGAAATTTTAACGCGAGTTGAATTTGAAAAATTTTGCCCAAGTTAAACCACGTTGCCGCCAGTTGCCCATGCCCATGATCGAGGAAAACATGGCCAGGCAACTCGAGTGGTGCGGCGAAGCGCCGTTCTACACGCTCGGGCCGCTCACCACCGACATCGCGCCCGCTACGACCACATCACCAGCGGCATCGGCGCGGCGATGATCGGCTGGTATGGCTGCGCCA
>CALAYC010000002.1 GCA_937894935.1 uncultured Verrucomicrobiota bacterium
GGAATCCGCCGCGAAACGATGTCTGACCGCGATGGTCTATTTCACATTCGTCGCGCGCTGAAAGATGGACGTTATTACTTCATCGCAAATCGCAGCGAGCGAGTGATTGATGGCTGGGTGACGTTGGCAACGGCAGCGAAATCGGCGTTGTTGATGGATGCGATGACGGGAAGAACCGGAACTGCGGCATTGCGAAACGAAGGCGATCAAACGGACGTTTATCTGCAACTGCAACCGGGAGAATCCATCATCGTCCGAACTCTTTCCGAAGCGCGTCCGGCGGCGTCTGCCTGGAGTTATTGGCAGGCGTCGGAGCAGTTTCAGGGAGTTGTCGGCACGTGGCGGGTGGAGTTTTTATCCGGCGGACCGACGTTGCCGGAGACGTTTACGAGCCATCAACTCGGCTCCTGGACGCGACATGGCGAAGCAGCAGAAGCCTTTTCCGGCACGGCACGTTATTCCGTGACGTTTGATGCGGTGAATCCGCAGCCGACACAATGGCTGGATCTCGGAGCGGTCAGCCAAAGTGCGCGCGTGAAACTGAACGGGCAGGATTACGGTACGCTGCTGACGCCGCCATTTCGGGTGTTGGTCAACAATCTTCGTGCGACGGGTAATACGCTGGAAGTGGAAGTTACGAGCACAGCGGCGAATCGAATTCGGGATTTGGATCGACGCGGGGTGAAGTGGCAGAACTTTCACGACATCAATTTTGTGAATCAGGACTACAAACCGTTCAACGCCGCGAATTGGCCGGTGGCAGCGAGCGGATTAATCGGGCCGGTGACGTTGACGGTGGCACAACCCAAACTTTTGACGGAGGGCGCGGAATGAATGGGATACAAAAAAGTTGTCGGAGCGGTCGGGTGATATTGGTCGCTTTGGCGGTAATTACGTCCTGGGTTGGTTTGCTGAATGCCACCGCTGCGAATTTTGATATTTCGAAATTTGGTGCGGTAGGTGACGGCAAAACGCTGAACACGCTGGCGATTCAAGCGGTGATTGATCGCTGCGCTACGAATGGCGGTGGCGACGTGATTGTGCCGAAGGGAACATTTGTTACCGGCTCAATTTTTCTGAAGCCAGGCGTGCGACTGGTGATCGAGAAAGATGGGGTGCTGAAAGGTTCGCAGAATACAAATGATTATCCGTGGATTGATACGCGCATCGCCGGATTCGAAATGAAATGGCCGGCAGCGTTAGTGAATGCCGATGGACTGACGCGGCTGGAAATTTCCGGCGCGGGAACGATCGATGGCTCGGGCGAACGTTGGTGGCGCGAGTATTGGGACACGCGCAATAGCGCCCCGGGGCGTGCGGATCCGCACTTCAAAATTCCCCGACCGCGTCTGGTTCACATTATTGATTGCACAAACGTATTGGTGCGTGATTTGACGCTGAAAGATTCGGCCTTCTGGAATTTGCAACTGACCTATTGCGAAAAAGTCGAGGTACGAAATCTGACCGTTCGTGCGCCGGTTGCGCCGATTCGCGCGGCAAGTTCCGATGGCATCGATGTGGATTCGTCGCGCAATGTGCTGATTACAGGCTGCGACATCGAATGCGCGGATGATGCGATTTGTTTGAAAGCCGGTCGCGATGCGGATGGATTGCGCGTGAATCGGGCGACTGAAAATGTGGTGATTGAAAATTGTCGCGTCGGCAATGCGGCGGGACTGGTGGTGTTCGGCAGCGAAACGGCGGGAGGCATTCGTAATGTGAAAGTGCGGAATTGTCGCGCCGAGGCAGGTTGCGAGGAGATTGTGCGATTTAAAACGAAACAGGGACGCGGCGGGGTGGTAGAAAATATTTTGTACGAGAACATCACTGCGGTCGGCACGGCGCGGGTCTTCAGTTTCAACATGAATGCGTTCAGTACGATGTGGGTGCCGGAGGAGTTTCAAACGGAAGTGCCGCCCCCGTTGGGAACGCCGATTTTCCGTAACATCACGGTGCGAAATCTGACGGCGCGGGAATGCTTCTCTGCCGGGCGGATAATCGGTTTGAGTGAAGCGCCGATTGAGAATCTGCGGTTGGAGAATGTCAGCATCGAAGCGCAACAGGGGTTCACGATTCGGCAGACGAAGGGATTGCAATTCAAGAACGTGAAGCTCAACGGTGACGTGCTGGAGGCGACGTCATTCGCAGATCCAATACATCGAGCAGCACGATAAACTGAATCGCGTTTTCTGAGTCGGTTACGGTGAGATACTTTCATTTTGGCTGGCGCTGATTTCACTGCGGAGCGACTTAATGATCGCGTTGTCATGCATGATGATTGTGAGCAACATGAAGGGCAACGGCGTCGGAATTTCCCAACCAACCACTGATGCAAAGTAATCGATTTTTACGAATTTCCCCGAAACGCAATGTCGCGTTGATTTTCTCCTTCGTTTTCATGTGGTGGGCGGTCATTGCGACGTGCGGTCAGACCACGCCTACGCTTTTTCTCATCGGAGATTCCACGGTGCGCAATGGCAGCGGGCGCGGGGCGGATTCGATGTGGGGCTGGGGCAGTCTGCTTGATGAACATTTTGATGCGACGAAGATCAAGGTGATGAATCGTGCGATTGGCGGGCGAAGTAGTCGCACGTTTTTGACTGAGGGCCGGTGGGACGAAGTGTTGAAGGAAATTCGGCCCGGCGATTTCGTGATGATGCAATTCGGGCACAACGATGGCGGCGGATTGACGGGAAATCGCGGGCGCGGTTCGCTCCGAGGTAACGGTGAGGAAACTCAGGTCATCACGAACAATGCCGGCGCGGTGGAAACGGTGCACACGTACGGCTGGTATTTGCGCCGCTACATTTCGGATACGAAAGCCAAGGGCGGAATCCCGATTGTTCTCTCGCAAATCCCGCGCAACATCTGGACGGATGGCAAGGTCGGGCGCGAATCGGAGCGTTACGGCAAATGGGCGCACGAGGCGGCGAGGCAAGGTGGAGCGGCGTTCATTGATTTGAATGAACTGGTTGCCGCGCGTTACGAGGAAATTGGCGAGACGACGGTGCGCGAAATGTTTTTCAAACCGGGCGACCACACGCATACGACGTTGGCGGGTGCGAAGTTGAATGCTGCGATGGTGGCGGAGGGCGTGCGGATGTTGCCGGATGTGGAGTTGAAGGGATTTTTGCTGCCGCCGGATCAAGCGCCGCCGCACCAGGATTTTCTGATGTGGGCGCGGCGTCCGCCGATGGGCTGGAACAGTTGGGATTGTTTTGCGACGACGGTGACGGAAGCACAGGCGAAGGCGAACGCGGATTACATGGCGGCGCATCTGAAACGGCACGGCTGGGAATACATCGTGGTGGACATTCAGTGGTATGAACCGCAGGCGAATGGTTTCAATTATCGGCGGAACGCGGAGTTGGTCATGGATGAATTCGGTCGGCTCTGGCCGGCGACGAATCGGTTTCCCTCTGCGGCAAATGGCGTCGGATTCAAAGCGCTCAGCGATTACGTTCACGGGCTCGGTTTGAAGTTCGGTATTCATCTGATGCGCGGAATTCCACGTCAGGCAGTGCGTGAAAACACGTTGGTGAAAGGGACGAACTTTCGCGCGCGTGACATCGCGAACACGAACAGTATTTGCGAGTGGAATCCCGATATGTTCGGCGTGGATATGAGCAAGCCAGGCGCGCAGGCGTACTATGATTCAGTATTTGAACTCATCGCGTCGTGGGGCGTGGATTATGTGAAGGTGGATGATCTGAGTCGGCCTTATCACGCGAATGAAAAAGAAGTGGAAGCGATTCGTCGCGCGATTGATCGGACGGGGCGCCCAGTGGTGTTGAGTTTGTCGCCGGGGGAAACGGTATTGAGCGCTGCTGAGCACGTGATGCAACACGCGAATTTGTGGCGTATCAGCGATGATTTCTGGGACAATTGGCCGGCGTTGTATGAGCAGTTTGAGCGATTGCGGAAATGGAATCCGTTTCGCGGCCCAGGCCACTGGCCGGATGCGGATATGTTGCCGTTGGGTGTGCTTGAAATGGGCAGGCGTTCGACGCGTTTTACGCGCGCCGAGCAATACACGTTGATGACGTTATGGAGCATGGTGCGATCGCCGCTGATGCACGGCGGAGACATGACAAAAATGGACGATTTTACGTTGTCGTTGTTGACGAACGATGAAGTGCTGGCGGTGAATCAAACGAGCAGCGGCAATCGCGAGTTGTATCATCGCGGCGATCTGGTGGCGTGGGTAGCGGACGCGGCAAATTCAAAAGATAAATATGTCGCGCTGTTCAATGCGCCGCCGCCACCGAAGGTAATCGAGGAACGTGCGGTTTATCAGAGTCCGTTGGTAACGCGACGCACCGAAGGGCAAGGTGTAAAAGTGGACGTGGATATTTCGGGAGCGAAGAAGTTATTTCTCGTGATTACCGATGGCGATGGTGATGGGTTTGGGGATCATGCAGATTGGATTGAACCGCGCGTAATTTATTCTGGCCGGGAATTGAAACTGACCTCGCAACGATGGACCACAGCGAGCACAGGGTGGGGCGGACTGGAGATTGGCGAAAGTGCCGGTGGCAAACCGATCAGTGTCGGAGGAAAGCGTTTTACAGAAGCGATTGGCGCGCATTCGACGTCGATTATCGAATACGATTTACCGGAAGGGGCGGTGCGGTTTCAGGCTTTTGCGGCGTTGGACGATGCGGCGATTGGGCATCCACGCGGCGCGACGGTGAAGTTTATGATTTTTACCAACTCGCCAGTGCCGGAGATTAAATCGCAGCAGGTGCCGGTGAAATTCGTGGACATGGGATTAAGCGGAAAAGTGCGCGTAAGAGATTTATGGCAACGCAAGGATTTGGGAGAATTTGAGTCAGAGTTTGCACCGGAATTGCCGCCGCATGGGGCAGGATTGTATCGCCTTTCAGCTATAAACCCTGGTAATTGAACTCGATTTCGTCGCGCTTGTTGTTGACGATGGCGAAAGCCGGATGTGGCGCGTACGCAGGAAGAGTGAACAAAAGGAGCGCCGCTGGTGTCATCATTTCTCGGAATGGAGCGACCCGATAGAACTCAATGGCAGCGCGTATGAAATTATGGATGGGAATTATCATTGGCTGTTTTAGTTGGTGGACAACTTCCTTCGCGGCGGATGAGTTGACCATCTGGCATGCGCAGCCGGCCAACAACTGGAACGAAGCGACGCCGGTTGGTAACGGTCGGCTCGGTGCGATGATTTTCGGTGGCATCCAATCCGAGCGTTTGCAACTGAATGAAGATTCCCTCTGGTCCGGTGCACCGCAGGATGCGGACAATCCGAAAGCTCTCGAAGCGTTGCCGGAGATTCGTCGCCTGTTGTTCGAGGGTAAATACGCTGAGGCGCAACAACTCGCCAATCGCACGCTCGTCTGTCAGGGGCAGGGTTCGGGGCGCGGTCGTGGCGGCAAAATTCCTTACGGCAGTTATGAAACGTTGGGCGATTTGCGTCTCGATTTCGCGCACGGGACCAATGCGGTTCATTATCGGCGGGAGTTGGATCTGAATACCGCCATCGTCACAGTCAGTTACGAAGTGGACGGCGTCGAATTTGAGCGGGAAATTTTCTCGAGTTATCCGGATCAAACCCTGGTCATGCGATTACGAGCGAGCAAGCGGGGTGCGTTGAATTTCCGAGCAACGTTATCGCGTCCGGAGGCGGCAACAGTTTCGGTGGTTGGAAATGATCAGTTGCTGATGCAAGGCCAGCTTTGGAACGGCACAAACAATCAGGGGATGAAATTTGCCGCGCGACTCGCAGTGCTGAGTGAGCCGAATCGCGTGAAAGCGGATGGCGACGGTTTGTGCATTACGAATGCGACGCAAGTCACGTTGTTGCTCACGGCGGCGACGGATTATCGCATGCAGTTACCCGATTGGCGGCATGGCGATCCGGAATGGGAGACGATGATGCAATTGAACGCCGCGATGATGAAACCGTATCGGCGTTTGCGTCAGGCGCACGTGGACGATTATCAGGAGTTGTTTCAGCGCGTCAGTTTTACGTTGGGAACGACGGAAGCGGTAAAACTTCCGACCGACCTGCGGTTGCAAGCCGTCAAGAATGGTATTTTCGATCCAGCGCTCATCTCGCTCTATTTTCAATTTGGTCGTTACCTCATGATCAGTTCGTCCCGCCCCGGCGACATGCCGGCGAATCTTCAGGGCATTTGGGCGGACACGGTGCAGCCGCCGTGGAGTTCGGATTATCACGCGAACATCAATTTGCAGATGATTTATTGGCCGGTGGAAACGGCGAACCTGACGGAATGTTTCGAGCCATTGGATCGTTACATTCATTTCCTCACCGGTCCGGGCGCGAAAACGGCGAAGGTGCATTACAACGCACGTGGGTGGACGGTTCACACGTTGGCCAATGCGTGGGGCTTTACGGCACCGGGCGAAGTGCCGTCGTGGGGATTGTCGCCGTCAGCGGGCGCGTGGTTGTCACAGCATTTGTGGGAGCACTTCGCGTTTTCGCAGGATACAAATTATCTCACGCGGGTGTTGCCGATTTTGCGCGCGTCGGCGGAGTTCAGTCTGGATTGGCTCGTCGAAGATCCGAAGACGGGCAAGCTGGTGGCCGGGCCAGCGACATCACCGGAGAATAAATTTAAAACTGCAGATGGGCAAACGGCGGCGTTGTGCATGGGCCCGTCCATGGAACAACAAATTATCTGGGATTGCTTCAACAATTATCTCGAAGCGACGCGCGTGTTGGGCGTGACGGAGCCAACGGTCGCGGAAGTGGAACGCGCGTTGCCGCGTTTGCTCGGGCCCCAGATTGGCAGTGATGGACGATTGATGGAGTGGAGCGAAGAATTTGAAGAACCCGAACCGGGGCATCGGCACGTGTCCCATTTGTTTGCGTTGCATCCGGGCCGACAGATCTCGCGCACGCAAACGCCGGACCTCGCAGCGGCGGCGCGAAAGACGTTGGAAAAACGACTCGCGAGCGGAGGCGGACATACGGGTTGGAGTCGCGCGTGGATGATTTCGTTCTGGGCGCGACTCGGCGATGGCGACGAAGCAGGGAAGAATGTGCAGGCGTTGTTGGCGAAAAGTACGTTGCCAAATCTGTTCGATACGCATCCGCCGTTTCAGATTGATGGGAACTTTGGTGGCGTCGCGGGCATTTGCGAAATGCTGGTGCAAAGTCACGCCGGCGAAATTGAATTGCTGCCCGCTGTGCCGCAGGAGTGGTCGTTCGGGATTATACGCGGGTTGCGCGCGCGCGGTGGTTACGAGGTGGACGTCGCGTGGAAGGACGGAAAATTTCTCGCGGCAACAATTCGGAACGTGAATGGAGCGGATACGTGTCGCGTGCGCTTGGGCGATCGTGTGTTGGATGTGAACTTTGGCGGCCGCAAAACTGTTCGAATCAATGCGAACTTCAAACTGCGATAAAGAGCGGCGTCGGATGGAATGGTTTTTCCGAACCGCTTGCCCTGTCCTCCGAGGGGAGGGTTTAGGTGAAGGCGAGCGTTACGCAATTCTTTCCCGATTCATCGGCACGATTTCTCTCGTGTTTTTCATTTCTGGTATCTGTGCAGCAATCACTGCAAATGCTGCCCTCATTGACCGTCAGGCGCTCGTGACGCGACACAATCCGGTTATTCGCAGTGTGGATGTTGATGCGCCGCTCACGGTAGGTAACGGTGGGTTTGCATTCACGGTGGACATTACAGGACTTCAGACTTTCGCCGAACATTATCATCGCTGGGGCGTGCCGACGGAGACACAGTCGCGCTGGTGTTGGGTCAGCGATCCCAATCCGAACAACTACACGCTCGCGGATGCGAGTCGCGATTTCACAAATGCCGCCGGGCAAATCGTGAGTTTGCCGACGAAGCAATCATCGCCGGCAGGTGATTGGTTGCGCAAAAATCCGCGTAGCCATCCGTTGGGGCAGATTCTTCTGGATTACACCAAGGCCGACGGATCGCCATTGAAGCCGGAGGATATTCAGGAGCCGGAGCAGACGCTCGATTTGTGGCGCGGGGTGATCACGAGTCGCTATGAAATCGAAGGTAAGCCGGTGAAAGTAACGACGGTTTGTCATCCGCAATACGATCTCGTGGCGGTGCGCATCGAATCGGAACTCGTGGCGCAAGGAAAGCTCAGCGCGAAGTTGGCTTTTCCGCGTGGACATGACATTGCGACGAAAAACACGCCGGCGCTGGATTGGTCACAGCCGGAAGCGCATGAAACGCGGATTGGCGAAACGCTCGACGACCGGGTGCGGCTCTATCGCCAGATCGGAAATACGGCGTATCGGGCGATTGTGGTCTGGAAGAACCCGGCCCGTTTTGCGGAGGTCAAACCGCATGAGTTTCGGCTCGTCCCGGCTGCTCGCAAAACCGGCCCCGACGCTGGCGTTTTGGAGTTCCGGGTGCTGTTTGGTCAAGAGGTTGACCCCGCGTTAAGAGTGCCGACGGTGGATGAAACGGTCGCCGCCAGCGCAAAGCAGTGGGAAGGTTTCTGGCGCAACAGCGCGGCGAT
>CALAYC010000003.1 GCA_937894935.1 uncultured Verrucomicrobiota bacterium
AAAATTATGACACTGATTGAACGCTTGCTTCAGAATCGCCGTCGGGCTTTCACACTGATTGAACTGCTCGTGGTCATCGCCATCATCGCCATTCTCGCCGCGATGCTCTTGCCGGCGTTGGCCGGAGCGAAAGAGAAATCGAAACGCATCGCCTGCGTTAATAATCTCCGTCAGGTGGGCCTTTCGGTTCACATGTACGGCAATGAAAACCGCGAGTTACTACCCAGTGGTCTCGATAATCTGAGCGGCTGGCATTCCATTCGAATCAACCGCGACACCTATACCAATCTCATCAGTTACACCGGAAACTTCAAAATCATGGATTGCCCCAACTTTACGTTCGGGACCCAAACTCGTTATTCCGGAGATTACGGTTATCTCATCGGCTATAACTATCTTTGCGATGCAAAAGTCCCTGCCGCGCCTGCCAATCCCGCTTACTGGCGGTCGCCAAAAAAACTGACTGATTCACCAACTAACGCCATTATCGCCGACGCCAATCACTGGGGTGATGTCCTGACGATGGCACCGCACACGCGGAACGGTCCATATCAGGTCAGCGGTGCAACATTCACTCGCATTGGTTCGACTCCGGTGCGCGTGGGCGCTGTTGGCGGCAGCGTCGGTTATCTCGACGGCCCAGCGCGTTGGCTGAATCTGCGTCAAATGAAAACCAATTACGCCTCGTCGTACGTTCTTTACTACGGTCTGTGGTGAGTCCGATTATTTTTATCCTTTGAGAATCCTCTGCGTTATGAAGTCCCCAATCTCAGTTTCTTCCCGACGCAATAAAGCTGCTTTCACCCTGATCGAACTCCTCGTCGTCATCGCCATCATCGCCATTCTGGCCGCGATGTTGTTGCCGGCTTTGGCAAAGGCCAAACAGAAGGCGCATCAGATCAATTGCACCAGCAATCTGAAACAGATTGGCGTGGCCATCGAAATGTATTCGCTGGACAACAACGACTATCTTCCCGGCCCATGCTGGACCGGCATGTTCTTCACCTACAAAGCCCGTAACGCTAACCCTGCCGATCCGCTGCGCTACGACGGTTCTCTCGCCGCTTACATTGCGTCCTACCTCGGATATCCCGCGCCATCACAAACCCTCGTTCGCACTGCTGCCGTTGCAATTTGTCCCGCGCAATATCGGGTTCTCCCCAAAGTCACGCCCACCCCACCGCTCTACGTTCCGGTCAGTTATTTTTCTCTCAGCTCCGTGACAAATGATCCACCGACGGGAAATGATCGGATTCTGTATCCGTTCGGCCGCCCGGAAAGTCCTTACGCTCCTACCAAGAAAGCGAACACGATTCGCAATCGCTCGGATTCATGGGCGATGACGGATTGCGACAAACAACTTCTCACCAGCTTTGGAATTACCTCGTCCACCTATCTGGATTACATTCCCGCGCGGCCAGTTCACAGCGGCGTCAGCCCGGCCACGCGCCAATATCTGTTTTATGATTGGAGCGTCCGCTCAATGAAGACGGCGAAGTAAGAATGATCCGTTTAGCCGAACTGTTCCATCGCCCGCTCAATCCGCGCCATCACTTTTTCTTTTCCGATGACCTCCAACAGGTGATACAGACTCGGCCCGGACGGATTACCGGTCACGGCCAAGCGCACCGGATGAACCAACACGCCTGCTTTGACACCGAGTTCTTTTGCGGTGTTCTTGAGCGTCGTTTCGAGATTCGTCGCATCAAAAGGATTCACCTTCGCGAATTCATCGCGGAGCTTCTCCAACCGCGGCTTGTTCTCCGGCACAAAGTTTTTCTTCGCAGCTTCAGGGTCGTAAACAATTTCGTCGCGGAAATAAAATCCGCCATACGTCGGCAGTTCGCTGAAGGTTTTGATCTTTCCCTTACACGTATCAAGCGCGGCTTTGACATAGCGCACGTCGAACTTGTTGGTATCTATTCCCGCCTTCGCCAACGCGTGAACCGACATCTCGTAAAACCGGTCGTCCGGAAGTTCGCGACAATACTCGCCCTGCAACCAGGTGAGCTTTTCAAAATCAAATTTCGCGTTGTGCCGGAGAATCTGCGGCAGGTCGAAGCGCTCAATAACTTCCGCCATTGAAAGTTTTTCCGTGTTGTCTTTAGGCGACCAACCGAGCAGGCAAAGATAATTGTTCACGGCTTCCGGCAAAAATCCTTCCTCCATGTACGTCGTCAATGACGCGCCGCGATCGCGCTTACTCATCTT
>CALAYC010000004.1 GCA_937894935.1 uncultured Verrucomicrobiota bacterium
CTCGTCGCAACGATTCGCGCAGACGATGGCGCAGTAATTTATGTGAACGGCACGGAAACGTTACGCGTGCGTATGCCGGCCGGACCAGTGAGCAACACGACTTTTGCCACCGCTTTTCCGCCCGGCGAAAATACCGATGCAACGGTGGATGAAGTATTCCAGCTCGATCTTATCACCTTACCGGTCGGGCCGAATGTCATCGCCGCCTCCGTACATCAGGCCAACGCCACCAGCAGCGATCTCGTATGGGGCATGGCGTTGGACATCATCGGCTATCAACGCTTACGCGACACCGTAGCACCCACTGTGGTGAATCTCGTGCCGCCGGCGAATGCGATCGTGCCCGGAATGAATTCGCTCGAAGTCGCGTTCAGCGAATCGGTCAAAGGCGTTCAAGCTTCGGATTTATTAATCGACGGAGCTCCGGCCACCAACGTGATTGAAGTCGCATCCGATGTGTACGTCTTTGAATTTCCGCCGCGCCCGATCGGGCCGGTGCAAATTTCGTGGGCCGAAAACCACGACATCATCGATCGGTCCGCAAATTCCAATCTCTTCAACGGAGGCACCTATTCGTTCACTGTAAATCCCGCCACCGCCGGTATGGATGTCCGCATCACGGAATTTATGGCGGGCAATTCCAAGACCATTCGCGATAACGACGGCGATTATTCCGATTGGATCGAACTTCACAATGCGAGTGAAAACTCGGTCAACATCGGTAACTGGTATCTCACCGACAACATCGGCAACCTGACCAAGTGGCGTTTTCCCGTCGGCCTCACGCTGCCGCCGGACGGTTATCTGATCGTCTGGGCTTCGGACAAAGACCGCCGCAACGTCGCCGCGCCGTTGCACACGAATTTCAAGCTCAGCAAAAACGCGGGAAATTTCCTCGGCCTCGTTTACTCCGACGGCCTCACAGTCATGTCTGCCTTCACAAATTATCCCGCTCAGTACGATGACATTTCATACGGACGCGACCGCGTGGAAAGTCATCTGGTCGGTTATTTCAATGATCCGACTCCGGGCAGCATCAACTCCACAGCAGGAGCGGGACTCACCGCGCCAGTGCAATTCTCTCGTACCAGCGGCACGTTTCAAACACCGTTCCAACTCACGCTGAGTTCTCCGGATCCGCAAACTGTGATTCGCTATTTCCTCGTCACCAATGCCACCTCTGCTGCGCTTACGAATGTTCCTAACAGCAGTTCGCCCGTTTACACGCAACCGATACAAATCAGCAGCAGCGTGCAGGTACGTGCTCGCGCTTTCTCCACTCAGCCCAATGTTTTCCCCAGCGAACCACGTAGTGAAACATTTGTACATATCTCCGCCGGCGCGGCCGGGTTCACTTCCGATCTCCCCATCATCCTGTTGCACAACTTCAGCGGTAACACGCCGCCTTCCTCCATCGACCAATCAGCCGTGATGATGGTGTTCGACACTCAATTCGGTCGCGCGGCTCTCACGAATCCACCGGCAGTCACTTCTCGCATTGGTCTGAACATTCGCGGCAGCAGTACGGAAGGCCTGCCTAAGAAAAGTTTCGCGGTTGAAACCTGGGACGAATTTAACGACGACGCCAACGTTTCCATTCTCGGCATGCCCGCTGAATCGGATTGGGTGCTTTACGCACCGAACTTTTATGACAAGTCGTGGATCCATAATCCGCTCATGCATAATCTGAGTCGTTCGATTGGCCGTTATTCGCCACGCGCCGAAATGGTTGAAGTCTTCACCAGTTTTTCCGGCTCGACGGTCAATTACTCCGGCCCCACTGTCGGCCATTACAACGGCCTTTACGTGCTGATGGAAAAAATCAAACGGGACTCCGAGCGCGTAGCGATTGAACGTCTCGACCCGCATCACACCAACGCACCAGCCATCACTGGCGGTTATCTGCTCAAGATTGATCGCAACGATCCTGACGAACGAACCTTCGGCGCGGCGAATCAATCCATGGTTTTTGTCGAACCACAGATGAAAGATTTCAATCTCTATCCCGGTCGCGCGCTGCAGCAGAATTACATCGCCACTTATTTCAACTCGTTCTACAGCGCTCTCACAGGCCCGAACTGGACGAATCCCATTACCGGTTACGCCGCGTGGATTGATGTGGACGCGTGGGTCGATCATCACCTGCTCAATGTCCTCTCGCTCAGTAGCGACGCGTTGCGACTCAGCGCGTACTTATACAAGGACCGCGAGCAAAAGATTGCCATGGGGCCACTGTGGGATTTCGACCGCGCCCTCGGCACCAGCGCGGGAGGCGATTGGCGTGCCTGGAATCCGCGCAGTTGGATGAGTTCTAATCCACTTGGCGATCCGTTCGGTGGTGATTACGGCACGGACTATTTCAACCCCGCCGGGGTTTTCGCCAATCCTTGGTACAGCCGTCTTTTGAAAGATCCCGACTTCTGGCAGAAGTGGATTGATCGTTATCAGACTCTGCGCAGCGCTGAATTTTCCACTAACGCCATTTTCGCAATCATCGACTCACTGACGAACAACCTCGGCGCCGTGCAAGTGCGCGAAATCTTGCGTTGGTCCGATTCCCAACCACGCAACGGTCTTGTTCAACCGCCCGCCGGCTGGCCGGACCGCAGTTATTCGTACAATTTCCCGGGTACTTACGCTGGCGAAGTGGCGTTCCAGAAAAAATGGCTCGCGGATCGGCTGGAGTTTATTGACACCAATTTCCTCGCACGTCCGACGCTGAATCACACTGGCGGCCTCGTGAGCGCCGGTCAAACCGTAACACTTACGCCTGCTGCTAAAGCCAATTCCCGTCTGCTCTACACGCTTAACGGCACCGACCCGCGACTGCCCGGCGGCGCCATCGCTCCCGGTGTGTTTTCAAATCTCGGTCCGGTGACCATTACCGTCACCACCAATGTCCGCGTCTTCGCGCGTTCGTGGAATCCCACTCATCAAAATCTCACCGGCTCGCGCAATCCGCCGATTTCCAGCCCTTGGTCCGGCCCGATCACCGCCAGCATTTACACAGGTATCCCGCCGCTACGCATTACCGAAGTCATGTATCACCCGTCCGAACCTCCGACAGGCAGCGTTTACGTAGAGGATGATTTTGAATTCATCGAACTTCAAAACATCGGCAACACGCCGTTACAACTTCAAGGCGCGCAACTCAGCGGCGCTATTGAATTCACTTTCCCTGCATTAGTTCTCGCCTCCGGCCAACACGTGGTCGTAGCCAAGAACATCGCCGCATTTCAATCACGTTACGGCTCTGGCACGCTGATCGCAGGCACTTTCACGAACAACCTCCCCAACAGCTCGGGACGAATTATTCTCCACGGCCCGTTCGGTGAACCGATTCACGATTTCACCTACTCGGATGCGTGGTATCCCGCCACGGACGGCGCAGGTTTTTCGCTCGTGATTAAAAATGCGTTGGGCGCGATAGATGCGTGGAATTCAAAAGCCGGTTGGCGATCCAGCAGCGCAATCAACGGTTCGCCCGGCGCAACCGATCCCGCCCCGACCGATATCGCACCCATCGTCGTCAACGAAACGCTCACGCACACCGACCCACCATTGCTCGACACAGTGGAACTCTACAATCCCACCACCAATCCGGTGAACATCGGCGGTTGGTTTCTGACGGACAACCCGCAATCGCCACAGAAGTATCGGATTCCCGATAACACGCTCATCGCTCCCGATGGTTTCATCACGTTTGACTCAACGCAGTTCGGCAGCGGGCCTACCGGCTTTGCGTTCAGTTCGACCGGCGAATCTGTCTATCTTTTCTCCGGCGACGCTCAGTCCAATCTTACCGGTTATGCGCACGGTTATGATTTCGGTCCCGCGCCGAATTCCGTTTCTTTCGGTCGCTACGAGAACAGCCAGGGGCGCGAGTTTTTCGTGCTTCAAAGTTCCAACACTCTCGGCCAGCGCAACGCCTATCCGCGCATCGGTCCGGTCATCGTTTCGGAAATCATGTATCAACCGCCCGCCGCAAACGGTGATGCAGATGACGTCATCAATGAATTCATCGAATTACTTAACATCACCAGCACCAACGTGCCGCTCTACGATGTCGATTACCCGCTCAATACGTGGCGACTGCGCGATGCGGTGGATTTCGAATTTCCGCCCGGCGTCGTGCTCGGACCGGGCGGACGCGCATTAGTGGTGGGATTTGATCCTGAAATGTATCCGGCTACGCGAACTGCCTTCGTCACGCGCTACAACGTTCCTGCGCAAGTACCGATCTTCGGCCCTTGGCGCGGCAATTTGAACAACAGCAAAGCGACGGTTGAACTGGAGCGCCCGGATAAGCCAAACATCAGCCCGACGGAAACGGTCGTGCCTTACTACGTCGTGGAAAAAATCGCCTACGAATCGAAAGCACCGTGGCCCGCTGTGGCCGCTGGCACTGGCGCTTCGTTACAACGAATCGAAGCAACTCTCTTCGCTAACGATCCGCTGAACTGGCAAGCCGCCACACCCACTGCCGGTCAATCCAATCCCGGCGGTCCAGCGGTGGATGTAGATAACGATGGTCTTCCGGATGTCTGGGAATTGGCTCACGGACTCGACCCACAAGTGAGTTCAGGTTCGCACGGAGCTACTGGAGATTTAGACCAGGATGGCGCCAGCAATGAACATGAATTTATCGCTGGCACTCGGGCTGATGATCCGACGGACTACCTCCGCTTCAGTCAGGTTCAAATGCTTACGGATCGTTGCGAACTGACGTTCCCGACCCAACCCGGACGGATTTATCGGGTGGAATGGACTGACACGCTCGGATCAACGGCCAACTGGTCGAATCTCGCCGGACCGATGGTTGGCACCGGCGAGACCTTCAGCATTCTCGATCCGCTGACAGGAACGCGCTACTATCGGTTGCGCGTCAGCCTGCAGCAATAAGCGTTACTTTTTAAACAAGCCTTCGACCGCTTTAGCAGCATCGCTGTTTAAAGCCGATTGAATGGTGGTTTTGAGGTCATCCACCATTTTCTGTTGCTCAGGCGTCAATTGCACATTCGCCAGTTGCGCCAGGCTCGACAGCGCTTCCTGATACTTCTTGTCCGTGACGAGCGCTTTGGCTTTATCAATCAGCACTTGCGCGGCGTCGGTCAAATTCGTCGTGGCGGTGTTTGCCTGTTGCTTGGCATCACTCAAAGCCAGACTCGCGGAAGTTTTCGCAGCTTGAACCGCCTGCACCGCTTGAGTTGTCACCGTGGCAGTCGCTTCCTTGGTCTTTTCCACAACATTGGTCGTCACCTGTTTCACGTCGGCGACTGCGGTTTGCGCCGCCGTCTTCGCCTGTTCTCCGACCGCTACCGCTGTTTGCTTCACGTCCGCCACGACCTGTTCGGCTGTGGCTTTAATGGACGCACCGCCGTTGGTCGTCACTGTCGCTTCCGGAACTGGCGGCTGATCGGATTTCTTCGAATCGCAACCAGTGGTTAACATCGCAAAAACTGCGGCACTCAGGAGCAGGGGCGTTTTCATGGTAAACCTTTCTTGTTGTGTTGATCCGAGCCGCGGAAACGAATCCACCATGCCCGGGACTTCCTAGCATACCTCGTGTTTGTGCGCTCACAAGCCTCGCTTTCGCCACTGTTTTTGTCCTGTTCCCGCCCGGGCGGTTTCGTAAGATGGCGCGACTGTTATGATCACGCCTTCGTTGGATGAGTTTTTGAAGCTGGCCGGACAGGGCAACCTGATTCCTGTCACCAGCCGCATTCTGGCCGACATCGAAACCCCGCTCTCCGCCTATCGCAAAATCCGCGGCCAGGGCGAATCGTTCCTCTTTGAATCCGTCGAAGGTGGTGAACATCTGGGACGCTACTCATTCGTCGGCTGCAATCCGCGCGCGGTCATCAAACAAACCGGCAGCAAGGTGGAAGTGATTGAAGGCGGGAAGGTGGTGGAAAGTTTCACGATTGAAGGTAGGGCAGGCAGTCCCCTGCCCGCCGCTCCCAATGAAGACGAAACCCGGCGCGCACAGAGTGACGCGCCCTACCAGGTCCGCGACGGCCTCGAAGTCGTCGAACGCGTGATGAAAAAATATCGTCCAGTCACGTTGCCGGGATTACCGCGCTTCACCGGCGGCGCGGTCGGCTTCATCGGATACGAATTCATTCACGACGTTGAACCCGTTGTCCCGCGTCCGTCTCACGACGAACTCGGCACGCCCACGATGTATTTCATCGTCGCGGACCAATTGCTCGTGTTCGATCGCGTCGCCCAAACCATCACCGTGCTGGTGAATGCCGCGATTGATGAAGCGGCCAGCCCGGCTGAGGCTTATGAAACGGCAGTCGAAGAAATCGAGCGTTTGCTTTCTTTGCTGGAACAGCCATTAGAACACGTTCCTGTTTCTGTTCCTTCCGAAGTTCCTTCTGTTCCTTTTACCTCCAACATGGCGAAGGAAAAATTCCTCGCCAACGTTGCCGCCTCCAAAAAGTTCATCACCGCCGGGGACATCATCCAGGTCGTCGGCTCGCAACGTTTCAGCGTCGAGACCAAGGCCTCGCCCGTGGACGTTTATCGCGCCGCGCGTTCGGTGAATCCCTCGCCCTACATGTTCCTGCTCGAACTCGACGGCTTTTCGCTTGTCGGCGCATCGCCGGAAATTCACGTGCGCTGCGAGGACCACAAAGTTGAAATCCGCCCCATCGCCGGCACTCGCCGTCGCGGCAATACTGCCGATGAAGACATCGCGTTGGAAAAGGAACTTCTCGCCGACCCGAAAGAACGCGCCGAACACGTCATGCTCGTGGACCTCGCCCGCAACGACATCGGCCGCGTGTGCGATTTCGGCAGCGTGCAAGTGCGCGACCTGATGATCATCGAACGTTACAGCCACGTGATGCACATCGTGTCGAGTGTCGAAGGCAAACTCGCAGCGGATAAAACCAATTACGACCTGATGCGCGCGACGTTTCCGGCGGGCACGGTCAGCGGCGCGCCGAAGATTCGCGCGATGCAGATCATCTCCGAGCTCGAGGGCACGACGCGCGGGCCGTATGCCGGTTGCGTGGGTTACTTCAGCTTCAACGGCAATCTGGACACCTGCATCACCATTCGCACCGCGCTGCTCAAGGACGGCAAAGCCTACGTGCAAGCCGGCGGCGGCTGGGTCAACGATTCCGAACCGGAAGCGGAATTTCAGGAAACGGTGAACAAAAGCAAAGCCATGCTCAAAGCCGTGGCACTGGCGGAGACGTTTGCGAAAACGACATAGCTCAAGGAATGTATTGGCAGCACATGTGCTAGGCTAGTAAGGTGTGTCGTCGCAAATGAGTCAGGTCAGCTTATGAATACCTCGCAACTTGAATTCCAAGACGTGGTGAGCCTGACGCCGGAGCAGCGGGTTGCCGAAATAATCCGGCGGGCGCGGGCCCGTTACGGGAAAAACTTGAGGCCTTTTTACGAAGAACTCCTTAAGCAGCAGCCAAAACCACCAGAAGACAGATACGCCGATCTTGTGGTCATTGCTCAACAGAAACGAAACCGCGATTGAGCCACTGGTCCTGTGCCTACTCCATCCAAGGATTTCAGGGAGAACCCAAAACGGGCAATTTATGTCCTTGGTGGAATCGACCAACAACAGGTCTATCGAATAACTCCGGAAATCCTGCGCTTGCGCGCTGAGTGCAATGACCCAATAACGGTTTATATCGACAGCTATGGAGGTGAAACACTTTGCGCCGAAGACATCCGCTCATTGCTGTATGCTCCAGATCAAGACGCAAAGGTTTGCCGGGTCATCACGGTTGTGACGGTTGCGGCTGCAAGTGCTGCCGCGGACTTGCTCGCCCTTGGCGACTACGCTATCGCGTATCGTAACTCATGGATCCACTACCATGGCACACGCCAAACGCCTCAAGTTGCTCTCACCACGGAGAAAGCGGAGTCTCTGGCAAAATCTCTCAAGCAATCGAATGAGCAGTTCGCTCTGCGATTAGCGCGCAAGGCGTTTCGGCGGTGCATTTTTCACTACGGCAATGTCGCAAGTGAGTTCGAGGAACTAAAAAAGCATCTTGCGGCCTCTGACTTTACAGGCGGGGACACCTCGGACCTTGCATGCTTCGCGGTCGCTCTTGCCAGAAGGCTCACGCCGGGAGGAAATCTCCAGGACGTTCCGCTTGCCGCATTCAAACGCCAGCAAGCCATCGCGCAACTTAACGACTTCGTATTTTCCAAGGCGAAATTCAAAGCCGAAGACCCGATGGCGGCGAAACAAGCAGAGGTGTTGAAGCTTGTTCTGGATTACGAACTGGATCGCAAGCAGAAGCAGAAGGATTGGTTACTGAGTTCCGGCGGCCTGCTTGAAGTCGAGGACGATTTCAACCTCTTCAATGATTATTATTTCGGGGAGTATAGGAACCATCTTGCAATGCTGATTCCTGAACTGGGCGACCTGTTCCTAAGCGACGCCGAGTTGCAGGAATGGAGAGCATTGGCAAATGCAAATGAGGACCAGCGTAACAACTGGCTCAAGGAAAGGGTTGAGCACCGAATCCACCCGCTCTGGTATTTTGTTGTCTGTCTTTTCCGGCTTCTTCAGCAGGGCGAATTCAGCCTCACAGCACGCGATGCGTATTGGCTGGGAATTGTTGATGAAGTCATCGGCGCGTCCGACCTTCCGACTCAAAGACTGATTTTTGAGAGTCAACCTGGTCCACCCCCTCCTGCTCCCGCCGCGACGACGAATCCGTAGTGCGGGTTTCTCTTTCTGGGGACGGTGCTCATTTCGGCCATTCGCTGATGCGCGACCACGATTTCCCCAGCCAGCGCAGGTATTCTCGCGGTTTTGGCATCCGATTCGCCACGCCGACGTTGCCCAACGATTTGTCCGGCCAGAGATGCAGCCGGTCGGCCACGCCCACTTCGGCGGCGAGTCGTTCCACAGTTTGCAGCGCGGTCACGGCGTAATCCTGCCAGCGTTCGCGGGATTCAAACACGTCGGTCTTCAAGGCCACGCCCAGTTCGTCGGCGTGGGTCTGGATGCGTTCCACGTTTTCGGCGCGGATGTTGATCGGTTCGTGAAAGATGGTGACGGGTTTGATTTCGCCCACGGCCTGGAGCGTCGCGCGCAAATCCGCCTCGTCACATTCGGGATAGGTGGGCGCGACGGCCACATAGACGTTCAGGCCGGCTTCACGGGCGGCGCGAAGGGTGGCGAGGCGTTGCGACGGCGCGGGTGCTTTCGGTTCGTAAATCTTTGAAAGATCGTTGCGTAGCGTCGGCAGGCTCATGCCGAACAGGAGGCGCGGGCCGAAGCTCTTGAACAGATCGAAATCCGCCCGGGCGAGCGGGCTGCGGGTGAGAATGCGGACGTTGAGCGTGGAGCGGTCGCGAATCAGTTCCAGCGAGCGGCGCACGAGATGGCGGGCGTGGGCCGAGAGCATCCGCTGCCGGTCCGGGTCGGGATGATGGATGACCTGGTAGGGATCGGTGGTACTGCAATACATTACAGCGCGATTGCCGTCGCGCTTGAGTTGCGAGCGGGGCGTGTTCTCCGCCGCACGCAGCGAGGCTAGAAATTTTTCCTCATCCCAAGGTCGAAGCAGAACGTAATCGCCCCATTCGGCATCTGGATCTTTGACGCCGTATTCCGCCAGCTTTGGGCCTTGCTTAATGGTCGCGGCACTGGGCACGTAACAGAACCGGCACGCGTGCGAGCAACCGACCGCAACGTTGAAAGCCCAATTGGAAAGGCTCTTGTAAACGAAGTTGTTCGGGGCAATAACGGCGGGCGAAGACCACATGCCAACCCGGTTGTCGGTGCGTGGATGAACACTCCGACGTACCCGAGGAGGCGCAACATCTAGAATGGCTGTGCAGTGATCAATAAAAGCGTTCACGGTTTCAAAATATGTTCTGCAATTCGCTTGGCAATTGGTCCACCCTTCGGGTTGCCCGCGGCAAAGCAAAGCAGATATAACGGGCAGTTGGAAGAATTCAAAAGCGGGAGCGGATTCTCGGCGACGTGCGGAAAGATGGTTTTCAGCCGCTTCACGAAATAATTGCTGATGGCGGAGTAATCTGCACGCTTCACGGCAGTTTCGTCGATACCACCAAAGAGAGAAGCAGTCTCCTGTGTTTCGTAGAATGCCGAATACCAATCTGGCTCTCCGAACATCAAGTCCAGCCGCTTGCGCCAGCCCGGCGGAATCTGACCATGCTTGGGAAGCATCCGATTGACACCAATGCCGAGTGGGAACAACAGCCAAAGATCAACAGCCTTCGTTTCAGCAATGGCACGGATGGTTGCCCACGAAACCTGCATTCCGAATGGATCGAGAAAGACCACCGCGCGGCAATTCTCTCGCAACCAGTCGCGACCTTTGCAGAGCGAAGTCAGATAGTCGTTTGCTTCCTCATTGACCGGAATGATTCGCGACACGAGCGCCGGGAAATCAGTTTTCAGTTTCGCCAGTTCCGCGAATCTTTCGGGATGCTGTTCAACAAAAACATATTGATCAAACGGGCGAGGAATCTGGAGAGCAATGCGGGCAGAGCCATTGAGAAATTGTTTCGTGTCTTTCGCAGCAAGGTCGTCAAAGAGCGGCGATTGGTAATCCGGCGCGGCTTTCGGTGTGTTGTAGCCAGTCCCGGCGAATGCATCAATGTAGTAGAGCGTGAACGGCTGGTTTTTCAGCGCGTTGTGGTAAGCGATGAGATATTCCCGGAGTCGTTGCAGCTTTTGCTCCGTCCAGCTTCCGCCGAATTGTTGAAGAGGTTCACCCATACACGCCGGAATTCTTACGCGAAGGGTGAGTCATAAACGGTCTGATGTCGAAAAGTAAATTCCTCACCATATCAGCACAGTATTTCCCTCAGTTATCCTTCACTACACCAGCGTCGCCCCGCGATTTGTCCGAACCAAGGAGCAAGTCGATCACCCCGGTTCATTTCAACCAGCTGATCCTGATCTCCTTTTCCAGCGGTTTGAATCCCGGGTCGCCAGTAACAAGTTCAGCCTTCTTTTCCTTCGCCAGCGCGGCGGTGAAGGCAGCGGCGAGACTGATTCTGAACCGGGATTTGAAATCAGCAGCTACATCAACCAAAGCGCGTTCGTGGCGTGAAACTCAATGGGCAGGCCTGGCAGGATTTTGGCCGCTTCGGCCCACGCTTCTGCACCATCTTTCTTTACAATCGAATATTTGACCTCAGCGTATTCACGTCGGTCATATGAAGCGGTTGATCTTTCCGCCCGGCACTCACGAGCAATGCCTCCACCGTTTCCCCACCCGGTTCGTCACGGAAGTAGGCGAGGAGCGCGAAACTATCCAGCACCTTAGCGGCCATGGCGTTCTTCCAATTTGCGCTCCTGCTTCTTGTGCTCGGCCCACTCTTCAGCCAGCGATTTCTCTCCGGCTTTGCGTTTGAGAATACCGCGCCCACGCTTGATCAACGCCGCGGTCACGGGATCAGAAGAATGCCTTCCGGGGTCGCCTGAACAACCACTTTTGTTCAAGCGCCCCCGAAACGCTTACTCGCCCATCACCAGTTACACCCCGGCGATCATTTCACTTTCGATCTTCGAATCCAACAGGGTTTCGGCCTCTTTGTCCATTGCTGGTTGGTCTCCGACGAAGTCATGTCCGTGAGGCCGCACCACGAGGATGGGACAGCCAGCGCGGCGAACCACCTTCTCCGACGTGCTTCCTGAAATCAGTCGATCCAGGCCGGTGCGGCCATGGGTGGAAAGTATAATCAGGTCGCAGTTTCGTTCGCTGGCCACATCGATGATTTCTGTCGCAGCGAAGCCCTTGCGAAGGACGGTTTGACACTTCACCTGTTTTTCGACCCGGGCCTTCATGTTGGCCAGTTTGCGTTGCGCTTCTTTATCCGAGCACACATTCACCAACGCCACTTCGGAAGCAGCGCCAACAGCAGGCTCGACCACATGCAGCAAGGTCAGACTGGCCCCGAACTGCCGGGCAAACGGTAACGCATAACTGAGCGCTTTATCGGTGCATTCCGTGAAATCCACCGGCACAAGAATTTCCTTCAACGAAAACTCCCGGTTGGCATCGCTTACAGGAAGCTGTGATTCGTCTGGGCCCAATTCAACACGGACTCCACCTTGTTTCTCAACTGGTTTAACCTTCATATCCTGACTGATTGTTGTTCTTGCGCTTCGGGTTTCCCGGCGGAAATCCGCCGGCCGATTCCTCGCCGCCGCCCACACGGAAGGACGCGCAAATTCCAACCGCAGGGATGCGGTTCGAGATTTCAGGGACGTCAACCTTCCTTCAGTTCGACGTCACCTGATAAAACAGTTGGCCCGGATCTCGCCTTTGTCAAAGAGTTGCCGAGCAAGAGGCCAATGCATCAGGCCGAGGCAAATCGCGACGGTGAACAGGGCTTTCATGGCAGTGATTAGCGCGCAAAATTCGCCCACGGATTGACGTTCGTAATCATGCCGCTCGTTGTTACGGTGGGGCCGAAAGTGTCGCCGCTGCTGATAAACACGAAAGGTGACCCAAGAACATTGGTGTTGCCTTGGGAAACGTTACGAACGACCCAGTTCCGACTCAGACCACTCCGAATCGCGTAAGCATTGGTGGCGGGCGTCTGAGGACCGATCACATTGCCCTCAAACAAACAACCGTAAGCGCGGACGCTGAAAATGCCTTCGGTAAAATTTCCGCTGATCGAATTGTTTCGAATGGTGTGACCGCGATTTTGCTCCGCCTCGCTCGGGCTGAAGATATAAATGCCCGCGCCGCCGTTGTCGGTGACCTTGCAATTCTCGACAGTGATGTCACTGCAAATGCCATTGCCGGTCTGGCGGATAAAGATTCCCTGGGCAGCGTTCTGATGCACCACCTTAGTCCAACATCATTTGTGCTTGTTCGCCCGTGCGATAAAGATTCCCTGGGCAGCGTTCTGATGCACCACCACATCCTGCACGCGTCCGGCCTGGGTGTTGTCAATCAGGATGCCCACGCCAAATTGCGATACGCCCCCGTTGCGAATGACAATATTCCGCAGCATCACATCCTCGCCGCCCACGGCTTGAATGCCCGGATGATTGGTATCCTGCGAACCGCGAATGGTGAATCCCATCAGATCAATCGTCACGTCGCTCGATGCGACGATAATTCCGGCTTCGGTAGAACTGAGCGAACCGGTGAGATAATACGAGCCGGGCTCCTCCACGGTGTACGGCAACGCCATAATCGGTTTACGCGGTTCGATCTGCTCAAGCGTTTTCATCATGGGCGCCGGGGCTCCGGGCGGAGTGAGACTCCCTTGAGCCGACGCCGGTGTAATCCGAGTGGAGAAGCCGGTGAGAACGATCAAAGTTGCGACAGAGGCGATTCTCAGTTTCATGATTCCGCGAAGGCCGTGGATTCCAGCGGTGAGACCAGTGACTCCGTCACTTCGGATTACACGGCCAACGCAATCGGAAGCGGGGAGACCGGAGTTTGTTACCCAATGAAGTTTGAAATTACAATGTATAATTCAAACAGCACTCGCCCGAGTCCGTCACCTTGCATATCGTTGCGCCGTGAAAATGATCGCGCTGCAATTCGACATCGCCTGGGAAAACAAACCGGCAAATTTCGCGACGGTTCGTTCGTTGATGGCGACCGCAAAACCGGAAGCGGGTTCGTTGGTGGCGTTGCCGGAAATGTTCGCCACCGGTTTCAGCATGAATGCAGCAGCCATCGCGGAATCGTCAGGCGGTGAAACCAAACCGTTTTTATCCGCATTGGCAAAGGAGTATCAGGTTACGCTCATCGGCGGCGTGGCGACTCGCGGCAGCGATGGAAAATTTCGCAACGAAGCGCTAGTTGTATCACCTGCGGGAGAGATTTTTTGCCGTTATGCAAAGATGCGTCCGTTTTCGCCGGGACAGGAAAACAAACATTACACCGCCGGCGAGCAACCGGTGATCTTCCAGTGGGGAAACTGTTCGGTAGCGCCATTCATCTGTTACGACCTGCGGTTTCCGGAAATTTTCCGCGCAGCCGCAAAAAAAGCACAGCCGGAATTGTTCGTCGTAATCGCAAGTTTTCCCGCTAAGCGCATGAATCACTGGATCCGATTACTGCAAGCACGTGCGATTGAAAATCAGGCTTATGTCATGGGCGTGAATCGCGTCGGCAACGACCCGTTTTACGCGTATAACGGCCACTCGTTGATTATTGATCCGCAAGGAGAAATCCTCGCCGACGCAGGCGAAACCGCTGGCAGTATCAATGCATCATTGGATCTTGCGAATCTGAAAAAATATCGCGACGGCTTGCCGTTTTTACGAGACGCGTGATCAAACGAGCGCCGCTCGGCGAAATCGCCTGACTTGCGGAGTGAATTTCCCTGCTAACCGCGTCAGCGTTCAAGCGGTAACAAGGGTTGGTTCGGCGACGTTGTATCCGACGGTGGCGGCGCAGGCGCATCAAGCACTTCGCGAACTTTGCGTGCGAGTCGCGCGGGAGAGAACGGCTTCTCAATAAACCACAGCCCGGGTGTCAACACGCCATGTTGCGCTAAAGCGTCGTCGGTGTAACCGGACATGGACAGCACCCGCGTGCGCGGCGCAGTCGCCCGAAGTTTGTCGTACAATTCGCGACCACTCATGCGCGGCATAATCACGTCGGTAATCACCAGATCGAAGGTCGGCGCAGAATTGATAATCTGCAATGCGGACATTCCATCACCGGCTTCCTGCACGCGATATCCGCATTCACACAACAACGCTACCGCCAGGCGACGCACCGATACATCGTCTTCGACTACGAGAACCGATTCATTTCCTGCCGGCAGAAGGTTGGATTCAGGTTCGCGAAGCGGTTGAATTGCCGGCGCGTCAGTGCGGGGTAAATACACTTTAAACGTCGTGCCGCGATTCGGTTCACTGTAAACGCGAATATCGCCTTCGCTTTGAGAAATAATTCCGTAACACGTCGCCAACCCGAGCCCCGTGCCGCGACCAACTCCTTTCGTCGTGAAAAACGGCTCGAACAGATGCGCCTGCACTTCGGCGGTCATGCCAACGCCCGTATCGCTTACTGCCAGCATGACATACTCGCCGATGTTCAGAGAGCGATTGCGGAACTGCGTTGTTTGATCGAGCGAAACATTCGCCGTGCGGATTGTAAGCTTTCCGCCCTGCGGCATCGCGTCGCGCGCGTTGACCACGAGATTAATGATGACCTGCTCAATCTGCCCCGGGTCCGCTTTGACATTACCCAGGCCGGAATCAAAAACGGTCGCAAATTCGATGTTCTCACCAATCAACCGACGCAGCATTTTTTCCAATCCGTCAACCACCTGATTCAATTGGATAATGCGCGGTTGCAACACCTGCTTCCGGCTGAAGGCGAGCAATTGACCCGTCAACGCCGCGGCCCGTTCGGCCGCCTTCTGAATTTCTTCGGCGTTTTTGCGCACCGGATGCGTTTGTTCCAATTGCAGAAGTGTCATGCCCGAATATCCGTTGATGACGGTCAGCAGATTATTGAAATCATGCGCCACACCGCCGGCCAATCGGCCCATGGCTTCCATTTTCTGCGATTGCCGCAGTTGTTCTTCGCTGCGCTGCAATGCCAGTGCGGCCCGCCGCGCATCCGTCACATCCTGAACCGTACCAATAACGCGAATCGCTCCACCGCGCTCATTGCACAAAACTTCGCCGACGCCATGGAGAAAACGTTCACTACCATCCGGCAACAACACGCGATGATCCGATTTAAAAGGTTGCCCGTTCTGCGCCGCTGCCGCGAGCGACGCCCGCACCTGCGCGATATCATCCGGATGCACCCGTTCCAAACAACGTTCCATGTGTTTGCCAAGGTCTTCGTTATTGAAGCCGTAGAGCCGCGCGGTTTCCTCTGTCCACACGACTTTGTCCTGCGCGACGTCCCATTCCCAACTGCCGAGGCGGGCGATTTGTTGCGCACGCGCCAAACGGGCTTCACTTTCCTTAAGATGCTGTTCAACCTGACGACGCTCTTGAATTTCGCGAGTCAATTCCGCCGTCCGTTCCGCGACCTTGCGTTCAAAACTGCCGTTCAACCTTTCCAACCGCGCCTGGCGTTCGGCGACGCTCATCATCTCCGAAAGACTCTTGCGAATTGAAATAATAAGGAATGTCACTTCGAACACGACCCAACCGCCGTGCTCAATGGAACGCCAGATTGAGGCTGACCAGACGCCGTAAACGGATTGCGGCCAGAACAGCCCGCGGATGAGATGATCTCCCACCACCACTAATGACGCGGAAACTAATACTCGCCAATCGCGATAAAACGCCAGAATCGCCAGCGACCCAAAAATATGAAAATGCGTTTCCAGTCGTCCGCCGGTCAGGTGAATCAATAATCCCGACATGAGCATCTGTCCGACGGCGATAACGTGGCGCGTGAGGACGCGCCCGGGCTGATGCCACGCGAGCCAGATGGGTAATACGGTTACGAGGCCGCCGAGAAAAACGGCCGCGAGCAGATGTGGATGAATGGAACTTTCCAGGCCCGCCCAGGTACGCGGCGCAAGGAACAACGCGGCCGCGACGCCAGCGGCCCATTGCCAGAGCATCAATCGACCGAACAATCGATCCGTATGTTCGGTGATGTTCTGCTGTTGTTCCTTGAACAGCGCAATCGTACGCGCCGAAATCTCCGGGTCGGAACTGAAAACTGAATTGCGTTCAGACATGACTGGAAAGTTTAATTTGCTGCCAGTTCACCATCCTTCCGCAGAGGACAGCCATAAACGGGAGTATGCAACGGCGTCAGACCTTCTTGCGCCATCAAACAGGAGCGGAGTTGATCGCGACTCGCGTTGTCTCTCTCTTGCCCGCGCGCAGCGGTAATTCCGCCACTGAAACGAAGTTGTCCCTCGGCATCGTACATCACGACGTGACCGGAGGTTTGCACCCCAAAACGCTTTGCTTCGCGTCCCGCATCGTCGATATGAAGAATCAATTCCGGAATAGCCGCCGCTTCACGCCACAAGTCACTGTGCACCCAATCTTCGTCCGTGCCTTCGGGCTTGAGGAAAAAGATATGCGTCGCCGGTCGAGGCGAATGCTGTGCGAGCAAACGGTTGAGTCCGCGCAAACCCGCCCGCGTACACGGGCACTTGGGATGCGCAAACAACACAAGCGTCGGCCGCGTGGAATCGAACTGAAAAGATGCATCCGCCGGCCAGACATCGGGTGTTTCGCCCGTCCTGCCAGCGGCGGTTTCATAATTCATCATGATGGCCAGTCCGATTCCCACCGCGACCAGCCATACAGCACCAATCACAAACCGACTAAAACGGCCTCTCATTCGCCCGGCAGCAAGCAGATGAAATGCCTCGCGATGATTATCAGTGGCAAAACTTATTCCCCCGTTGCAAATGAGGGAGTTATCACCAGACTGCTATTTTAATCCCGGCGGCAAAATATTCCCCTCGGCAAATTTCGCCGCGTCATGGAGATACCGTCGTGGAGGACGCGAAACGAATAAACAAAACGGAAACGGATTGAATTACGGGGTCTGAGCCGGACGCAACTGCGGATCATCCAAGTCCAACCGATAAAGCATCTGGTTGTATTCGTAACGCGGCGTTGGATGCGGTCGATCGGCAAAGGTCATCGTGTAAGTACCTTCGAACAACAATATGGGAGAATTGGTCGGCGTGAACTCCGGATGAAGGCGCGGGTTGTAAAACGTGTAATTGTCGTGCGTCAGCACTTTAACCGCTTTGCCCCACGGGCCAGTCGGCGACGACGCTTCCGCATACCAGACTTCGCCGAGAATTGAAGGTTTACCAAAGTTTTCCACAAACACCGTTACCCAGCGCTGGCGAAATGAATTCCACGCGATGCTACCGGTATGGGGCTCCACCGTTTTTCCGTCCGGCGATGTCAGCGTGGCTTGCGGCTGCAACGCTTCCCAGGTGCTCGAATCCTGCCACGCTTCAAACGTCGCGGGACAACGAAACCGCGGAAATGGATCGCCGAACAAAACCCACTCCCGCCCGGCTTCATCTTTCCAGAACGCCGGATGTCCTTCCGGCAACAGCGGACGTTCCGGTGTTTCGGCGGATTTGGTCCAAAGCACTCGCAGCGGCTCAAAATTCGCGGTCTCGTCGTTCCAGACGCAGAGACCGATTTCATAGGCGTCGAGTGGCGGCTTGATTTTGTTGTACGTAGCAACGAGCCGCGGCATGCCATTTTTATCCGGCAAACTCACATACGCCGTCAGCCAAGTGGGCCCCTCTCCCGGCATCTTTGCAACCGCGCGGGCGAGCCCTTTATCGTTTGTGAAATAATCCAGCTTTAAACGCAGCGGCGGTTCAAAACGCTTCAGCGGTTGAATCGCACTCGTTGCGCTGGTGGAATCAAAAATGCCCAACGGATAATTTGCCATCGTCGTGTCGCCCCAGAGCCAGAACATGCGACCGCGATGCACCGCATTCTGAATGCTGTCGCACCCGAGCACGCGCGACTCCGGCCAATCCAGCTCTTCTCCGAATTTCTGAATTTCCGCAAATAACCCGGCGCCGGTGATGCGCCCCAATCGCTTCGCGACAATGGCGCGTTTCACTTCCACGCGGAGAGTTTTGCCGGGTTCAGGTTTCAAACGTACCCCGCGATAATTAAAGACATCTTTCGCTACTTCATAACCATGCCCATAGACATCAAACCACGTCTCGCGCCCCATCAGTTCCGGCGCGTCAAAAGCAATCACCCCCGCGTTGTCGGAAATGAATCGCATCTGATGCGTCGTGCGCAATTCGACCAGCGGCACCGGCCAACCGGTACCAGCTTCAACAATTTCAATGCGACACAGTTTGGAATTTGCCGCGAAAATTGATTGCCCGCTCAGCGTGAGGATGAAACCCAATACGAGTGAGAAAAATTTCATTGGCCTTATTTCGTTCAGGTGGCGCGAAACCGTTGCGCAACCGGAATCCGTCGCCCCATTCCAAATGCGCGCAACGACACTTTCAATCCCGGTGCTGCCTGGCGTCGTTTGTATTCGCTGAACGTCACTTTGTTGATTACGTCGGTCACCGTCGCCGCCGGAAAACCGCGCTGGATGATTTCATCTTTGCTGAGCAAATCCACGACGTAATGTTGCAGGATGGCATCAAGCACTTCATACGGCGGGAGCGAATCCTGATCCTTCTGATCAGGCCGCAACTCGGCACTCGGCGGCTTGGTGATGGAATTCTCCGGAATCAGCACGCGATCCTGATTAATCCAGCGCGCAAGTGCATAGACTTCGGTTTTGAACACATCGGCAATCACCGCCAGCGCGCCGCACATGTCGCCGTAAAGCGTGCAATAGCCCACTGCCATCTCGGACTTGTTTCCCGTCGTCAACACCAGCGAACCGAATTTATTCGACAACGCCATCAGCGTCAGACCGCGCAATCGCGATTGCACATTCTCTTCCGCTTCGTTGGGTTTGGTTCCCGCAAACATCCGGGCCAACTGGCCTTCCAGCGCTTTAAACGCCGGCTCAATCGGCAGCACTTCGTAGCGAATACCGAGATTCTTCGCGAGCGCTTCCGCATCGTTGAGACTGCCCTCGCTCGAATAACGTGACGGCATCGCCACGCCCATCACTTTATCCGGCCCGAGCGCATCAGCCGCAAGCACGGCCACCACCGCGGAATCAATACCGCCGGAAAGTCCAATCACGACGGATTTAAAGCCGCACTTCTGAACATAGTCGCGAATTCCCAGCGACAGCGCGCGAAACAATTGTTCTTCCTTCGCGGGAAAAACAATCTCCACCGCCGCAGCTTCGTCTTCTACGTTCACCACAAAACTTTCCTCGGTGAAACCTTTGGCCATCGCCAACACTTCGCCTTTTCGATTCAACGCGACGCTGTGGCCGTCAAAAATCAATTCATCATTTGCTCCCACAGAATTGACCTGCACAAGCGGCACTTTTTCGTCCCGCGCCACTCGTTGCAACATAGCGAGTCGCGTCACCGCTTTGCCGGCCGTCCAAGGCGACGCTGAAAGGTTCAAAATAATGTCGGCACCTTGCGCTATGAGTTCTTTAACCGGGTCGCGGCGATAGCGGCGGTCGCTCCAAAAATCCTCATCATTCCAGATGTCTTCGCAGATGGTGATGCCCAGTTTACGCCCTTTGAACTCAAACGGCGCAACGGAAGTGGACGGTTCAAAATAGCGGTCTTCGTCGAAGACATCGTACGTCGGCAACAATGACTTGTTCGTACGCCAGACGATTTTGCCGTGCTGCAAAACAGCCGCAGAATTGAACAGCGAGCGTCCAGGACGATTGGGATTGCGATCGACGAAACCGACGCAAAGCGGCACGTCACCGATTTGAGCAGCGGTTTGTTCAAGTGCGGCGAGATTGGCAGCAACAAAATCCTCGCGCAGCAACAGATCGCGCGGCGGATAGCCACAGAGAAACAATTCCGGCGCTACCACCAACTCCGCGCCATCACGCACCACCTCCGCATACGCGGCCAGCAGCTTTTCGCGATTCGCCGCAAATGCACCAATAGTTGAGTCGAGTTGCAGAACGCCAATTCTCACGCGGTCAAAGTATCCGGGCGATGCGAAATCGCAATGGATTTACCGCAGTTGACGTCAAGACGCGACCGTCGCGGGAGTGGATTGCGCCGCGGAATCCGGTTGTTCCACCGAACGGATCGCCTCGGCGAGTTTACCGAGATGCGCTTCCAACGTGTAGTGCGCGAGAAATCGCTCGCGAAAACTTTCACCGGTTTCACCTGAGATCACCTGCTGCAAAGCTCGCGCAAGTTCTTCCGGCGCTTTCGGCGCTACCAGGCCGATGTAATCCGCCGGAAACAATTCCGGCAACGAACGCCATCGCGTGGTGACGATCGGCAAGCCAAAAGCCATTGCTTCGACCAGCACCAGTCCGAAACTCTCGGCGTAATAGTAAGAAGGGAAACAAAAACAGTCGGCGTCCGCGAAGGCCTGATTTTTCGCTTCGCCAGTGACAAATCCGATGTAGCTGACGACGCCACGTAATTCCGGGCTTGCGAGAACCTGATCGAATCGAGCTCGATCGCTGGAGTTCACGAAGGAACCGGCCACGATCACCTTCAACTGCAACGCACCTGATTTTTTTGCCAGTTCACGATTCGCCAATACCACTGCTTCCAGAGTGTCAAACAACCCCTTCTCCTCCATGCAATGCGCAAGGAAAAGAATTTTCACTACCCGCGGGTCATCTCCGGTTTCGTGCAAATCGGTCGCGGTTAATTGTTTTCCTTCCAGCAGCTTTCGCCTGGCTTCAAAGCGCGCCAAACGGCGAGACAAAATTCGCTCTCGGAAATCGGGACATGGATCAGGAATCCCATTTCCAACCACTCGCACCCGGCGAGGTAAAAGTTTTTCCGCATCGGAAAGGTTGTAGCGCGAGAGCACGATGCTGAGGTCGACCTGTTTTGCAAAACGATAGGTCAATTCGCGCGTTCGCATTTGCACTGCGGTCTCCAGCCATTTTCCCAATCCCGCCGCGTGCCAATGGAAAATGATCCGTTTAAAAAACGGGCGGCATATCAATAAGACCAGCCAATCACGATATAACGCCGATTTTTTCCCCGGAGCGGGAATGTAATACATGTTCTCGACGCCATAACGAAACCGACACCAAATCGCTTCGAAGCAGTAAAGCAAAAGCCGCGACAGCTTCCGCCCATGGAATTCGCCAATGTCTTCGAGTCGCAGCGAGAGACGGGTGTTGACGTGATAACATTCGATGCCGAGGTCTGGCCCGGGGCGGGAGTCGGAAGTTTCCCGATGGGCACGACGGCGTTTATCTCCGCCAAACCCCTGCAACATCAATTGCACCATGTAACTTTGCCCGTGTAACGGCGGCGGCGTATGGGCAAAAATGAGCAGTTTCATCGGCATCACACAACTCAGGTCGCGTTGAGCCGCATTGAAACGGCTTCTGAGTCACGCAATTCAACTTGGCGGAATTTGAATTTCAACAGAAGTCTTTTCTTGAACCCTCCAATTGAATGAGGACACTCCCCGAGCGCGCTCCCGGATGATACGGAACACGGGAAAGTTGAACTCACATTGCCCGTGGCGTAAAGATTTTACATTCAGGGAGCGGTCGCTGCTTGCGCCGAATGAAACGAATGCATGTGTTGCACACGCCATTGCTTGTCACCGATTACTCGGAGTTGGCGCAGATGTGCACGCAGTGGGCGCGCGAACCGCGTTGTCGTCTGGTGGAATTCGTCAACACGCAAATCGTTTCAATGAACCGACACGAACCGGAGTTTCGCGAAACGATGCGCGCGTATGACGATTTAATCCCCGACGGCATGCCGCTGGTCTGGTGTTTGAATCGTGCCGGAGCGCAACTGCGCGATCGCGTGTATGGGCCGACGTTTATGAGGAAGTTCCTCAGTGATCCGCCGCCGGATAGCACGCATTATCTATTAGGCGGCTCGGAAACATGCGGTGCGCGACTGCGAGAGAATTTTCCGAAGGCGAATTTTGTCGGCGCGTTTCACGGTCGCTGTGAAGCGGACGGAACTTTAGCCGGCGGCGCGGAGCAGAAAGTGATTGAGGAGATTAATCATTTGTCCCCGGATTACATCTGGGTGGGATTCGGCACGCCGAAACAACAGCTTTGGGCACAGAAGCATAAAAGCCTGTTGCGACGGGGTGTGGTGTTAACGGTAGGATTTGCCTTCGACGCAAACGCCGGGCTGAAACCCGATGCGCCGGGTTGGATGCAACGCGCGGGACTCACGTGGTTGTATCGCATGGTCTCTGAGCCGCGGCGATTAGTGCCACGTTATGTGAAATGGAATTCGTTGTTTTTATTTTATCTGATGCGCGACGGTTGCCGCGGCAAGGCGTCGGGGCGTGTTTCAGAACGTGGTTAATTTGTTTGAGCAATCCGGATGTTTTCAGTATCCAAGAGCTTGGCCAATAATTGATTTGATGAGCAGCCCCACGATTCAGCAGCCTTACGACGGTTTATCAGAAGAAATTCGGGCCTATTGGCGTCGGTTACCGGATAAAACGTTATTCTTCGGTCTGCTCCTCGCATGGGCTGCGTTGTTTCATTTTCTCGGCAACTCTTCGTTTGGTTATGTCCCTACGACTTCGCTCTTCGAGTTCATGGCCGTGGCCTACAACGCAGAAACGCTCACGGCTGATGATGGACATGGAAATCTGATTCCGTTTCTTGTACTCGGCATTCTCTGGTGGAAACGCGATGACCTCGTCGCCAAACCGCTGCACACCTGGTGGCCGGCAATTTTCCTGATTCTGCTCGGGCTGCTGGCGCACATCGTTGGCTATGTCGTGCAACAGCAACGATTGTCGATTGTCGGATTGTTTGTCGGACTTTACGGACTCACCGGATTGGTCTGGGGACCGAATTGGCTGAAAGCGACACTGTTTCCGTTCGTGCTTTTTGCATTCATGGTGCCGCTGGGCTCTTTGACGGAGAAAATTACGTTTCCCTTACGTCTGATGGTCACCTGGATCGTGGAACATCTCTTCAATGACCTGTTTGGCGTCGGGGTCATCCGGGTCGGCACGCAACTGTTCAATCCGCTCGGAACGTACCAATATGAGGTCGCCGCCGCGTGCGGAGGAATGCGAAGCCTGATCGCAATCTTCCTCATTTCAGTTACGTACGGATTTCTCGTTTTCCGCTCACCGTGGAAACGATTGGTAATGGTCGGCGCGTCGTTACCTCTGGCAGTCATCGGCAATGTCGTACGCCTTTCTTTTATTGTCGCTGCCGGAGAAATTGGTGGCCAACAGGGACAGGACTGGGGCAATTACGTTCATGACAGCGGATTTTTCAGCATGCTGCCGTACGTGCCAGCAATCATCGGGGTGATGTACATCGGGAAATATCTGGAAAACACCGAACCCCCATCCACCACAACTTCATCCGCAAAATCACAATGAACCGGACCAAGTGGATCTTAGCGATTTTGACAGTGCTGCTGATTGGCAGTAGTGCGATTGTGCTGGCGCGTTACAAGTCCATTCAACGCCTGGGCGAACCCGGCGTGGTCACCCGCCCGATTCCGGACAGCTCGAGCCTGGAAGTGATTCTGCCCACCAATGTCCTGGATTACGTTTATCATTGGATTCCGCAGGCAGAAGTGGTGACCAATGTGTTACCGAAGGACACTTCCTACGGCCAATGTTACTACGTTACGCCTGACACGAACTTCGGCGTACAGGTCAATGTCGTCCTGATGGGAGCGGATCGCGCCAGTCTGCACAAACCGCAATTCTGTCTTACCGGCCAGGGTTGGAATATTACAAAAACCGAAGTCGTGCCTGTACCGGTTGCGAAACCTGAACCGTACGATTTGCCAGTCATTAAGCTGACCGCTTCGCGCACGTTCCAACAGGATGGACGCGAACAACCGATGAGTGCGATCTACACTTATTGGTACGTTTGCGATGGGAAAATCAGCGCCAGCCCCACCGGAACGGACCGCATGTGGTCCATGGCGCGAAATCTGATCACGACCGGCGTGTTGGAGCGCTGGGCTTATATTTCATATTTTGCGGTTTGTCCTCCCGGAAGGGAGGACGCCACGTTTGAACGGATAAAGGAACTTATTGCGGCGTCTGTGCCAGAATTCCAGATTCCGCACGGCCCGACCGCCTGTATTCAGAAGCCGTAACTTAAGAATCATCTCATATGCTGCGTCGTGACCGCCAAATGCGGATGCAACTCCATCAGTTGATGGACGCGTGTATCTTCGCCATCAGTTTTTGGCTCGCCTACGAACTACGGGCATCGGAAACCATTCAAGAGTGGTTGAGCATTCCACACATCGCTCCATTCGAAAACTTCTTTTGGCATTATCTCGTGCTGATCCCTGTATCGCCTCTTGTGCTGGAAGCACAGGGATTTTATGACCGTCCCTTGATTGCGCCTCGACGCCACACGCTTCTGCAGTTGTTTAAGGGTTGTCTGATCATTTCAGTAGGATTGACGCTGGCGTTGTATTTCTCGCGCTTACAGATCGCCCGATTTGTTCCAATTGGCTTCGGGGTCATCGCTTTTTGTCTCGTTTTTCTCAAAGAAGAACTGTTCGCCTTGGCAGCTAAAAGCAAACTGGCGCAAAACCAGTTTCGTCGTCGCTTCGTACTCGTCGGCACGCCCGAAGAAACGCAACGGATGCGCGAAGAGATTATCAAGCGTCCTGAATCCGGCGTGGAAATTGTGGAGGAGATCGACCTTAAACATTTGAATCTCGATGAATTTCTGCACCTCCTCCATGAACGCGCAATCAATGGCGTCATCCTGAGCACACGCCACGCGCATTTTGACCGCGCTGAAATGATCATCAACGCTTGCGACCTCGAAGGCGTGGAAGCCTGGTTAGTGGCTGATTTCTTTAAGACTAATGTTTCTCGGACGAATCTCGACGATTTTTACGGTCGACCAGTACTCGTGTTCCGCTCTACTCCGGAAGCTTCCTGGCAGAGCGTTTCGAAACAGGTGGTCGATATGGTTGGCGCGTTATTTCTGCTATTGGTAACCGGTCCGTTTCTCATGCTGCCAGCCGCGCTGCTCATCAAACTCACATCCAAAGGGCCGATCCTTTTTAAACAAAAACGGTCAGGACTGAATGGGGCACCTTTCATGATCTATAAGTTCCGAACCATGGTAACCAATGCTGAACAGGTGCAACACGAACTCGCTGCCATGAATGAAATGAGCGGCCCCGTGTTCAAGGTGTCCAGAGATCCACGCATTACCCGTGTCGGCAAATGGCTGCGCAAATTCAGCATTGATGAACTACCTCAGCTCTTCAACGTACTGCGCGGCGAAATGAGTCTGGTCGGGCCTCGCCCGCTGCCCGTCGATGAAACCAAACGGATCAATGATCTCGCTCATCGCCGACGCCTTAGCGTCAAACCCGGGCTCACCTGTCTGTGGCAGATCAGCGGTCGCAATGAGATCAAAGACTTTCGCGACTGGGTGCGCCTTGACCTCGAATACATTGATAACTGGTCACTCTGGCTTGATTTCAAAATTTTACTCCGCACCATTCCGGCCGTGCTCTGCGGCTCAGGGGCCAAATAAGCTGAAACTCAATCCACTGCCGGTGTCGGTTTTTCTAAAGCATGAAAACTAAAACTCCTGTTTCCGTTGTGACCGGCGCCGCCGGATTTCTCGGTTCGCACCTCACCGACCTCCTTTTGGCGCGCGGTCACAAAGTGATCGGCATTGACAATTTCGTCACCGGAAACAAAGCCAATCTCGCTCATCTTCGCGGCAACAAATATTTCCGCTTCATCAAACAGGATATCTGCGATCCAATCTCCATCAGCGGCCCGGTTCACTACGTCTGGAATTTTGCCTCGCCGGCCAGCCCCATTGATTACCTCCAAATCCCGATCAAAACTTTGAAAGTCGGCTCATTCGGCACCTACCAGGTGCTGGAGTTAGCGCGTCGCAAAAAAGCGCGGTTTCTCACTGCCTCCACTTCAGAAGTGTACGGCGACCCGTTGGTTCATCCGCAAACCGAAGATTATTGGGGTAACGTCAATCCGATCGGCCCGCGCGGTTGTTATGACGAATCCAAACGCTTCTCGGAAGCGCTGACAATGGCGTATCATCGCGAGCATAAATTGGAAACGCGCATGGTGCGCATCTTCAATACCTACGGTCCGCGCATGCGCCTCAACGACGGTCGCGTCGTGCCGGCTTTCGTCAGCCAGGCGTTGACCAATAAGCCAATCACTGTTTTCGGCGACGGCAAACAAACACGGAGCTTCTGTTACGTCTCCGATCTCATCGAAGGAATCTATCGCCTGATGATGAGCAATTATCATTTGCCGGTGAACATCGGGAATCCACGCGAAATGACCATGCTGCAATTCGCCGAAGCCATTCTCAAAGCCACCGGTGCGCGCAGTAAAATCATCTATAAACCATTGCCGCAGGATGACCCCAAACAGCGTAAGCCGGACATTACGAAAGCGCGGAAGTTGCTGAAATGGGAGCCTCAAGTGCAATTGGAAGAAGGCATCACTAAAACCATCGAATACTTCCGCAAAAAAGTCTGAGCCTTAAACGCGCTTAGCCGATTCGCTAATCAGACAATTTCCTGATGGAGATTACTCGTCAGCGATATTTAAACAAAAACGCTATCGCAGCAGCCTTCTGGACGCCGCAGCGATCGTCGAACTATCTTGGCAAGCATTTAATCAAGTCGGTCGGGAGCGACGCTCCCTTTGCTTTGCAAAAACAAAAAAGGTGTCGCGGGCTTATCACCGCGCGACACCAGGAAAACCGTCTTTGTTCCGTTTCTTACAGCCGTTTCACCCGAATATTTTTGTAGCGGACTACGCTCTTAGGGTCGTGCGCCTGCAAAGCAAACGTGCCTTCGCTCAATTTGCGTTCAAAATCTTTGCCCGCTTGTGCACCCGGCGGTTCGTTGTACTGAAGCACAATTTTACCATCCACTTTGACGGTAACCCGATTGCCCTCGACGATGATTTCCTGCGTCCACCACTGATTATCTCGGGCAAGAGATTGAGAAACGTTCACCAGATCATAAAGACTGCCGGTCTTTTTCCAATCGCCTTGCGTGTTGTTGACCTGGCATTCAAACCCGCCTTTGGGCCAACCGCGCTCCTGATACTTCGTGTGAAAATAAATTCCGCCGTTGGAATTGGGTTCCGTCATCACATCCACTTTAAGATGGAAGTTTTTGAACGGCTGTTCGTCCCCGACGTAAAACAGGTGACAGCGTTCGCCGCGCGCGACAAAAGCGCCGTCTTCAATTTTAAAAGTGTCGGGGTTTTCTGCGGTTGTTTTCCAGCCGGCAAAAGTCTTTCCGTCCATCAACGGTTTGAATCCGGCTTCGTCATCAGCCGCAAATGCAGCGGTGACACTGAGAACAAGGGCGAGGAATGAAATGCGTTTCATGGCGGCACATTAACTACGAGCCCCGAACAGCGCCAAGAAAAAACCCAAATAGGAATTGGATGAATAACGAAAATTATTTATGAATATAAGAACAATCACGTCGTCAACTTCAGGTTCTATGAAAAACCGCGCTCTCCCCATCGCCGTTTTCGTTGCTGTCACCCTCTCTGTCTCCGCCAGCCATTGGCCTGCGTGGCGTGGGCCAAATCACAACGGAACTGCTCCCGACGCTAATCCGCCCATCGAGTGGAGCGACACTAAAAATGTGAAATGGAAGGTCAAACTGCCGGGCCACGGCTCGGCCACTCCGGTGGTTTGGGAGGACAAAATTTTCATCCAGGCCGCCGTAAAAAAAGAAGCAGCTCAACCAACACCGCCAGTGCCCGCTGAACCCGGCGATGGCCGCCGCCGCGGCCGATCCGAAAAACCCAGTGATACTTACCAATTCATGGTGCTTTGTCTCGATCGCAAAACCGGCAAGACGATTTGGGAAAAGATCGCCAAAGAAACAGTCCCGCACGAAGGCCATCATCAGGATCACGGTTTCGCATCGTCTTCGCCGATTACCGACGGCAAACATCTGTACGCTTACTTTGGATCGCGCGGACTTTATTGCTACGACCTGACCGGCACACTCAAGTGGTCGAAGGAATTCGGACAACTGCAAACGCGCGGCTCTTTTGGCGAAGGAGCATCACCTGCCCTGCACGGCGACTATCTGGTGGTGAATTGGGACCACGAGGGCGATGATTTTATCACGGCTCTCGATAAAAACACCGGCAAGGAAATCTGGCGCACGCCGCGACGGGAGGAAACTTCCTGGGGCACGCCACTCATCATTGAGTTCAAAGGCCAGAAACAGGTCATCGTCAACGCCACCACCAAAGTCCGCTCTTACGACCTCGCCACCGGCAAAGAAATCTGGATTTGCGGCGGTCAGACCGGCAACGCAATTCCCAGCGCGGTCGCGGATGAAAATACCGTTTACGCCATGAGTGGTTTTCGCGGTGCGGCGTTACAGGCGATTGAGCTCGGTCACACCGGCGACCTGACCGGCACGCCAGCCGTGAAATGGAGTCACAATCAAAACACCCCCTATGTCCCTTCCCCGACATTGATCAACAACCGTCTCTATTTCCTCAGTCAACGCGGCGCTGCGTTAACAGGAATCGATACACGCACCGGCAAACCCTTCATTGATGCCGAACGTCTTCCCGGCGTGTTCAACGCCTACGCTTCGCCTGTCGCCACTAAAGACCACGTTTACATTCTCAGTCGCGAAGGTAAATGCGTCGTCATCAAGCAAAGCGACAAACTCGAAATCGTCGCGGAAAACGCTCTCTCTGATCGCACCGACGCTTCCATTGCAATCGTGGGAAACGAACTGTTCATTCGCGGAAAAGAACATCTCTACTGCATCGCACAAAATTAAAGCGACCGCACTTGTGGAATGGAGATTTATTGAAGTGGGGTGACCAACGGGATTCGAACCCGCAACAACCAGAATCACAATCTGGGACTCTACCATTGAGCTATGGTCACCAGCCGACGGGCAGACTAGTTTTCCCGCCGCAGCCGGTCAAGTTTCCGTTGTGGAATTAACGGTCCGCGCGCCGCCGGAAAAGCCGGGCGATCACAGCGCGGACAATGAAAATTCCCGTAATTCCCGTGCTCAAAATCGCCAAAAGCCGGTCCGGCGGCACTTCCCCGCGGCGCTCCAGATTTGCAGCAAAATAAAGCCGCTCGCCCTCGCCGGGAAACGGCGCAATCACCTGCACCCGGCCATTCGCTTCCACGCCTTGCGAAATTCCAGAACTCGCCACCCGGAAAATGGGAATCCCATACTCCGCTGCCCGCACCGGGGCAATCCGCGCGTGCAACTCGTGCTGATGCCGCCCCCAGTTTGCAACATCCATCGTCGGCACAATCAACATCCGTGCTCCCTGCCGCACCAGTTCATCCGTCACTCGCGTGTAGCTCAAATCGTAACAGATGCAGATACCGATTTTTCCCCACGGCGATTCCCACACCTTTTGTTCCGCTGCCGGCATACCATCGGAAAAAAATTGAATCGGCACACTCTTACCCTGTTTGAAAACAATCTCTCCGTTCGTGCTGATGACAAATGCCGTGTTGAAATAATTCGTCTCCGGCGACGCGTCTTTCCCACCGATAATCAGAAACATTTCGTTGGTACGACTCCAATCTCGTAACGCTTCTGATGGTGCATCGGTCAAGGCGTATTCAGGCAAGATCGCCAGAGGAAGTCCTGCTTGGCGATCGAGCGAAAAATTTGTGCGGTGATGCAATGGATACTCCGTCAGTAAATCATCGAGCGCAGAAAGAATTTTCTCTTCCTCCACAAATTCCAACTGCACGCCACCAAAAGCGAGATTGGACGGCGGTTGCGATTTCAACGTCATTGGCAGAACTGCCATCGCAAAAAGTGTCACCACACCAAATGCCGCCAGAGAAAAAATCCGTCGCAACCGCGCGTTTGATACGCGTTTAATTTGCAAAACCACAACCACCGCCGCCACAAGTCCGAATCCCATTCCGTAAGTTCCGATGAATCGCCACGGAACATACGGCACTTCCGCGAACGCATAGCCGACGTTCAACCAGGAAAATTTCAGGTAATACAATTCGCTACGGAAGTATTCCAATCCCGTCCAAAGAAACGGCGTCAGAAAAGCCGCGCGCCCCAGTCCGAGTTGAACAATTGCCAATCGCGTCAATACCACAAACGCCACCGTCCACAGCGCCAGAATCATCCACAACGCGATAGCAGACGCGCCAAAAATCCCCCAGAAAAACGCCAATTGCGGCGCGAAACATGCAAAACCTGTTGCCAATGAAACGTAGAAAGCCTGTCGCGTCGTACGCGATCGCGCCAGTTGGACCAATCCCAAGACGTAACCGATCATCGCGAACGCGAACAACCCGGACTTTGCCGGCGTGTACGCGAGGTGAAAACAGAGTATCGCGCCAAGACTGAAAATCAGCGCTTGCCGCGCGTTCAACCAGTTCGTCGAGTTCTCAGACACTTGATTAACGCCGGAGCATCCAGGCGGAGGGTCAGGCGTGCCGCCACCTTAAACATCTCGCCAACGCAAGTCACGCCAGGTTTAGTGCAATAAAAAAGCGCGACGAAAAATTCTTCGTCGCGCCAATGAACTCAGCTCGAGATTACTTCTTTTTCAACTTTTCGATTCCCGCGATGAAGTCTTTTACCGACGCCCCGCCGTAACCGGTTTTGCGATGAATTTCTTTTCCTTCGGAATCCAACACGATGATGGTCGGATACGCTTCTATGTTGAACTTCTTCTGCAAGTCCTTATTGGCTTTCTTCAATTCTGCGGACTGCGGCTTCTTGTTCGGAAAATCCACTTCCACGAGCACCAGATTCGTTTTCGCGTATGCCTCGAACTCCGGTTTTGACAGCACATTCTTGTGAAGCGCCTTGCAGGGCGGACACCAGTCCGACCCCGTGAAATCCAGCAACACCATTTTGTTTTCTGCTTTGGCTTGCGCCTGCGCTTTCGGCAGGTCCGTCAACCATTCGACCGATTCGGCCGCTGAAGCACTGAAGAGCGTCAACGCCGCGACTGTTCCAAGGATTAGTTTTTTCATGTTGTTTTCTCCGGTTAACCAACTCGGGTTAGACGGCCACAACGCCTGCCTGTTCAACCCAGACTTTTCGCCCGGCCACTATCGTCGCCACCGCTTTGCCGCGCAAGGGCCAGCCATAAAATGGATTATTCTGCGATTTACTCGCCGTATCGCTGCGTTCCCAACCCCAGTCGCGATCCGGATCAAACACCGTGATATCGGCTGCCGCGCCCACCGCTAATGTTCCTTTGTCCAGATTCAACAACCGCGCTGGCGACACCGTGTATTTCGCAATCAAATCCGTCAGACTCAGCCGTTTAGTGTGATAAAGCTGCATCAACGCCAGCGAAAATTCGACCTCCAGCCCCGTAATGCCAAATGGCGCGTAATCGAACTCCACTTCCTTCTCGAAATCGCAATGCGGCGCATGATCGCTGCACAAAACTTCAATCGTTCCGTCCACAATCCCTTCGATAATGGCCTCGCGATCTCGCGCCGAGCGCAACGGCGGATTCATCTTGAAATTCGTATCGTAACTCGGCCACGTGGGAAGTTCTTTCATTCGATCGAAGCCAAAAATCGCTTTACCGTCTTCCGCCCAAAATTTCTCACTTCCGGCAATCGCCGCATCCGTCAGTGTGTAGTGATGTGGACACGCTTCGCCGGAAATCGGCACGCCGCGCTTCTTTGCCGCGCGAATCAACTCCACGCTGCCCGCCGCACTCAAGTGCTGACAATGCACCCTCGCTCCGGTCAGTTCTGCCAATAAAATATTTCGCGCCACGATCATCTCTTCGCCTGCCGCCGGCCAGCCTTGCAAACCAAGACGCGTACTCCAATTGCCTTCATGCATCACCCCCGTTGTGACCAACCCGTAATCCTGACAATGATCCATCACCGTCAGATCGAACATCTTCGCGTACTCACACGCGCGGCGCATGAGTTCGTTGTTCTGCACGCAATGCCCGTCATCCGTGATTGCAACAACGCCTGCGCGTTTGAGTGATCCAATCGGCGCCAACTCCTCACCCGCGATACCTTTGGTAATCGCACCGGCTACGAAGACATTCACCGCCCCCTGACTTTTAGCCCGCTCATGAATCAACGCCACGGTACCGGCATTATCAATGGCTGGCGATGTATTCGGCATGCAAACCACCGACGTGAAGCCGCCACGCGCCGCGGCGGCGGTCCCGGAGGCTATATTTTCCTTCGCCGTCTGGCCCGGTTCACGCAAATGCACGTGCAAGTCAATCAACCCCGGAGCAATGACCAGCCCTTTCGCGTCGAAACGTTCCACGTCGGGCGACGCCTGTTTGGCCGCTTCCGCGCCAATGGCCGCAATTTTCCCATCGAGAACCAGAAGATCAGTGATAGCATCAAGACGATTGGCGGGGTCAATTACCCGCCCGCCAGTCAACAGCAGCGAATTCATCGAGGAGCGAGCCTAACGGCGACGAATTGACAAGGCAAGCGTGCCGGGTATGATTCGCGCGTCGGTGCGGGCGTAGTTCAATGGTAGAACGGCAGCCTTCCAAGCTGCACACGAGGGTTCGATTCCCTTCGCCCGCTCCATTCTTTCAACGCTCCGCTCCCTGATTTGATCGCAATTCGACCGTAAACGCATTCTCGTCGGCGTTGCTTAGCCAGCCAAAACTACGATCAATGCCGTCCTTAGTCTTCGATGTGAATCGGCTCTTTGATTCCCGAAAGCGCGGCAAAATTTCGCAATCGCTCAATGATAACCGGCGTCAAGCGAGTACCGGCGCCGACCACCATGACGTTGTCGGTTGCAGTGCGAATTTCCGAAATGAGCATCTGTCCGGGGCGCAATTCACTGAACTGCACGGCGCGTTGCACCTTCGGCTTATCGGCGGTTGTGAGCTCAAGCACGTTGCCCACAGCCGTCAATACTTTGGCGTCGTAGATGCCGGTCAATTGCTTCATTGCATCCAGCGCTTTGAAGCGGGCAACCCTATTGGCCTCGTGTAGCGCGAGTTCTGTCAGCACCTTGATCAACCGCGATTCCAACGGAATCTCTTCCCCTTTGACTTCATCGAACGGAAAGCCCGTGCCGTCAAAATTCTTTCCCGAATAAAGAACGATTTTTGCGACTGATTGCAGACGCGGAATTTTTCCCAGCAAACTGCTGCTGACCTGCGGAACGCGATCGAGGATATCCTTTTCTGGGCCTGACAGACTTTCTTTGATCTGTATTTTTTGTCGGATAGTCGAGGGCACACTCACTTGTCCGATCTGCGCCAGCATGGCTGCCAGATCCAATTCCCAACCGGGAGTCAGCCCTAATTCCTTCGCCACCAGCCGCGCCTGGTCACGAATCATCTGACTTCGACCAAAGGTATCAGGATCAGAGAGGGAAAGAATTTCCAATAGAACATTAACGCTGCCGTTGAGTGTGTTTTCGAGCAACTCACGTTCAGCCGTTATCTGTCGGTAATGCTTGATGCCCGCATCCAGCACTTCGGCCAATTTATTCGTCGGGCAGGGTTTATTTAGAAACTGATAGATATGTCCGCGATTCACGGCTTCAACTGCTGTTTTCTGATCGGCATTCCCCGTGAGCATCACGCGGACGGTGTCGGGATATTTACGACGAGTCACGTTGAGCAACTCGATACCGTTCATCCCGGGCATTTGCATGTCGGCCACAATCACGGCGTACGGGCATTCGTGTTCGATCATCTTCAGCGCGGCGATAGCGCCGACGGCCGTATCAATCTCAAATTGCTTCCGCAGATTCCGCTGGATTCCTGCGAGAAGGTTGACGTCGTCATCAACACAAAGAACTTTATTGCTCATAACTTACTGACCGTCTGTGGAAAGAATGATTTGTTGCCATGCGCCGAGGCGATTCCCCAGGTTCAATCGCTCCAGATAAACCCGATCGATTTCCGGTATGCCGGCATCCGCATTGACGATGGCATTGGCGATATGAACCGCGGCGAGCGGATCGAACTCCTCGGCCATGGATTTGTGCGGCAGATGGTGCAAGGTGATTGCTTCAACCACCGGCGTGGGTAATCCCCACAGGCCCAAAAGATAACCGCCCACGCAGGCATGCGTTGCGCCAAACAAGGCCCGCTCTTCTCGCAGCCGAGTTTCCACGCTTTGCCCGGGTTGTGCCAGAATTTTTCGGTATTGCTCAGGGAAATTGAAGGCCAGCGCCATTTTTCCGGCATCGTGTAGCAAGCCGGCGACAAAAGCTTCATCCGCTACTTTTCGATTTTGACTTTCGGCCTGAGCAATTCGTTTCGCCGCAGCAGCAGTCCGCAAACTGTGATTCCAAAGCGCCGTGAGCGAGAAGCCGGCTATCGGGATAGTTTCAAATTGCGAGAAAGCGTGCGTGGACAGCACCAGAGATTTGATCGTGTCGATGCCAAGGTACGCAACCGCTTCGCACGGACTGACCACCTGTTGACGCACTCCGAAAAACGCCGAGTTGACCAGTTTCAAAATCTTCGCC
>CALAYC010000005.1 GCA_937894935.1 uncultured Verrucomicrobiota bacterium
ACCAGCGTGAGTAACATGGAAAGGCGATTCGATTGCGCTTTTTTGGATTTTCCTTTTCCGCCTTTACTGTTGGCTGAAGCAGTTTGCCAAAGAATTGCCGGAAGGCCGATGAGTAACGTGAGATTCGTTACGTTGTTAACGAGAGCGTTGGTCATCACTTCTTCGCTTGGGCCGTGATCTTTCGCCAGCAGAAACGCGAAGATGAGATTTCCGACGCCGGAACAATACGGCATGATCAGCGTGCCGAGCACCGTGCCTTCGAATCCATCAGCGCTCATCGCTTCCAAGCGCCAGATCATCAGAAACGAGGCTGCGATGAAAAGGATAAGAAAACACCACGGCGCAAATGCGCCGGTGCTTTCGAGGTGTTGAATCAATCCTTTCAAGGCGCGCGGAGTTAATCAGGCGCACCGACCAGTGCCAAGCAGGATTCGGTGACCGATCTATTGCAGCGTCGGCGCCTCGATGCTTTCAGGTAGAAAGCGGTTGAAATCGTTTAGGGTAATGGTCGCGACGTCGCGCAATGAACCGTTCGGTAGAGAATTCACCCAGGCTGTTGCGGTGGGAATATCTCTGGCGGCCCAAAGATTCACGAGATTTTCCACGGCGGTTTGACGCAGCGGCACATCGGGAAATTCTGTCACCCAGGCGGCGGCTTCAGCGGGCAAATTCTGGGCCCAACGTTGCACCACCGAAACGGCAGCGCGCGATTGCGCATCGCCTGTAGCCAAACCGGTGGCGACAATGGCGGCTGATGTCGCTGCGTCAGTTTCCGCGCGAGCGATTGCCAGTGTAGCGAGCAAATCCTGACGCAACACATCGTCGGGAACTTCGCGTGCCCACGCGAGCGCGAGTTCAAAATCAACCGTCGCCCATTGCGAGAGCGCGTGATTCAAGAGTTCATCGCGTTCTGGCGACGGGGCGAATTGCGCGGCCAGTTCGAGCGCGATTTGAGGTTCAGTGCGACTCGCTTCGTAAGCGGCGGCGAACAGAGCGAGCGATTGGCTTTCGCCGGGCGGCAACGCTTTCACCCATTCGCTCGCACTGGCGGGAGCGAGATTCATCCACGCGATGGCAATCTGTTCCAGCGTCATATTGCGAAGTTCGCCTTCGGGCAATTGCTCGGCCCACGTCGCAGCGGCAGCGGTGTCGCTCTTGGCCCAACGCGCGAACAGCAGGTCGCGCAGTTCAGTCATCGCCGGGTCATTGTCTCGAAGCGCTTTCTCAAGCGTCGGCAGCAGGTCAGCTTCGGAGATGTTTTGCACGATTTGTTCCAGCGCATCATCGACAACTTCGACATCGTCCGTAGATTCAACTCCAGTAGGGGTCACGGGTTCAACAACGCCTTCAGCAACGACAGTATCTTTGAACGATCTTGCGCTGGTCGGACGGAAAGTATTTCGAACGTTGGCAATGGTAGCTTCACGATGCTCTGGCACAATGCGATGATTTTCCCGTTCCAACAGATGCGGTTCAATCGTGATCTCGCGCCGCAATAAAATCGCGAGCGCTATTAATCCGATAACGCCCGCGATGTGAGAGAGGTTTTTCACTGTGGGAAGCTCTCCGGGGTTTAAGGAGTTACCTGCACGTTGGCAAACTGCGCGGTATTCGCAGTCGAAGTGCTACCCGAGGCGACGACGAGACCGATGTAGATATTGGACGCCATCGAAATTTTACGACTGTCAACCTGAGTCCAGGTTGAGCCGTTGGAAGAACGATAGCTGGTAATCGTGTTGCCGGAGCGAACCAGTCGCACCCAGGCGTTTGGCGGCGTGCTGGTCGTGGACGTTGTGGTGGTGCTGGTACTGCCGCCGGTGCTGCTGCGTTGTTTCGATTGATAACGCAGCGTTTGCGGAACTCCGATGGCGGCATGACGTGAGTTTGCGTTCAACGACTCACGAATCATAACGCCGAAAAATCCGCCGGAATTACTGGTCTGCACGCTGGACAGGCGCGCGCGAATTTCGCCATCGCCACTGAGCGTTTGATAAACGAAACGAAAACTATCCTTCGTGCTGTTGATTTTTCCAGCCCCGCGTACGGTATAAACGCCGCTGGC
>CALAYC010000006.1 GCA_937894935.1 uncultured Verrucomicrobiota bacterium
TCCAGGTCGCGATATCCGTACGTCTGAAAATCCACAATTTTACCGTCGCGCGCCACCAACGTGATGATCCCCGCATGCTGCCCCTCATCCACAAACCGCTTCGTCGTCGCGTGCAACACTTCCAATTGCTCGCGATCGAACCCCGCAGCTTCCGGTGAACTGATTGGCAATTGCGCCTGAACGCAAACACTCGCAAAAAGGAAAACAGCAAAAAGCGGATTTTTCATGAGATGAATTTGGTGAGCGAAAGCCTAACGACTGAATTCGAATTGGTAAAACGCATTCCTGTCCGCATGAACATCAACCCACAGCATCGTTCCAATTTTTGTTCTGCTCTCGAAAACAAAAAACCGGAATGGCTCAACCATTCCGGTTTTCTCAATTTATTCTGACCGGTTATTCCGGCTTCTCGTTCGCGGGGCGACGGCGCGGACCGTTCGGACCACCAGGACCTTCCGGACCGCCCGCACGCGGACGCATTTCTTCGCGGGATTTCTGCCATTTCGCGTATTGCTCCGCCGTCAGGATTTCTTTCAGCTTGGCGTCCATCTTTTCCCGACCTTCGCGCAAAGCCGCACGCCGCTCTTCCGGAGTGGCATTGCGCAATTCTGTCCGCGATTCCCGTTGCGCCTTCAGCGCTTCTTCCAGCTTGGTTTTCTGCTCGGCAGTGAGATTCAATTCCTCCGCCATCCGTTTCAGCATATCGCCGCGGGGTCCTGCGCCAGGTCCTTCGGGACGCTCGACCCGTTCCGGACGTTTCGGGCCTTCGCCTTTTTCCTGCGCCATTGCGGCAGTGGAAACCGCCAGCGTCACTCCCGCCACGACGGCGGCCAACCAATTGAGTTTTTGCATCTTCATAAGTGCGTTTCTTTCTATTGTTTGCCGCGTCTTCATGACGCAGCGGCTGAGGATTGAGACGCGGACGAATGAAAATGGTTACAAGTTTTTATAAAAATCCGCGCGTGACTTACCGCAAACTCCGTGGAATTCTGCCGCGCCTATGAAAAACCTGTTGTTCAATAGTGTGCTGGCTTTGCTGTGCAGCAGCGCCCTCGCGCTCGCAGCGGAAACCAACGTCCCTACCGCGCCCAAATCCGACGCTAAGAAAGATGAAACAAAACCGGCGGCAACGAAAGAAGTTGCTGTCATTAAAACTTCCGAAGGGGAGATGGTGCTCGAATTCTGGCCGGAGGTCGCACCGAATCACGTTGAGAATTTCAAAAAACTCGCCAAACAGGGTTTCTATGATGGCACGTGTTTTCATCGCGTCATCAAAGGCTTCATGATTCAGGGCGGCGATCCGAACACGAAAGATGAAGGTAAGAAGGATACCTGGGGCGGAGGCGGCCCGGGTTATATGATCAAGGCGGAACTGAACAACAAGAATCACACGCGCGGGGTACTTTCAATGGCACGCCAGCCGAATGGTTACGATACCGCTGGCTCGCAGTTTTTCATCTGTCACGCTGATGCGCCGCACCTTAACGGCCAATATACTGCCTTCGGAAAGCTCATCAAAGGCGAAGACGTGTTGGATAAGATTGCGACGACATCAACTGAAGGACCGAACCGTCCCGTCAAACGCGTAAACATTGACAGCATCAAAATCGTGCCCGCCGATTCCATCAAGTAAACCTCGACCGCATTTCTCATGAGCGAAGTTGCCATCATCAAAACGTCCGAGGGCGAAATAATCCTCGAATTCTGGCCGGACGTCGCGCCGGGCCACGTCGAAAATTTCAAGAAACTCGCCAAGCAGGGTTTCTACGACGGCACGTGTTTTCATCGCGTCATCAAAGGCTTCATGATTCAGGGCGGCGACCCGAACACGAAGGACGAAGCCAAGCAACACATGTGGGGCACCGGCGGCCCGGGTTATAAGATTAAAGCCGAGTTCAACGACAAACCGCATGTGCGCGGTGTTCTTTCGATGGCGCGTGCAAATGACCCTAATTCCGCCGGCTCGCAATTTTTCATCTGCCACGGCGACCCGCGTTTTCTCGATCGCCAATACACAGCGTTTGGCAAATTGATCAAAGGTGATGAAGTGTTGGAAAAAATTGCCACCACGCCCACCGCACCGGGTGACCGTCCGCTCAAGCGCATGAATGTGGAAAGCATCACGATCGTGGAGCAGGAAGCGGTCAGTTGATTTAATTGATTTCACACGCGGATGAGGCGCTGGCTTCATCCGCGTTTTTCATTTCACCATGACCCCTGACGAATTGGCTCAAGTCCTCGTTGCACTCGGTTGTCCGGCGGAAAAATCCGCCGAGATGGCCGTGCAACTGGAACGACGCGCGCAACAATTGGCGGAGCAAAAGAATCGTTCCTACGAAGAAGCGCTCACGCATCTGCTCAAACTCATGAGCCAGGGCTGGGCCGCGAAAGAGAAACTCGGCTAGGCGACATTTGCGTCGCGACTCGTCCCCTGCAATAGTTTCCGCCGTATGGAATATCGATTTCTTGGCGGGTCGGGACTGCGAGTCCCGGTTCTTACGTTTGGCACTGGAACATTCGGCGGCAGCGGACCGCTTTTCTCTTCCTGGGGACAAAGCGAAGGCACGGAAGCACGTCGGCTCGTGGACATCTGTCTTGATGCCGGAGTGACGATGTTCGACAGCGCGGACGTTTATTCGTCCGGTCGCGCTGAAGAAATTCTCGGACAAGCCATCAAAGGCCGACGCGATAAAGTTCTGATTTCTACCAAAGCCACCTTCCGTTTCGCGGACGGCCCTAATGACGTTGGTTCATCGCGATATCACCTCACCCGCGCAATCGAAGGCAGTCTGAAACGTCTCGGCACAGATTACATTGATTTGTTCCAACTGCACGGCTTCGATGCAAAAACTCCAATCGAAGAAACGCTGAGCACGTTGAACGATTTCGTGCGTGCCGGGAAAATCCGTTATCTCGGTTGCTCGAATTTTTCCGGCTGGCAATTGATGAAATCGCTCGCCATCGCGGACAAATTCGGCTGGCCGCGATACGTGGCGCATCAGGCGTATTATTCGCTCATCGGCCGCAGCTACGAATGGGAACTGATGCCGCTCGGGCTGGATCAAAAAGTTGGCGCCGTCGTGTGGAGTCCGTTGGGTTGGGCGCGACTTACCGGTAAAATCCGCCGCAGCCAACCGTTGCCGCCGCAGAGCCGATTGCAATCGCAGGCCTCAGTTGATGCCGCGCCGCCGGTCGATCCCGAATATCTCTATCGCGTCGTGGATGCGCTGGATGAAATTGCGGCGGAAACCGGAAAAACCGTTCCGCAAATCGCCATCAACTGGCTGCTGCAACGCCCGACGGTTTCCACCGTCATCATCGGCGCGCGCAACGAAGAGCAATTGCGACAAAACCTCGGCGCGACCGGTTGGACTTTGACTCCGGATCAGATTGCCAAACTCGACGCCGTGAGTGCGACGCCATTGGCGTATCCTTATTTTCATCAATGCAAATTCGCCGAGCGGAATCCGTTTCCCGTAACGATCGAATAATAGCGTTCCTGAAAACGAAAACGCCGGAACGCTTTATGGCGTTCCGGCGAAATCAAGAGCAGGACGTTCAGGCCTTGCCACCAAAACTCACGTAGTCGTCCACGTCGAGCAGATCGAACCACGAGACGATATCCGTTCGTTCCGGTGCGCAGCCTTTGTGCAGTTCGTTGAAGTAACCGCGGGAATCCGGATTATCCGGAGCACGCCGTTCCTGCCAGAGTGACCACGCTTCAATCTCCGGTGCCGTGTGCTTGTATTTGGCGTTAGCATTGATCCATTCGAGAATTTCGCGGTCGCCCTTGCCCTTCGCGAGTTCCTGTTTCATCGCCTCGGGATCGATGCCGACGAATTCAACGAATCGCTGATCAAGCGGGCAATTATAGTGATACTCGCCATTGGCGTTGGCCAACGTCGCGCGGCCTTTGTCCAACATGCGCGGCAGAATGACGTAACCGCCCAGCCGCACGCGCGGACTTCGGGGTGGTTGCTTCGTGAGATCAATTTTATGTGCCATAGATAATTCAGGTTGTTGTTTCCCTGCCGCAATACATCCGGCGACAGGTGCTCGCAGCGTTGCACGAGAATCATTACGGCGCAAGTGAGAGCCAGCGACAGAATCGTTCCAGCTCACAAATAGATTAATCCTTGTTCGCATCCCGGCATTCAGCTTTTCTGACATTCATCATCATGCGTTGGAAAACTCCTGTTGCCGTTTGCTGCGGCAGTTTGCTGGCGTTTATCGGAATTGCCGCCGATCAACCGCAATTCGGCGTCGCGTGGTCGCGCAACATGGTTTCCACCGAACGCAACCTGCCCGCCAGCTTTGATCCGCAAACCGGTCGGAACATCAAGTGGGTGGCCAAACTTGGCACGCAGAACCATTCCACTCCGGTGATCGCGAATGGGCGCGTTTACATCGGCACCAACAACGACGAACCGCGCGATCCGAAACATCGCGGCGATCGCGGCGTGTTCATGTGCTTCGATGAAAAGAACGGGCAACTGCTCTGGCAGTTCGTCGTCCCCAAACGCCATGAAGATGCCTACATGGACTGGCCCAAGATGGGCATGTCCTCGACCGCCACCGTCGAGGGCGACCGCGTTTACCTCGTGGATAATCGCGGCGCCGTGCTCTGCCTCGATGCGAAAGGATTGGCCGACGGCAACGACGGTCCCTTCCGCGACGAAGCCACTTACCTGACGCCTCCTGACAACGCCAACGAACCACCACGTCAACAGGTCGGTGCGGAGACAAAACCTGAATCGTTACGTCCACCTGCCGACGGGAAATTCATTCAACCCGGACCGCAAGACGCAGACATTTTGTGGCGTTTCGATCTGGTGAGCGAAATCGGCATCTGGCCACACGATGCCGCGCACAGTTCGATTCTTATTCACGGCAATCATCTGTATCTCAACACCGCCAGCGGCGTAGATAACACGCACAAACGCATTCGCGCTCCTGCTGCTCCCAGCTTGATCGTCCTCGATAAAACCACCGGCAGGCTGCTGGCGCGCGACGATGAGAACATTGCCGTGAATGTTTTTCACAACACCTGGGCCGCGCCCTCGCTCGCCAAGGTCAATGGCCGAACGCTGATTTTTTTCTGCGGGGGCAATGGAATCATTTACGCCTTTGAACCCATTGGTCGCAATCCACCGGCTGGTGAGGTTCAAAAGTTAAAGAAAGTTTTCCAGTTCGATTTCGATCCGGGCGCGCCGAAGACGGAGATTCACAAGTTCAGCGGCAACCGGCGCGAAAGCCCGAGCAACCTCTACGGCATGCCCGTGGTCGTGCGCGACCGGCTTTATGTTGCGGGCGGCGGCGATCTTTGGTGGGGCAAGAACGAAGCCTGGCTTAAATGTATTGATGCCACCCAGACCGGCGACATCACCACCAACGGCCTGATCTGGTCGTATCCGCTGGAGAAACACGTCATGTCCACCCCGGCCGTGTCCGACGGACTGGTGTTCATCGCGGATTGCGGGCGGAAATTTCATTGCGTCGAAGCGCAGAGCGGCCAGCCACTTTGGACGCACGAGATCAAAGGCGAAGCCTGGGCTTCACCGTACGTCGCCGATGGAAAAGTTTATCTGGGCACCCGCAGCGGCAATTTTTACGTCTTCGCCGCTCAACACGAAAAGAACGTGCTCGCGGAACTGGACCTCCGCCCCCCCATCAGCGCCACCGTCACCGCCGCCAACGGCGTGCTCTACATCGCGACCATGACGCAGCTTTATGCAGTGAGCGGCAGCGATTGAAACCGACCTTGGTGTCAGTGAGGCGAGGTTGCTGACGAGCCGGAGTTGTTACGGTGGGGCGAGGAGCCGCTATCTCGGTGGAGCAAGACTACTGACGAGCCTTTTGTTTCAACAACTATTCTGTAGCTTCTGTTCATGCCCCACGCCAGTGATGATGAACGTCCGAATCGCCAAAATCCTTCACCTGGCGTTCACGTCAACGTCGGTCAGTCGAACATTGTTTTGCTGACGGTAACCACCAAGAAGCACGCCCCCTGGCTGGCCAACGAAACCGCGCATCGTTTACTTCACGAGACATGGTCTGAAGCCAAAGCATGGCTTGTTGGCGACTATCTCCTGATGCCAGATCATCTCCATTGCTTCTGCGCGTCGCATGATTTGAAATTCACGATTGAGACTTGGATTTCATATTGGAAACGCGAGTTCGCCCTGAAGCGGAAGAAGATCGCGGCAAGCCACGACGGTGGGGCGAGCGTCCTCGCGAGCCTCTCCCCAGAATGGAAATTCCAATCTCGCGGCTGGCATCATCGTCTGCGTGACGGCGAGAATTATTCCGAGAAATGGCTCTACGTTCAGGAGAACCCGGTGCGAAAAGGACTTTGCAAAAGAATCGAAGACTGGCCATTCAAAGCCAAAGTCTTCGACCTGAT
>CALAYC010000007.1 GCA_937894935.1 uncultured Verrucomicrobiota bacterium
TATTTGATCGATTTGCGGGCGGGTTGGCCGGTGGCATCCTTTCCCGTCGCAGTACCGAGGTGATAGCCGTAGGTGGCGTGTAACGTTTCAGCACGAGCAGGCAAGGCGCGTCCGGGAGGTCAGGAGGTTTCTCATTCCGCAATGTAAAAAATGGTTTTGAGAGCGCGGTTTGGTTTTTGGGTTTTTTCGGGTGAAACAATGGGCATTATATGCGTCCAAGCACACACATTTGTATGAGCAAAAAAATTTATTTGCCGACCAAGACAAGCAACGCGACCAAACTTCCATCCGTTTCGCGACGAACCTTTCTGCGCGCGACCGGAAACCTTGCGTTGGGGCTGGGCGTGGTGGGGCCGAACATTTTTCTGAATCGCACCAAGGCTGCCAGCGGCCATAATCCCAGTGAATTCATTCGCGTTGGTTTCATCGGCGTGGCCAATCAAGGCAACGTCAATCTGGGTGGCTTGATGAAAAATGCGGTGGCGGTGTGCGATGTGGACCAGACGCACTTAAAGACCGCCCAGACGCGCGTTGAAAAAACCAATGGCCGTCCGTGCGCCGTTTTCAGTGACTATCGCCGGATGCTCGAGGACAAATCCATTGATGCAGTGGTAATCAGTACGCCGGATCACTGGCATACGTTGATCGCCATCAACGCTTGTGAAGCCGGCAAGGATGTTTATTGCGAGAAACCGCTCACGTTGACCATTGCCGAAGGGCAGGCGCTCGCAAAAGCCGTGCGTCGCTACAAACGCGTTTTGCAGACCGGTAGCCAGCAACGGTCGGAGGTGAAGTTCCGCACGGGTTGCGAGTATGTTCGCAACGGTCGGTTGGGAAAAATTCATACGATCAAGGTCGGATTGCCGGGAGTGAACTGGGACAAACGCGGTGGGCCGGCCGTACCGGATAGCGCCCCTCCGCCGGAACTCAACTATGATATGTGGCTCGGCCCGGCCCCGGCGCGGCCGTACAACAAGAACCGGGTGCATTATTTATTCCGATTTTTCTGGGATTATTCCGGCGGTCAGATGACCAACTGGGGTGCTCATCATCTCGATATTGCACAATGGGGACTGGGCATGGACGACAGCGGGCCGGTGGAAGTTGAAGCCAGTAACGTGGTTTACCATCCGCAAATGCTCTTCGAGACACCGCAGAGATTTGATGTCACCTACAAATACGCCAATGGTACGACGCTCTTGTGCAGCAGTGGCACGGGAAAATACAAAGGCGGCACTCTCTTCGAAGGCGAGAAAGGCAGTATCTTTGTCGCTCGCGGCAATTTGGAATCCACCCCCGAGGAGATCCTGGAAGAACCGTTGGATGACAAGGCGGAGCGACTTTACGTCAGTCACAGTCACTACCAAAACTGGTTGGACTGCATTAAGAGTCGAAAAGATCCGATCTGCAACGTGGATGTCGGCCATCGTTCCTCGACGGTGTGTCACCTGGGGACCATCGCCGTGCGCACCGGGAAAAAGGTGGTCTGGGATCCGGTCAAACAGGAAATCGTGGGCGACGCCGAATTGGCGAAATGGGTCAGCCGACCCTATCGCGCGCCGTGGAAACTGCCGACCTGACCGACACCCTATTTCTGCGAATCAATCGTTCGTAAATCAATCGACTGGATACCCGGTTGCGAGGCAACGGAGCGCGATTGGACCGCGTATCTCATGCCTCGCAGTCAGGTGCCATGCCCGATTGTTTCAACGCACCTCGTGAAATAGTGCGGTGGAAGGAATCGGCTCGCGTTTGAGGCCGGGGACCTGCCACGCAACCTCCAGCCCTGGATCGGTGATGGCCTTTTGCCGCAGGTAGGTGAGGCGCAACGAATGTTTGCCGGCCTTAAGCGCAATGCGTCCTTCTTCCTCGGCGACTTCGGTCCGGCTCATGATCAATTCCTCGTTGCCAAGGTAGAGACGCCCTATGCGATTGGCATTCAGGTAAAAGTAGTAGAGGCCATCGCGCGGCACTTCGATGAAACCAGTAAACTCAAAACAATAATCATCCGGTCGCGAGCGCGGCGATTGATCGAAGGCATTGGTGACGACGCCGGTCCGGACCGGTTTGTAAAACTGCTGCATGGCATCCGGGTGTTTGGGATCTTTCCGGAACGGACCTTCGTAATAAGCGTACGCCAGACCGGGAGCAGTGTGTTGCGGCGCGTCCGGCGGACGAAGTGAGGCGATTTCTATTTCAGCAAAGCTGGAGCGACTGGCCCGTCCGGCAAGGCATGTAATCGCCCGAACGACAGTGGTGTTGCTGATTGTCAATGGCGACTCGTATCGCGGTGAATTCAAGTTAGGCTCAGAACCATCCAATGTGTAACGGATAATCGCGCCGGGAACGGAACTCGTGATCGTGCAGGATGTGGCGGCGGTGAACATCGAGTTGTGCGCTGGCATTATGCGCGGCGGTGTAATCCAGTCATCTGGCTTTCGCGGATCGGTGGAATTCAGGAACTCTTCGAGATTCGTATAGCCGTCCCCGTCGAGATCGCCGGAATGATCCGTCGCATCCTCAGGGTTGAGGCCATGCGCAATTTCCCATTCGTCCGGCATGCCGTCCAGGTCACGATCTGCCGGAGGTTCGGCTGGCGGATAATCAGGCCAGCCGCCCACTTGCTCAACTCTTGCAATGATGTTGCCGGTGCCGGTCCGGATTTCTTTGATGACCCGTTCATCCACAGCATCACGACGTGGCAAAACGGCGCCACAATCGCGCAGCGCCAAGTCGTAGGCCTGTGCGGCTGTCAGGTAGGATGGCCGCGGTGCCGGGTGTTCGCCGGTTTGCGTTTCCTTCTTGATGTCTTTTGGCCTCCAATCCGCCCACGGTCCGACCATGAGCCAGTTGTTGGTTGTTTTAGCGATGCTGCCTTCGACGACATTCTCGTCGAGAAAGAGGCGTGTCTGGTGGCTGGCGGCGCGGAAGATGTCGGGGTTGGCTCTGGCGGCCAGTCGCTGAGCTGTTGTGGGGCCGGGTTTGAAATAATTACCGACGAAATTAACGCGCACTTTGAAAGCAAACGTATGCGCCGCAATCTTGCCCCAATTGTAAATCACGTTATTGCGACAATCGACCACGGCATTGCCACCGCCAATTCCGGCCAGCAGCGGCGTGCGATCATCGAAGTGCGCCCAGATGTTATTGAGCAGAGAGACGCCGCCGTTGGCGCCCACAATCGAACCTTTCGAATGCGGCAACAATCCATCGCTGATGAGGCAGGAAGATACCGTGATGTTGTGATTCTCGCCGGTGAGGGACAATACTTCGTCGGCCCCGTAGCTCGCGGAGCAATGATCAATGATGACGTGGCGGGCATTGGAAACACTGATGGGATCCAGGGTGGCGCCGCGCACGCGCAGATAGCGCAAAATCACCTGGTCCGTGGCGACCATGAGAGTGTTGCCTCGCAAGCAAACCCCAACACCGGGCGCCGTCTGACCGGCAATGGTGACGTAGGGTTTTGTGATTCGCAGTTCGGCCTTGAGATCAATGTAACCCGCCACGCGAAAGAGAATCGTGCGCGGGCCGTCTGACTCGACGGCCATTCGCAGACTTCCAGGAATGGGCGATTCAACTCGCGGATCATAATCCGCGAGAGTGGTCACGAGCAGGACTTTGCCGCCGCGTCCACCAACCGTGTAGGCCCCAAATCCTTGCGCTCCGGGAAAAGCGGGAAAGTCCGCGGTTGCGACGACTCTGGTCATCGCAATCGCCAGCAGCAGGCTCAACCGGAATATAAAATGGAGTCGGTTCATGGGTGATCCAACGAGGTAATAAATATCTGGTTCGACGCGCGTCCCGCGTCGCTGATTCGGCGCACGTAGGCAATTTGTTTTCCGTTTGGAGAAAAGACACAGGCTTCCGGTCGGGGTGACGTGGAGTCGCTGCTTCGCGGCGTCAGACGACGGGTCTGTCCGGATGAAATCTCCGTAATACAAACACTGTTGTCCATCACGTGGGCGATGTATTTCCCGTCCGGGCTCCAAGTGAAAGCGGAAGCAATGCTCCATGGGTTGCGCGTAATCTGTTGAGGTGGGCCGCCATTCGGCGATACCGTCCAGAGTTGCACGATGCCGGCGTCGTCTTTCATCAGAAAGGCAATTTGCGATCCATCCGGCGAACTGCGCAACCAATGTCGCGGTCCCTGAAGGCCGGGATACTTGCGATCGCTTGTGAAGGTAAGTCGGCGCTGCTCGCACCCGCGCGGTGGAGCGGGCATCCGGGTGGTTGATCCGGCCAGCGGTCCTGAGCCCGGCTCGGTCAGGTCATCGGGCAGATCTACGAGGAAGACTTCTGAAATGGTTTCGTTGTTGGTGGTAACAACGTGGCCTTGGAAGGCGAGCGCACGCCGTTGCCTGGTCCCGTCCTGACGCACGTAACCGTTCGTGCCCACCCAACTTTCTTCAAAGGCTTTTTTGATTTCGTCGGAGCCGGGTTTGGGAGTCGCCGTTACACGAACAACGAGAACGCTGAAACCTCCGTCGTGATTGCGCGGATGATCTTTGCCAACGGAAACACGGCGGTCAGGCATACTGATGCCGATAGTGCGCAAGTTGATATCGTTAGTTGGGGTTGCCTGCGCGAATTGCGCGAGCACATGGTCTTCGTAAGTGAAGCTCACCCATTGACCGGTGGCATCCCAAACATGCACATGCGTTCCGCCGCGCAATGCGCCGCTGGTAAACGGCGGGCTGATGTCTCGCGCGTCGAGATTGCTTGGCCGCGACGCAGGAGCGTCAATGTCGCTAATGACCCCTTGGCGATGGAACGGTCCGTATTGCCAATCCGGGGTTGGATTTTCCGGGCCAAGGATAAAGGCAACTTTGTTTTCGCGCGGATGAAATGTCGCGACCCCGCAATGTGCGCCAGCCTGAGCGCGATACAGCTCACGCACTATCCCGGTTTGAACATTGACCATTTCAATGGTGCTACCATCGAATTCTGCACCCGCTGCGTCACTTCGGGTGTCATAGACAATCCATTGTCCATCTGGTGACCAAACGCCGGTGTTGGTCAGGATGCGACCGCCAGGTCCGCGGGTAAGCTGCCGTTCGGTGGAACTGATCGGTGGAACAAACGACTGAGGGTTTGGTGTCATGGCATCGTCTCCGCTGGCGCCATTCAATATGATAAGTCCCAGGATCACCAATGATCTCGCCTTCAGGCAACTTCTCTGAGACCGGCGCTGAAGCATGTCATTTGGGAGTGGGTACGACGGTTGCCGCGTTCAGACGTTGACGTTCCGCGGCTTTGGCGAACGGATAATAAACCAGCATGGCGAGCACGATTGAAATAACACCCCACGCCGCTGCCTTCCAATCACCACCCGTGACCAGATAGTGACCGATGATCGGCGGTGTTGTCCATGGGATGTTCACGAGCGGCTGTTTAATGATGTGCCAGTGCATGAGCAGATACGTGATGGCAGTCAGGAGCAAGGCATTCAGAATGTACGGCACCATGAAGACCGGATTCAACACGATGGGAAAACCAAAGAAGATGGGTTCATTGATCTGAAACACCTGGGTGGGTAGCGAGAGCCGGCTGATTTTGCGGAAGCCCGGTTCGCGGGAATTTAACATGATGAGTGCGAGCGCCAGTGTGGCGCCGGTTCCGCCCACATTGACAAACGTGGTGAAGAATCCATACGCCGTGATGTAGGGCAATGGTTGGCCTGCGGTCATAGCTTCGACGTTCGCGGCGAGATATTGCAGGAAGATGGGAGCGACGATCGCATCCAGAGCATTATCGCCGTTGATGCCGACCGACCACAACAACGTGACAAGGAAGGCATATACCAGAATGCCCGGGAGGGTGTTCAACGCAAAGACCAGTGGACTGAACATCGTCTGAACGAGCGCGTTGATGTCCACCCCGGCAACGAACCGGATCAACCAGAAACCCACCACGAGAAAAAGCAGTGGACTCAAGGACAAAAACGATTCGTAAACCACCGTCGGCACGCTGGTCGGCAACTTGATGACAAGATTGCGCTCGGTGAAAAACTTCTGCACACGCACGGTGAGCAATGCAATCAGCACGGCGGTGAACAAGCCTTTGGAGCCGAGATTTTCCAGGACCAGGGTCTGCTCAGTCGGGTGCAGCGAAATCAGCAGGAAGATCACTGTGGCCATGGTGGCACTGACGATGGCCTCCAGTTTCAGTCGCTTGCCGAGGTCGTAACCGATTCCGAAACACACGAATATCGAAAGCAAGCCGAAGGTGGCCGTCACCGGTAATTGCAGCAGTTCCTGGTAGGGAGCAACGAGCCGTTCCCAGGCACTAATGGGCAGGAACGCAGCGATCATGAAGAGCCCGCCGATGATTGTTAACGGGACTACGGAAACCATCCCGGCACGAATTGCCGAAAGATAGGTGTTGTCACTCAACGCAGTGAGTGCGGGCACAATCCGGCGGTTAAGAATGGATGACGGATTCACGTTACCGATGAAATCATTTATGGGTGGTGGATTTTCGGGCCCACGCGCTCAAAGCCTGCCGGTTCTCAAAGACCTTCTCGAACGCGCGAGCGATGTCGTCCATGTCCGCGCGGGAACCAAGGAAGATTGGGTGTTCCAGCCAGAGACTTTGTTCCCGGCAAATGAGATCGCTGTTGGGACAGTGCGTTTTGCGATAGTTCAGTTGCGTTCGTGCGGTCGGCAGATATGGTCCGAAAGCTTTATTCTGAAACAACGGCTGGCGATACAAGGAAAACCCATAGCCGGCAGCACACGGAATTCCCTCCGCTTGCAGCGCCTTGATGACTGCGGTGCGCGGCGCGCCAAACGCTTCAGATTCCAGACGTAACATGAACAGATGATAGCTATGGCGGGTGCAATCGGCGGAACGCTGTTGCGGAAATAGACCGGGAATCCGGGCCAGTCGGACGGCCAGGTATTTGCCGTTGCGATCGCGTTTCCTGGTTTGCGCTTCCAGCCGGTTGAGTTGCGCGTTGAGCACGGCACCCTGAAATTCGCCCAACCGATAATTACCCGAGATCACGTGATGCTCATACCAGATGCCGCCCGGCACTCGACCGCAGTTCTGAATCGAGCGACAAGCCGCTGCCAGGGCATCATCGTTTGTAATAATAATGCCGCCTTCACCCGAAGTCAGATTCTTGCTGGATTGAAATGAAAACGAGGCCATGTGTCCGAGGGAACCGACGGGGCGATTTTTGTAGCTCGCACCGTGCGCGTGAGCGGCGTCTTCGATGACAACGAGTTTGTGTTTGCGTGCAATGGCCATGAGCCGGGACATGGCAGCAGATTGTCCGGCAAAATGAACCGGGATAATCGCGCGCGTCCGCCGAGTAATGGCTGCTTCCACCGCGCGCGGATCAAGATTGAAGGTGTTGAGATCAATGTCGGCGAAGACCGGAATGGCGTTGGCTTCGACCACGGCGGAAGCAGTAGAGAGGAAAGTGTACGGTGGAACGATGACCTCGTCTTCGGCGCGAATCCCTGCCGCGAGCAGGGCAATCCGCAACGAAACCGTGCCGTTCACCACAGCGATGCCGTGTTTGCAGCCGTGCATCGCGGCAAAGCGCTGTTCGAATTCGGCGACCTCCGTCCCATCCAATCGCCCCCATTTACCGCTGCGCAAGACTCGCAGCAGTCGTTTTTCTTCGGGCGGACCAAAAACGGGCCAGGCGGGAAAGGGACGGGTGCGGGTGGGTTTTCCACCGAGGAGTGCGAGTGGTTCTGACATGATGTTTCTTATTTTAGAGATTCAAACACGGAGACTTTTACCCATGTAAATACAACCATCCTGAGCGGAGCCGACGCGGAGCAATTCGCGAAAGCCAAGTCGTTGGTAAAATCCCATCGCTCGCTGATTCAAAATACTGACCCCTAAATGCACGCCGGGTGAACCGCGCTGTTGGAGTTTGCTCAGCAACAACTCCATCAGGCGACGGCCATAGCCGCGTCCTTGCGCGCGCTCCAGCAGGTCAATGTGCAGGTGCGATGGAAAGTCCTCGTAAGGCTCCGGCGTCGTGTAGTCCGGCTGATGATACCAGGAATAAACCTGCTGTAGTCGCGTCCTTTGGCTGGGGTCACCTTGCGGTCGTGGAAAGCGGGCGCACAGGTCGGGACGCCACTCCGTTTCGTAACGCGCGTAGAAAGTGCGCGAATCGTAAGCGGCCAGCGCGTAACCGCAGATGCCTTGCGCATCTTCCAGTATCAGACACAGCTCCGGTTCAAACTTGAGATAAGGACCGACAAAGATCCGTCCCAAGGCATCCGGATCTTCGCGGTAAAACGATTCAGCATCCTTGCCGGCGTCTCCGGTTTTCAGGCAGACGTGGTAGGTGCCGGGTTCATCTCCAGGGCGGGCGAGGCGAATGAGGCAGTCGTTCATTGTGGCGTGAAAGTTCCATCCGCGTGTTGTCGGAGCAGGCGCTGAAGTCGCGCCACTAATCCGCCGCGATACGTTCCGGGTTGATGAAAATCCGAAGTAAACGAAGCAGAATGATTTGCCGGATTGGATTTGAAGGCAACGTAACGCTCCAGCAAATCCAGTTCTTCCCGCAACTCCCAGATGCGTCGGCTCAAGGCGTAGAACAATGGCCGGTCGCGGAGTTCGGTCATCCGAACACAGAATTCCCGCAATCGGCTGGCCTGGTGTCGAAACCTGACTGCCATTTCACCCCATTCGGTGGGCGGAGTACCGAGCAACGTTCGCGTCAGGGTGAAAAATTGTTCGGCTTCGTCGCCTTCTTGATGAGGCAAATAGTAGCTGTCACCGAAGAACAGCAGCTCCGGTAAATCTACCGCCGCGCCGACCGTGGCAAAGTACGGCAACCATTCGCGCATGGCGGATTCGTAGGCTGCCCGAGGATTCCACTCGGCAACGCCACAATTTATGAAAGCGGCGAAGGTGCGGAACGGAACGTAATTCAGCGGAAACTCATTGTTGGGGTTGAGGAGCAGGCCCGGCACGGCACTTCGCAATTCGAGGGGTCGTCCTGCGTAAGGTCCGCAGAAAAATCGTCGGCCGTCGTAGTCATTGGCGTGAAGGTTATCCCAGATCACCGGCTTGCGACGTAATCGGGTTTGCAACTCCTGCACGTGGGCCACGGTGATTTCGCGGGAGATGATTTCCGGCCCGGTCCAGAACACATCAATCTCCGGCAACAGTTCGCGCCCCAAGGTGGACAGGTAATCCGGTCCGCCGAGTTGGGCGGCGGCCATCCGACCACAATACGGCGTAGGGCAGAACAGAAACCGGGCGGTCGGGCAGCGTTCGCGCGTCCAGCGGAATAGTGTGTTTGTCAGGTGACATTGCGCGGCGGCGAACGATCCCCAGCGTTGCAGGTCCGCAGCGTTCATGCGATCGGGGATGTCGTCAAACAGCAAAGCAAAGTTCTGGCAGCCCAAAGCGAGCATCTGCGCGAAACGGGTTTGAAGCTGTTGCAAGTCCGCCTCGCGGCTGTAGCAAATGTCCAATCCCGGACTTAACGCATAGATGAATTGAATCCCCCGTTGTCGGGCCGCTGACACAAGCTGTCGAAAAACATCTGCTTCCGTTTCGGAATAAATTTCTCGCCAGAAAGCGCGATGTTTGAGGTCGTCCTTGGGAGCATAAAGATACGTGTTAAGTCCCCAGGCCTTCATCCAATCGAACAACTGGACACGTTCAGCTTGCGACCAGGGTTGGCCGTAAAATCCCTCAATGACGCCCGCCAGAAAGTTTGTCGTGGGTGTCGCTATCATTCGCCTTGTAAGAATCCATGATACCGACCTAACCAGTATGGCAAAAGAAACGCCGCACCGTCGCCCTCGCGTTTTCCACCACTGCCTCCGTCCACCACAAACGGGCTGGTGTTCCAACGCATCACCGGACGTTCATCCGGCGGCAGCAAGGTGACGGTTTCGCGTCTGTTGTGGTGATCGGTGGTGTTGGCCCAGGTGATGTCGGCCCGATGCGAATTTTTAACGTCCCAATGAATGAGGTCGAGCGGCATTCGGTAGAGCGTCCCGACGGCGGCGGGTAAATCTGCATCGGCCTTCGGTCGGCTGGTAAGATAGATGAACGTCCAGAGCGGATTGGCCTGCCGGCGCATGTTAATCCACCATTCATCCAACGCGTGCCGATACACCGCCAACAGAGCGGGGTCTTTCTCGTATCGGAAAAGAGTGTAGAAGGGCAACATGGCGAGTTGCTCATCCGAATAATTCATTTCCGTGCGGAACTCGTTCACACGTCCGACGAGATTGGTGTAGTTCAATTCGTACGCCACCTTGCGATACTCGGCTTCGTAGTGTAGTTCGCCGGTGATGTGGGCGGCAACTTTCAGAAAACTCAGCAACTCCAGTGCGTTCAAAGCCCGTTCCTCCTGATTTTTCTGCAACGCCTCGGGCGACCACCAACCCCACGTGGTGACTTTGCCGTCCAGGTCCACGAGGGTGTAACCATGCGAAATGATGTGATCCGTGATTCGACGCGTGGTTTCGATCATTCGTTGCTTCAGCTCACTCCCGGGCAATAAATCGTAAGCGACGCTGAATGCAAAGTAGTGTCCGACGATTTCATCAGAACTGGTGTCAGCCTTCCAATAATACCGACCATCGGCGGTCCAATGCCATTCGCCATCGGTGGGCATGCGATCTCCTTTGCGAATGTACGAGCGCGCGGGGAATCCTCGGCGACCGGCGACTTCTTCAAGAAAGAGGAGTGCTTCAAGCGATTTCTGTGCGTTCGCCAACGCCTCCGGAGATTTGGTGACCGAATAACGAAAGCCTTCGGCGGCGACATACAGCGAAGTCCAAAGCCCGTTGTTATCATTATCTACCGGTTGATTGCTGGAAAGCTCGCCCGGCACCAGTAGCCGGGAATCGCCCAGCAATCCATAACGATCATGGCGCGCGGCAATGAGGTCCTCAAACCATGCCGCCTTTTGCGCGAGTGTCATGGGACGCAGCTCAAGGTGGGAAACCGCGGTGGCGGTTCGTACCCAGACACCGGCTTTGGCATCGGGAACGATTTGCCGCACCTCGTCGTCAACCAGATAGCGGCGACCGCCCAGATACTGTCGGCGATCCCGCTCGGCTGCCGCAAAATCAAGTCGCATCAGTCCCTGCGTCGTTCCCAACCAAATCGCGCCATCCGTGGCCTTGGCCGTTGCGGTGATCCCGCCGACGGGCAGAGGCGTCGCATTGGTGTGAAGTGCGATTGGAACATTCGAGTCTGTCAGGCTGTAGTGGGTGGCAATTTTCTGCGGATACGGAGTCAGCTTCACGGGCTCCCAGGCGATGGCTGAACTGCTGAGCCACAGACAAGCGCTGAAGACACTCAACCAGCCAGCTCCGGTAAGCAGTACTCGCGGCGTGGACTTTTCGATAAGCGACGACGACATGCGCAATCTTTGATGGTTACGACTGAGAAAAATTCAACGTGTCCGGTCGCATATAATTTGGCGGATGGATGGGGATTTTTCACTGGCAACGGATTCCGCTGCTTGAGCCAGCCACAGCTTCAAAGCGGCGGGCGCTGGCGATTGAATTGTCAGGGACGAGATAAAACGACGGCGGTTCACGGGGAAAGTTTGCCTGACGGAGTGACGGGTGCAACGTAATGCAGTGACTTGTCGGTGAGAAGATCGTCAAACGTCGTGTTATCCAATTGGGCGGTCGCGACGTCAACACCCACACCCAGTTTGCCAATGGGATGGCGCCCACCGCGGAAATAATTCGCAGTGGCAAACCTGACGGCAGGCAGATTCCCTGCGGGATCGAGGATTGCCAGAGCGAGAATGTATTCGCCAACCGGCAGTTTTTTCGGCAATTCAAAATTTCCAGTCACGTGGTTGGTCTTCGCCGGAATGTCATAATCCCGACCCGTATCCCACTTGAAACTCGCGTGGGCCTTATCGCCAATAGGCTGACCTTTGCCCAGGTCGGAAAATTCGCCCGGCAGCCAGGTGCGGATGTCGAGTGACTTGAAATTCTCCCGCCACACCGGTGTGCGGGTTTTTGGATCGAGCAAACTCACTTCCACGGGCCAGTTGTAGTACATGGGTGCCGAGCCAAGATTCCGAACTATTAGTGAGACGGAAAAATTTGCGCCGGGTTCGACGCGCGCCGGATACCGCACCTCATCCATTACGAATCGGTATCCGAACGCAGTTTGAATTCGGGCCGCTCCGCGTGCTGCGTCAGAATCGTTCGCATCGTAATTACTCACCCAGCCCAATGCGGTCCAGTGCCACCGACGAATATAGCGAATCAAGGTGTCAGCCTGTTTGCTGACGGCCTCGTTGGGAGTCAGGGCCAGACGCGGCTTGGGTTCGGGCGTGGAATCGAAAGCCATTTCTCCGGCCATCGGCGCAATCTTCCAGCGCTCGGCCAGGCGACCTTCCAATACGGGAACATGTTTGCTCATTTCCCAGCCGGGATTTCCGAAGGAGTCCCAATGAATTCCAAAATCATAATTCTCAAACTCCCAGGGATAACGATTCATCACCAACTTGTGTTTGAAAGCCGCCTTGAAAGCATCGCCGAGAATTTTCTGCATCTCGGCGTCAGGCGACGGATGATGTTGCTCACCCCACGGCCCGATCATACCCATCTCGATAAAGGCAATGCGCGGATCGGTGTCCCAGGCTTCTCCCATCTTGGCAATCATGCGTACGACCCGTTGCTTGAACTGAGCGCTGGTGAAATCGCGGGGCATATCTGCGGGCCAGTAGGAATAAATCGGCCAATAGTTGGTAGCTCCGGGCTGAGGCCACTCCAAAAAAACGCGTGGGATGATTTTAATGTTCCGTTCCGCCACACCGCCCCAATGTTTGTCTGCATACGCCCGCAATTTTTCCACCCCATCGTCGGCCGAATTTTCGATGGCGTTCCACTTCACGTATTCCCGGGCGAGCGTGGCGTATTCGTGCCCGCCATTGAGTGGTCCAATGAATCCCATCAACGGATTGCGCAACGGCTTTTCGTAAGGTTTTGGGTGGATGACAACTTCCGCTGCTCCCACAGTCGCTACCCCCGAGCTCAAGATGAGCCAAACGAGAATGACGGCGCGCAAGCAGGGTGGGTAATAAATTTTCAGGCTCATGCGAACCAGTGGGCGTATGTGTTAGCGCGTCGGGGCCGGGCATTCATTGATGAATTGCAAAGCCTCGTTGACCAGGATTTCGCCGGTGCGTTCGCCCAGGCTGACGCGTGAGATATAGGCGTAGCGTTTGAAGCTATCGAAATCCTCCTTGGTCAGGATGTAACCAAACGCATCGTTCGTGAGTCCGAACAAGAGATTATGCTCACCCCGCATTTTGCGTTTCAGGTAGTAACCAATGTTCGGCAAGGCTTCACCCGGGATGGTGAGAATTTGCGCCGTGCCCAGATTGACCAGGTTCAGTTGCGTGGAGATTTTTCCGTCCGTCGGTCGGGGCGCGGCAGGCAGGCTTTTCATCAGGGTTCGCATCAAGGGCGAATCGACGGGAAAAGCGACCGTTCGCGCGGCGCAGAAAATTTGCGGTGAACTTTGCTCTGGGGCGCTGGCAACGGTCTGCAAGGCTTCGTCGGCCAACAATGCGCCAATGCGCTGACATTCGGTCCAGCTTCGGGCTTCACCTTTATCGGGCAGGCGATTGTCCGCGGTAACCATGCCGCCTTGCGCGCTGTTCATAAAGATTCCGGTGCCACCACCTCGTTCGGCAATACGCTCGTACAGCGGCCCGATCAAATCCGGGCTGCAAACCCCGGCGTCGCTGCCCAACACTTCAGGATGAATCGCATAATTGACGAGTGTCGCGATGGGTTTGCCGAAAACATCCAGCGCCTGAATCACATGACAACGCGGATCGTACAACTGCTCCGCGTAATAATTGTAGGCGATTTTGCCTTTTGCTTCGCCGGTTGCCACCTTGAGACGGGCGGGTTGCAGGTTGGCAATGGCTTCATTGATTGCCTCGACCATCCGGACGCAAACTGATTCCAGATATTTTGGATCACTCTGGCCATCGGGAAATCCATAACAATCCGGTGCGCTGTGGGTGTGCGTGGCGCCGATCAGGATATTGGCGGCGGGTATGCTTTTGACGGCGGCACGAACCTGATTGCCGAGCGTGGCGGGAAATCCCAGAAAGTCGGCGCTGACAATTGCCACGCGGTTGGTTTCCTGCGCGAAGACCAACGCCCGCACCGTCAGTTCGCCTTCCTTCCGCGTCACCGGCTTGGATGGTCCGACGCCGCCACTGACCGGCAAAAGTGGCTCCGGCGTGACATTGCGGATGGCGATCCCGGCCTGGAAATCCGCAGCAGCATTGAAAGTCGCTAGAAGGAACAGCAACAGCGGTTTCAAAGTTTTGAAAGTGAGCATGGACAGATTATGACGGTGCGGAGTCATTTAGCCAGCCGCCAAACCTCGTGGCGCGAAATCAATCGGCGCGAGCTTTCCATGGTGCAGCAATTCCCGTACAAAAGACGTGATGTTTCCCCGCGACTTAAACCGGTTTTGGACGCGCTGCGGCTGTCTGTGTCTTTTACTTGCTTCAGGTGGTCTTGCTTGCTCGCAACCGACGAATTATTCCGCCGTAGTCACGCCCGCAGCTCCCGGTGACCAATTAGTTCGCACGTCCCTTCCGCTGCCGCGAGGTTTGCTGGGCGAAGGCCAGCGGTTGATCGGAACGGATGGCCGGATGGAGTTTGTGGTTTCCCCACGCGTTTTGTCGTGGCATCCCGTCCGTAATGGCGAACCCAAATCAGCGCGCCGGGCCTTGGTCACCTTTCCATTTTTCTTTCCCACCACGAATGCGGTGAGTTTCACTTTTCGCGCCGGCGGGACGAACCTTCCGAAACCCACGCTGCCCTTAACGGTCGAGTTAAACCAGGAATCGCAATCGCTAAAGTTGAAATGGCAATCAGGTCAGGAGATAGACCTGAAGCTGATTGCTCCATTGCGAACATCCACTGTCGCGCCTCGGCTTGAACTCGTCGAAGAGCACCATTCCTACCGTTGGCAACGGTGGCATTTCCCGGATCCGCATTGGCCGCGAATCATTGAAGTGCGAATGGATGCACTCGGTGGCGTCGTCGTGATTGCGCATCTGCAAAGCAACCTGCCCGACGACAGCACTGTGCCGGATTTTGGTTGGCTCGCGAAAACTCCGGCAACGTCCATCAGCGGCGTTTCCTCCAATGTTCCGGTGACATTGAGCGGCGAATCATTCCGTCATAGCTTCGCTGGCGGGGCTATGGCCCGGTTCACACCCGGGACTAATGGACTGACTCTTTATCATCCGACCGCACAATTGAAACGACGCGGTCACGTTGACATCAGCTTCCCGGCAACCGACCAACTCGAATATCGCTACTATCGTTGCACCACCAATGAAATGGTCCCCATGCAACCCACTTCATGGCAGCGGGCTGAAATTGGCATCGCCCCGGCAACACTTGCGCCGTTGACCGTCACGCTCGAGTCGCCGCATGACGTCAAGGTATCACCCGCGCTTTGGCAGGAATTGTATTCCCTCGAACAACAGCCCATCGCCGGGTTGCCACCAGAGTTGAGCGCTCTGCTCAACTATCACCGTGATGCGATCGTTCGCAGTATGGCCGTGGGTGATGATTGGGGAAACGTGACCGGCTATTCGGATTCACAACCGCATGGCGGTTATTACGGGATGAACCGACTGAATCATGGCGCCGGGATTTTTGAGGAAGGCTGGCGCAGCGGGGATAACCGGTTGCTCGAAACTGCCGTGCTCTGGTGCGACAATTTTTATGATCAGTCAATCTGGTGGGGTGAGAAAAAAACCGGCGGCACGCGATTGAATTCGGTTACCTACGAAGGCAGGACGCCACGCGATAACAAATACATGTGGCGCTCAAACAAGTCGTCGGATTTTTGCACCAAGGGCTACGACTGTTTCTGGCTCGCGTATGAACAGACGGGCGACCCGCGCATGCGGGAAGCGGTCGAGGCGCAGGTGAATTATGCGATGGCCAATGTTCACGCGGATCGGGGACAGTGTCGCAATATCGGCGACGTGCGGGATTGGTTACGCCTCTATCGCTACACGGGTGAGCGGCGGTACTTGGACGAAGCGCTGCGACTGTTTCGCGAATTGCGCACAAAACTGACTGCGGAAAATCTCTTTGATCAGTCCGGCAAGCCTATTGATCCCGATCCGCCGTTCATTGAGGATGACGAGGTCGGATTCAAGGTGGGTTATGCCAAGCCCTATATCATCGGCTATGCGCTTGCGGGTTTGCCAGAATTGATCCCGCTCGCGCCGAACGAGCCGCGCTTGCGCGAAACGGTGCAGGCGGTTGCTGATTTTCTCACGACGAGTCAGGACCCGATCGGCGGCTGGCGATATCCGCATCCGCGTTCGAGTTCGATTTACATGTCGCAAGCCATCGAACATGCGTGGCAAATCACTCAAGCCGCGCGGGTGCTCGGTGCCAACGATAGGTATCTTGATGCCATCGAACGTGTCTTGCGCCAACGCATTCAAGGTTGGTTACAGACCGGTCAGACGCTGCACATGATTACTGGCTGGGAAAAGGCCACAGGCAAAGTAAAGACGACGCAAGAGCTTTATAGCCTTTACAAAAAGCCGGACGAACGCGATCCAACCCGCGATTACACGGAGGGACGCGCCGGCTTTGGTGGCAGTGCGCCGGAAGGAATCGTCTATTTCCCGGAAGTGCTTGCGTTTTACTTGCAACATCGGTCCGCATCACGATTGCTTGCGCCAGCGGTCGCAGATGAACCGCTTGGCAAAGTGTTGGCGCGTACGGCCATTCAGTCGTCGGACGCCAACTATCAAACCAACGGGATCGTGGCCAAACTTCCAGTCTTCTATGAAAAGCTGGCTGACAAATTGGATTTCCCGCTTTCGTGGCTCGCCACAAATCAAGGGGATTTCACTCAATGGCGTGAGGCCGCCCGGGCCAAAGTTTTTGAAACCATGTTGCGTCCGCCCGGAGTCGCGCCGTTTGAGCCAAGAGTCATCGCAACGGAAGATCGCGGCAGCTACGTGGCGCGCAAAGTTGTCTTCAATCTCACAGCCGAGAGCCGCGTGCTTGCATATTTGCTGATGCCGAAAGGTGAGGGACCATTTCCCGCGATGCTGATGCTTCACGATCACGGCGGCAAGTTCGACATCGGCAAAGAGAAGGTCATCCGACCGTTCGGCGATGCGCCGGAACGAATGGAATCAGCGCGTCTGTGGTCGGAGCGATATTACAGCGGACGATTCATCGGTGATGAACTGGCCAAACGTGGTTATGTGTGTCTGGCGGTGGACATGTTGAACTGGGGCGATCGCGGCGGCGCGGGCTCGGACGGGCAACAATCGCTGGCGGCCAATCTGATGCAATTCGGCATGTCGTTCGCCGGGCTCATTGCTTATGAAGATTTAAGAACATTGGAATTCCTCGCCTCGCGCAACAAGGTGGACCCAAATCGTATCGGGGCCATGGGATTATCCATGGGCGGTTATCGCACCTGGCAGATTGCCGCATTGTCCGACCGGATTGCGGCCGGCGTTTCAGTGTGTTGGATGGCGACAACCAAGGGGCTGATGGTACCGAAGAACAATCAAACCACCGGCTTCGGTGCGTTCTGTATGACCCACCCGGGCCTGGTGAATTTTCTGGATTACCCCGATGTCGCGAGTATTGCCGCTCCCAGGCCGATGATGTTTCTAAGTGGCAGACGCGATCCGCTATTTCCAGTCGCTTCCATCGAGGAAGCATACGGTAAAATGCGCCAGGTCTGGGACTCTCAGAACGCCGGCGCGAAACTGGAAACACGCCTCTACGACGCGCCTCACGAATTCAATGCTGTGATGCAGGAGGAGGCCTTCCAATGGCTCGACGCGCAACTCAAGCCGGCAAAGTAGGTATCCGTTACGGTGTGTTCCTGGAAGCAGGCCGCGCGAGAACCGGCGCGGGTCTGCCTTCAAGCAATGCGGCTTGCCAGGCATTCTTACGCTCTTTGAACGCCTGATGGGCGTTGTTATCGCTGAGATGCCCGGCTTGAGGCATGATCACAACTTCTAGCGGCACGTTCGCTTGATTGACGGCGGCAAAGATTCCGGCGGGCGGACAAATTTCGTCTGCCAAGGCAATTCCCACCAGGATCGGACACTTGATACGCGGCACAAAGTTCACCACATCGTAGTAGCGACTCGCGGCCAGCACTGCTTCCGTTTCGGCATGGGTGGTTTTCCAGAAGCGCATGGGCCAACCCGCAGTCCGTCCCACTTGCGCTCCGGTCAGGTCGCAGCCGCCGGGCACGGACGCAATCACCGCAGTCACTTTGGGATTTAATCCCGCCGCGACCAACGCCTGCATCCCACCCTGACTCGCACCGGTGACCAGCAAGGTTTTGCCATCCCAATCGGGTCGTTCGCTCAAGTATTGCACCGCGCGATGGCAGGCGAGATACATCCGCAGAAAATAGCCGGTCTCGCGATTGGTATTACCGATGAACCAGTAGCTCTTCAATGGGCCTTGCGACAACTGGGTGTAGAATTCCGGTGCTTCATCAATCGGCAAATCGTGTGCGAGGATGCTTAACGCCAACCAGCCTTTGGCCGCCGGACCCGTTACCGTATTGGGTTGCAGCCCCGAAACGCCAGCCCCGTGCACAATCAACATAGCCGGATATTTCCCTTCGGCGCGCGGGCGAGCCAGGTTGCCACGAATCCGTGTGCCCCGAATGTTGTCCATGGTGATCTGCCAATACTCCGTTTTCGGTCGCTCGCGATCGTCGCTGACCAACTTGGGGTTCATTGGAATCCTGGATAACTCCTCCAGTTTGGACTCCCAAAATGCATCAAAGTCGCTGGGGCGGGAAGAGGATGGTTTAATGTGCTTCGGCGAAATGACTGCACCGCCGAGAAAATTGGTTTTCTTGCCATCGGCGAGCGGAACTTTGATTTCCAGCAGTAACGTACCGGGCTCGGAAAGAGCACTCACGATTTCGGTCATCCCGTTGGTCAGTTGCAATGTCCCTTCGCGTATCGGTGTCAGCCCGCCTTGTTTGATGACATAGGTGGCTTCCGCAATATTTGAATCTGCCGCCCCTTGAACTTCGACGCGCCACTTGACCGGTTCGTCAGGAGCATAAACACCGTTGTCGTGGTTGGCGGAAATCCTGATGTGCGGGTCAGCGCTTGCCGTTGTGAAAATCAAAGCGGTGGTGACAAGCGTCGCCACCAAGCGAGCAAACCGATGAATCTGTCGCGGAACTGACAGTTTATTGGAGCAGTTCAGCATGGGGCAGTTAAGTTTCTCGCGCACTTGCATTGTGCGGTTAATCCGGCAACGGCCGTCCCTTGGTTTCCGGTCCGAGCCAAACGATGAACACGCCAATCAAATAAATTGCTGCCAGCACTGAGCCGGCTTTCGCAAAGCTGTTGTCGAAAAAGCGCATCAACGTCGCCGTCTGCAAGCCACCAATCGCCGCGAGAATCCGTCCGAAATTATAAGCGAAGCCCTGGCCGGTGGCGCGTACGGCGGTCGGAAATAACTCCGGCAGGTAGAGTGGGAAGAAACCATAGAACGCTGCGGTTAATCCGCCCGCGAAAAAGATTGAGACCAGGAAGGCGGGACCGAACGTGGTGTTGGTCTGGTAAAGAACCAGGCACGAAGTAATTGAGGTCAGGCAAAGCAACGTATAGGTGATTCGCCGGCCAAACCGACCCGCCACGAGTGCGGCGATAATCGTCCCGACGATGGCGCCGACGCCGGAGACGATTTGCGTGTATTCCTTCGCGTGCAGCGACGGATCGGGTGCCAGTTGCGCTGCCCAGCGCGGTGCCCATTGAATCGAACCCCACGTGCCCAGAAGCGCGACCCCGGCGAGACCCGCGCCCAACAGCATCATGCGTATAACCTGGCTGCCGCTTGCGCTGCGCAAGGAGCCCGCGCTCACTGCGCGTTCCAGGTATTTGCGCACGGGAAAAAGATAACCCATCAATGCGATGGCGAGTCCGACGACGGTAATTCCGACGCCGATCCATCCGCCCGGCCCTGCGGGCGACCACGCCCAGATAATGACCAGCGCCGCGGCGCAACCCACCAGCACTCCCAGCAGATCAATCGTGGCCCAATGTCCGGTCGCTCCCCGGTCGCGCTCGGACTTCCATTTCTCCGACTCGGGCACAAACATCCGGATGAAGAAAATCAAGAGGGCGGGAAACGCGCCGCTGATCATCAAAAATCGCCACGCGGAGTTATCGAGCAGTTTAGCGGTCAGTTCCTCCGACAAGCCAATGCCGAGCATGAGAGATTTGACGCCGCCAATAAAACTCACCAGGGCGATGCTTAAAACCCCCACGAGAAGGAAACCGACGTTCGATGCCGCGCCAATCAATCCAGCCACGAGGGCGCGCGATTTGCCGGGCCAGATTTCGTTGACCAGAGCCACGCCCAGCGACCATTCCCCACCCATGCCGAGCGACGCAATAAAGCGCAGCACCGCGATATGCCAGGCTTCCGTGGCGAACCCGCACAACCCGGTAAAAATCGCGTAAGTGAAAATGCTCAACGACATCGCTTTCACGCGCCCGATTTTGTCGCCGAGCCAACCGAAGAGCACCCCGCCCGTGGCGGCTCCGACCAGGAACACCGCGATGATCGCGCCGAACCATTGGGCTGCCTGGCTGGTTGGGGAATTGGGGCCGAGTAAATCCGTGAGCGCCGGACCGCCGATCAACGGGAACAGTCCCATCTCGAATCCATCGAACATCCAACCGAGAAATGCCGCTGTCAGCACGAGCCACTGATCTCGTCGGTGGACGGTGGAGGTGGGTTGGGAACTCATTGCTTGCATCCGGAACCAAAGCCGTTTGTGACAGTCAGGGTCAATAATTTTTAAGCCCATTTTTTTTGTGTGATTATGGGCGTTGCCGTGCAGAGTTGATGAGTCATTGAGAGTTGATTGCGTCCCTGTTTTGCGCCTCTTGTGCCTTGTGGTCATCGTCAAAAGTTCCAAGTTCGAGGTTCAAAGTTGGATTTGCGTTCATCAACGCAACGGCAAAGTGGTGAGAATTTCGTCTTGGTTTCGAAAGCAAAACAGTTGACCGAAAGTTTACCTCAACCCGGAGAACCTTAGTCCGGCAATCATGTGTTGGTTACATCAATTGACTGATAGTTTTGCGGAAGCGGTTCAAGGCGACGATGAAGAACACCATGCCGATTGCCACGAGGGCGAGGAACTGTGGCCAAACCACTTCGATGCCGGCGCCGCGATAAAGGATTGCTTGAGCGGCTGAGACAAAATGCGTGGTCGGGGCGGCCAACATGATGTTTTGCACGAATTCAGGCATGCTTTCGCGCGGGGTAGTTCCACCGGACAGCATTTGCAGCGGCAACAAGGTGAGCAGCATCAAGAGACCGAACTGAGGCATCGAGCGCGCCACGGTTGCCATGAAGATGCCCATGGAAGTGGTGGCGAACTGATGCAATGCTGCGCAGAAGAGAAATAGCGCTACCGAACCTTCGATCGGAACGCGCAGCGCGCCTTTCACAACAAAGACCAGGGAAAGTGCCACCGCCAACAGCACGACCAGCCCTGTGGACCAGACTTTAGCCAGCATGATTTCAGCAGGAGTGACCGGCATTACCAGCAGATGTTCGACAGTGCCGTGTTCGCGTTCGCGAATGAGCGCGGCGCCAGCAAGGATGATTGAAAGCATCGTGACGTTGTTTATGATCTGCATCACAGCACCGAACCAGGAGCGCTCAAGGTTGGGGTTAAAGCGGACGCGCAGGGCGAGGTCCACAGGCGGTGTGGAATTGCCGCGATAACGCTGGACGAATTCGCTGATTTCTCCGAGTACGATTTGCTGGATGTCGCCGCTGCCGGTAAAGGCCTGACTCATGCGGGTAGCGTCCACGTTGAGCTGGATCGTCGGACAACGCCCAGCCAGTACGTCGCGCTGGAAGTCGGGCGGAATATCCAATGCAAAGGTGAAAAGGCCGGCGTCCATGCCCGGGTCCACTTCAGCCAGCGATACCATCGTCGGCGGCAGGAAGTGCGGACGATAGAAAGCCGAGGCAATTCGTCCGGACAACGGCGAGCCGTCTTCATCCACGATAGCGATTGGCGCGTTGTGAAGGGTTTCCGGCATCGCGGTGGCGGCGGTGTAAACTGAGAGCGTGAAGGTGTAGGCGATCAACACCAGCATGGCCGGGTCGCGAGCCAGACTCCAGAGTTCCTTCACTCCCAGGCGATAGATGTTGCGGTTGAAGTCCATAGTCAGGTGTCCTGCTTTTTAAGCAGCGCGATTGACAGCCCGAGAATCACCGGGATTGCGAGTAACATCGGTACGAACAGGGTGTGCAGGTCAGAAAGGCCCAGCGCCTTGCCAAACACTCCACGGCTGATGATGAGCATGTAGGTGGCCGGATAAATCTGCCCAATCATTTTTCCAGCCCCTTCCAGCGAGGACACCGGATTAAGCAGACCAGCGAATTCAATCGCTGGAATCATCGTGCCGATCATCGTCAGGAATAACGCTGCGATCTGGCTGCGGGTGAAGATGGATGCAAACAATCCCATTCCGGTGGAGACGGTGACAAAAATGAGTGCCGCCAATGCGAGCGTGAGAAAATCGCCTTTGATTGGCACCCCAAAGACGGTGACGGCCAGTAAGGCCATTAACAGAAAATTAAGCATCCCGAGCGCGACATAGGGAAGTTGTTTGCCCAGCAGGAATTCGGCGCGGGTGACCGGCGTAACGTAGAGATTGACGATTGAGCCCAACTCTTTTTCACGCACGACTGACAGTGCGGTCAACATCGCCGGAATCATGAGCAACAGGATTGGAATCACCGCGGGCACCATCGCCGGCAAACTTCTGACGTCTGGATTATAACGAAAGCGCGTTTCAATAGTGGCGAACCCCGCGGTATCCTGGCCGAGGCGTTGTTTTGCCACCTCCGTCAACCAACCTTGATGCATGCCGCTCACGTAACCCTGGACAGTCTCGGCGCGTTGCGGCATCGCCCCGTCGATCCATGCGCCGAGTTGCACCGGAGTGCCGCGTTTCACGTCGCGCGCAAAGCCAGGCGGAATTTCAATCGCCAGAGAAAGTTCGCCGCGCCGCATACGTTGATCGAGATCGGTGTAATCGGTAATCGGTGGTTGTTCGATGAAGTAGCGCGAGCCTGCGAGGTTTAACGCGTAGTTCTGACTTAACGTGGTTTGATCCCGGTCCAGCACGGCGAAGGTAAGATCCTCCACATCCATGCTGATGCCGTACGCCATGATGAACATCAGAATCACGCTGCCCAGAAGAGCGAGCGTGGCGCGCACGGGATCGCGTTGAAGTTCGAGTGCCTCGCGCAGCGTATAACTCCAGGCGCGCGCGATGCTGAAACGAGATCGTGGCATGTGGTCCGACGCAGTGTCGGCAGAGGAAACGACCGAAGGTGTGACTGTTTCGGTTTCGGTTGTTGCGGGCGATTCGTTCTGAGCCCCGGCGCGTTCCAAGTGGGCAATGAATGCTTCTTCGAGTGTTTGCGCACCGCATTTTTCAACCAGCGCCGCCGGTGCATCGCTCACGAGAACCTTGCCCGCGTGCATCAAAGAAATGCGGTCGCAACGCTCGGCCTCGTTCATGAAATGCGTGGAGATGAAAATCGTGACCTGATCGCAACGAGCCAGATCGGCGAGCAGTTGCCAGAAATTATCGCGCGCGATGGGATCAACGCCCGAAGTCGGTTCATCGAGAATCAGCAATTCCGGGTTGTGAACCATTGCCACGGCGAGCGACAGTCGCTGCCGAATTCCCAAAGGCATGCTGTCCGGTAATGCGCCGCGCACCTCAACGAGGTCGAACCGATTAAGCATCTCCTCGACGCGCTGCGGAATTTTCGCTTCCGGCACAGCGAACAGACGCGCATGTAGCACGAGGTTTTGCCCCACGGTCAATTCGGTGTAGAGCGAGAACGCTTGAGACATGTAACCCACCCGGCGACGGGTCGCGAGGTCGCGCGGATTCACTTCGCGGCCAAACAACCACGCTTGCCCTTCGCTGGCCGGAAGCAATCCCGTGAGCATTTTCATGGTGGTTGTCTTGCCGCAGCCGTTCGAGCCGAGGAAACCGAAGATTTCGCCGCGGCGAATCCGGAAACTGACGTGATCCACGGCGGTGAAGTCACCGAAACGCATGGTCAGTTCGCGCGCTTCAATCGCGATTTCTTCTTTGCGGGTGGCTTGCAATGGTGGGAACACCACGGCGCGATGGCCGCGTCGGCGTTCCTCCGGCAACAGCGCAATAAACGCTGCTTCAAGCGAATCAGTGCCGGTTCGTTGATGCAGTTCCTGCGGCGTGCCGGTTGCAAGAATGCGCCCGGCATCCATGGCCACCAACCAATCAAAACGCTCCGCTTCCTCCATATAGGCGGTGGCCACGATCACGCTCATCGACGGACGCTTGTCTCGAATCCCGGCAATGAGTTCCCAGAATTGTCGCCGCGCCAGTGGATCAACGCCTGTGGTGGGTTCGTCGAGGATGAGTAAATCCGGATCGTGAATCAGCGCACAACAGAGCCCCAGCTTTTGTTTCATTCCGCCGGAAAGTTTTCCAGCCGGACGGCTCAGGAAGGGTCGCAACCCCGTAGCGGTCGTGAGTTGATCAATGCGTGCTCGCCGTTCCGCAGCGTCGTGACCGAATAGCCGAGCGAAGAATTGAAGGTTCTCCTCAATGGACAGCGCGGGATAAAGATTTTTCCCCAGACCTTGAGGCATGTAGGCGATGTGCGGGCACACGTTGTTCCGATGCTGTGCTTGTGCCATGTCGCCGCCCAATGCTTCGACACGGCCTTGTTGCACGGCACGCGCGCCAGCAATCAGAGACAGCAAACTGGATTTGCCCACGCCGTCCGGACCGATTACGCCGACAACGCGCGCGGTAGGGATGTCGAGATCAACATTGTTTAACGCGACAGTTTGGCGATATCGCAAACTCACGCCCGAGAGTCGCGCAATCGGAGCAGCCGAACTCGATTCGCTTGTTGTCATTCCGGCACTTTCACCGTCAGATGTGCCGGCCATTGCGCCTGAGGATCGAGCTTTAACCAGGCGACGCCGGGCAACCCTGTTTTCACAACCTTTAGATGTTTCTGTAGCAAGGCCGGGTCAAGGTGTGCTTTGACCCGGAACATCAGCTTTTGTCGTTCGGTGGGCGTCTCTACCGTTTTTGGTGTGAATTGCGCGGTGCTGGCCACGTACGAGACTGTTGCCGGGATCACATATTGCGGCGCTGCGTCGAGCACAAGGCGCACTTCACCGCCAATCGCTACGCGGCCTGCGGCGCGCTCCGGCAGGAAGAAGGTCATGTAAACGTCACTCAGATCCACCAAATTGAGCACCTTTCCGCCGGCGCCGAGAACTTCGCCCGGTTGGGCAATGCGATATTGCACGCGACCGTCGCGAGGGGATTTAAGTTCACTGTCGGCAATGTCAGCTTCGATTCGCGCAATCGTGGCGAGGCTGGCAAGCACCGTTGATTCGGCACCAATCACCTGGGAACGGGCTGCTTCGATGGCGGCATCGGCGGCGGCGACTTGCGCTTTGGCTGCGCTTAAGGCGGCTTCTGCGGTGCGAGTTCGGGCGCGTTGATCGTCGAGTTCCTGCGCTGATGTGACATTGGATTTCGCCAACTCCTCAATCCGAGCCAACGTTCGTTGCGCTACTTCCAATTCACTTTCGCGCTGGGTCACGATGGCCAGAGCAGCGGCTTTGTCACTTTCGCGCTGCGCTACCTGAGCCTGAGCGCTGGCGACTGAGTTGCTGGCTTGCCGATTCTGTGCCCGCGCTTCGTCCCGCTGTGCTTCCAGCACATCAATTTGCATTTGCGCCAACGGCTGACCGGCCTGCACGAAATCGCCTTCGTTGACCATGATGCTCTGCACCCGACCGGCCAATTTGGTCGCGACGTCAATTTCGGTCGCTTCGAGACGACCGTTGCCGCTGACAAAACCTGCACCGGGCTCAGAAGATCGTAGTTTAGTCCAGGCATAGACAGCAACGACTACACCCAGCATTACGATCACGGCGGACACCAACCGTTTTCTCGTTGTCGAGTTCATGGATATTTCGTTTGAAAACGCGGATGGGACTTTGGGGTGATTTGATGAGAATTTAGATGAATTGGGATTCAAATTCCACCGGATAAGCGTCTTCTTGAAGAACCGAGGCGACGAAACATTCGCTAGAAACGTCGCCAGGTTTCGCTCTTCCTGCTGTTCGCTTTGAGCAGAGACTTATTTAACCAACAT
>CALAYC010000008.1 GCA_937894935.1 uncultured Verrucomicrobiota bacterium
AACGCACCGAACTCGCGAAAGAAAAAACCGGCGTATTCACCGGCGCTTACGCCATCAACCCCGTCAACGGCGAAAAGATTCCCATCTGGATTGCGGATTACGTTCTCGCGAGCTACGGCACGGGCGCAATCATGGCTGTGCCGGCACATGATGAGCGTGACTTCGAGTTCGCTAAGAAGTTCAATCTACCGATCAGCCAGGTCGTTCAACCGACCGATCCAAAAACAAATTGGCAAGGTTTCACTGACGATGGAATTGCGGTAAATTCCGGTTTCATCAACGGCCTTCCCACCGCCGAAGCCAAAAAGAAAATCACCGCCTGGCTCGAAGAAAAGGGCTTGGGCAAAAAAACGGTCAACTTCAAGTTGCGCGACTGGCTTTTCAGCCGTCAACGTTACTGGGGCGAACCGTTCCCCATCGTCTGGAAAAAGGATGCCGCGGGAAATCTCTATCACGAAGCATTGCCTGAAAGCGCGTTGCCTGTGTTGCCTCCCACGTTGGAGGATTACAAGCCCACGCCCGACGGCCAACCGCCGCTCGCTCGCGCGAAAGATTGGGTCAATCTTCCCGACGGCTCCGTGCGCGAAACCAACACCATGCCGCAATGGGCCGGCTCGTGCTGGTATTATCTCCGTTATCTCGACGCGAAAAATTCGGCCGCGTTCGTCGGCAAGGAGGCGGAAAGTTATTGGATGGGTTCTGCTCCTGTAGCTGCGAACGTCAGTTCGCTCCATTCAAAAGGAAGTCAGAGCGGACTCTCGTCCGCTGCTACCGCCGGAGTTGATTTATACGTCGGCGGCACGGAACACGCCGTTCTTCACCTGCTCTACGCGCGGTTCTGGCACAAGGTGCTTTACGACCTCGGCTACGTCTCCACGCCGGAGCCGTTCTTCAAACTCGTCAACCAGGGCCTCATTCTCGGCGAAGACGGCCAGAAGATGTCCAAGTCCCGCGGCAACGTGGTGAATCCCGACGACATCCTGAAGGAATTCGGCGCGGACGCCTTCCGCCTTTACGAAATGTTCATGGGCCCGCTTCAGGATACCAAACCGTGGAGCACCAAGGGCGTTGAAGGCGTTTACCGTTTCCTCGGTCGCGTCTGGCGTCTGTTCGTGGACGAAAAATCCGAGACGGCGTTTGAACAGGCGGAAACCACCGCAGCAACGCCAAGCCTCGAACTGCTCGATCACATCCTCCTCGACAGTGCCATCACCGACGTCGCCGCGACACCGACTCAGCTCAAAACGCTGCACGCATGCATCAAGAAGGTCACCGAAGACCTCGACGGTTTGCGCTTCAACACCGCCATTTCAGCCATGATGGTTTTCGTCAACGAAGCCAACACCTGGCAAACGAAACCGTTGTCGGTGATGAAGACGTTTCTGCAATTGCTCGCGCCGTTCGCACCGCATCTCGCCGAGGAATTGTGGGCGCGTCTGCATTCCACATTCGGCCAGCGCGCGCCATCGCTCGCTTACGCTGAATGGCCGAAGTTCGATCCGGCCCTGCTGATTGAGAGCGAGATTGAAATTCCCGTTTCGGTGAATGGCAAGCGCCGTGACGTCATCAAAGTTCCCGTCGATGCGGATAATGCCGCGCTGGAATCCGCCGCCAAAGCTTCGGAAAAAGTGAAGGTTTTCCTCGATGGTAAAACCATCAAGAAAGTCATCATCGTTCCGAAGAAAATGGTGAA
>CALAYC010000009.1 GCA_937894935.1 uncultured Verrucomicrobiota bacterium
TTCCGTGACGTTGCCGCAAGCCGTCGCACGCATTCAAAACTTCATCGCCGCGCGAAAACCACATCAAGTGGTCACCGCCAATGTCGATTTTCTCGTGCAGGCGCGGCGCGACGCGGAACTGCGTCGCATTCTCGTTAACGCCGATCTCGTTTTGTGCGACGGCACACCGCTCGTCTGGGCGTCGCGCTGGCTGGGAAATGCTTTACCGGAACGCGTCGCCGGCTCGGACCTCGTTCCCGAGCTGCTGCGAGTCGCAAACAAAAAACAGCAACGCGTCTATTTTCTCGGTGGCTCGCCGGAATCCAACGAAACCGCCGTCGCCACCGTTCGTCGCCAATTCCCGCATGTCATCATCGCCGGTCACGCCGCGCCGCCAATTCGTCCGCTGGAGCAGATGGATGCGGAGTTAGTTTGGCAGATTCGCGATACCCGACCGGATTTGTTGTTCGTCGCATTCGGTTGTCCGAAAGCGGAGAAATGGATCGCGCTAAATCTTCTCGCACTCAACATCCCCGTCTGCATTGGTGTCGGAGCAACGATCGATTTTCTTGCGGGTCGCGTAAAACGCGCGCCGCGCTGGATACAACGCTGCGGCGCGGAATGGTTGTTTCGCCTCGCTCAAGAACCGCGACGTTTGTTGACTCGATATGCTACCGATCTCTGGCACTTCTCCGGCGCGCTCGCACAGCAATTGGTTCTTCTGCGAACAAAAAAAACGAGCGCTCACGAAACTGTCGCAACGATTCAACTCAACAGTCACAATTCCGAATTAACCCGCGATTCGTCATCGGATAACTGGTTAATTCTTCGCGCGCCTCATCGCTTCAACCAAATCGTCGTCGCTCAGATTCAGGCCCGCATCGGCTCAACCCCAACGCAATCACTCGCCTTGCAACTTGATCAGGTTCAACACATCGACAGCACCGCCGTTGCCGCTTTGTTGCGTTGGCAAAAATCATTTCGCGCGTCGCGCCAGAATTTTCTGCTGCTCCATCCCAGCGCCGCCGTCGAACAAGTTTTCCGCACGCAACGCGTCCGAGATTTCTTTTTCATCTCAATGAATCCGCCGCGTGAAAACCCTCTCAGCTCAACGCCATCACAACAAAGGCTGACCTCATGAAAATCGGCCTGACGACATCAGTAATTCAGCGCGGCCAAACCGGCGTTGCGCAATACGTGTTCTCGCTGCTGCGCGCACTGGCTCAACATCGCGAACATCAGTTTGTTCTCTTCGTGCTCAAGCATGACCTTCCGCTCTTCGATTTCGTTCGCAACCGGATGGAATTGATTACCGTCTCGGAACGTTTTCGTTCGGCGGTTCGCAACGTTCTTTGGCATCAGACCGTTCTGCCGCAACTCGCGCGTCGGCATCGCCTCCACGTGCTGCATGTCCCGAGTTATCGCCGCATGATGTGGCGCGCTCCCTGTCCACGCGTCGCCACAGTTCACGATCTGGCGGCATTTCATGTGGCGCGAAAATACGATTGGAAACGAATGTTCTATGCCCGATACGTCGTCGGCCATCTTGCGCGCCGCCAGGACGGATTAATCGCCGTCAGCCGAAATACCGCTGAAGACATGCGGCGCTTCTGGCGCATTCCTGACTCGCGCATCAACGTCATTCATCACGGCATTGATCTCGAACGTTTCACTTCCGACGATCCTTCGTCAGCGAAAACCTTCTGCCAACAACGCTTCGGTTTGACGCAGCCGTTTTTTCTCTACGTCGCGCGCCTCGAACATCCGGCTAAAAACCATCTTCGCCTCCTCAAAGCGTTTGAGTTGTTCAAGTCCAAAACCCGTTCGCCCTGGCAACTCGTCTTCGCCGGCAGCGATTGGCACGGTGCTGACGCGATTCACGCCGCCATCGCTGCCTCGCCGGTTCGCGCGGACATCCGTTCACTCGGTTTCGTCAGCGCCGCTGATTTGCCAACGCTCTATCGCGCCGCTGAAACAACTGTTTTCCCGTCGCTTCATGAAGGATTCGGTTTGCCCGTGCTCGAAGCAATGGCCAGCGGCAGTCCGGTTCTGTGCTCCGCTCGCGGCGCACTAGCCGAAGTCAGTGGCAACGCCGCTTTAATCATCAATCCGGAGAACATCGCCGAAATGAGTCGTGCGCTGGAACAACTGAGCAAGGACGATAACCTGCGAACCAAACTCCGACGCGCCGGAATCGAATGGAGTCGCCAGTTCGACTGGCAACAAACTGCGACACAAACGCTCGCGGTTTACTCGCGCGCTATCAATCCGCATCTCGCCCCCGCTCCAGTGCATCCACCGGAATCTGTCACCATGACCACATTCACTCAGCGCAACCTTCCCATTCGTTCTCAGCCGTGAACCAACTCACTCGATTGTCACCACCCTCGAAATGTTTTCGTCACGGATTTTTCTATCTGACGCTTCTGCTTTGGTGTTTCTGCGTAACGAGCATGAGCAACAACGCGCTTTCAGATTCACAAACCCCGATCTCAAACCCACCGCCTACCAATCGACTGCTGGTTAAACCCAAGCCCGGCCGCTCGCTGGCAACCTTGCATCAAGCGCTCGGAGTTCGCGTGTTGAAAACTTTCCCTGCGTTCGGCGATCTGGAAATTGTTTCGATGCCTCCGAGCATCTCTCGCACTGCTCTGCTCGCGCAATATCAGCAGAACGACGCCGTCGCTTACGCCGAATTGGATCGCACTGTTCGCGCTCAAGCCGCGCCCAACGACCTCTATTATCTCAACGGAAACCTGTGGCATCTCAACAATGTCGGCCAACAAAACGGAATCGCCGGCGCAGACATCAAAGCGCTGCCTGCGTGGGATAAACAAACCAGCGCCGCGGGAATTATCGTCGCTGTGATCGACAGTGGCGTGCGTTATACGCATCACGATCTCGCCGAGAACATGTGGCGTAATCCGAACGAAATTCTCAACGGTCTCGACGACGATGGAAATGGTTACGTGGATGACATTTTCGGCATTAACGCGTTCGCTGATAATAGCAATCCAAACGACGATTACGGTCACGGTACGCACGTCGCGGGAATTATCGGCGCACGCGGCAACAATGGAGTCGGCGTTGCAGGCATTTGTTGGCAGGTGCAAATCATGGCGTGTCGCTATCAAAATTCCGCTGGCGACGGCGCATTGTCCGACGCCATCGAATGCATAAATTACGCACGCAGCAAAGGCGCGAAAATCATCAACCTGAGTTGGGGCGAACCGGAGTACAATTCTCAGGCGCTCTTCGACGCTATTAACAGCGCTCGCGCCGTCGGCATTATCGTCGTTTGCGCCGCCGGAAACGAAAATCGCAATCTCGACGTCTTCCCGCTCTATCCCGCCAGTTTCACTTTGGACAATATCATTTCTGTTGCGGCCACAACTCGTCGCGATGAGCGCGCCGCGTTTTCGTCGTACGGCGCGAACAGCGTCGATCTCGGCGCCCCCGGTGACGCGATCTTCTCGTGTTGGAACGGTAGCGACACGGATTACAACGTCCTTTCCGGCACGTCCATGTCCGTGCCGATGGTCGCAGGCGCTTGTGCGCTGGTGTGGGCGCGTTATCCGAACGAATCCTATCAACAGATCATCGCGCGCGTCCTGAACAACGTTGATCCACTTCCGCAATTGGCCGGTAAATGCGTCACTGGCGGACGATTGAATCTAAATAAAGCACTCGGCGACTTCGCCCCCGCCACGCTGACAGTCATCGCGAACGATGCCACTGCAACCGTCGGCACGAGTGATACCGCGTCATTCACCTTTACGCGAGTTGGCAACACGAGCACTGACCTGACGGTGCAATTTCAGTTAAGCGGCTCAGCCATAAAATGGATTGATTATCGTCGGCCCGAAGGCGATATGCCGGAAAGTCTCACCATCCCCGCCGGCCAATCTTCCGCCACGATGACCATCGTCGCGCTCACCAATTCCACCGGCGTTCAACCGCACAATCTCACCGTGACGCTTGCGAATCATTCCACTTATCTCCTCGGCTCACCGAACAACGCCACGGCGACGTTTCTGCCCGCGCCTACCCCGTTTCCCGTCCGCATCACATTTCAACCGCCCAACTCTATTCGTCTCGAATGGCCCAGCGCCGTCGGTGTAAATTATCAGGTGCAAACCCGCACAAGTTTGCAGACTGGCTCGTGGCAATTGCAGGGCGACACCATCACCGCCAATGGAAACACCACCACCTGGACGCAAGACACTTCGAATGGGAATCGATTCTATCGCGTCGTGCGAATAAACTGACGCGCTGTTTAGCGTTGAGTTGTTACAGGTGACCAGGTCACGGATAAATCATCAATGGCCAG
>CALAYC010000010.1 GCA_937894935.1 uncultured Verrucomicrobiota bacterium
GCGGGAGAGATTTTTTGGATTGAGGGGCTGCGGATTGGAGAGCGATTCAAGCTGACGGACGGGACGCGACGGAGGCTGATTTGGCGGTTTTTAGAGCGGTAGCAGCGGAAGTCCTGCATTGCGGGGCATTTGCCGCCATGCTACTTTTTTCACGAATTATCATGGCTGAAGACAAGAAGATGAACGGAGACGACAAGAACAATCGTAAGCCGACCAACGGAGGACGAATGCAACCCAGCACCATTGCGGTCTGGATTGCGATCCTCGGTGGCATGGTGCTGCTCTTCACCATGAAAGGAAAGCTGGGAGAGACGAATCAAAAGGAGATTTCGCAATACGACTTTGTCAATTTGCTGGAATCCAATCTGGTCGCCAGTGCCAAGGTGAGTTTCGGGCAGCAATCTTCGTTAACGGAAATTACCGGCTCGTTCTACACGCTGAATGCGGCGGGCGAAAAAATCACCGACCCCAATGGTCAACCGGCAGTGACACCTTTCAAAACCAAGGTGTTCATGACGGAATCGTTCGCGGATCAGTTGCGTAAATATAAAGAGATTGAGCCGCGGGAAACGAGTGCGTTGTTGTTCAATATCGGCATGAACGTGTTGTTCCTGTTGGTGATGGTTTTCCTCATCTGGTTCTTCTTCATCCGTCCGATTCGCATGGCTGGCAAAGGCGCGTTGAGTTTCGGTAAGAGCAAGGCGCGGTTGTTAGCCAAGGAACGCAATAAAACAACGTTTAAAGACGTCGCAGGCGTGGACGAAGCCATCGAAGAAGTTTCGGAACTCGTCGAGTTCCTCAAAGATCCGAAGAAGTTTCAACGTCTCGGTGGACGCATTCCGAAAGGCGTGTTGATGATTGGACCGCCCGGCACTGGCAAAACGTTGCTCGCAAAAGCCATCGCCGGTGAAGCTGATGCGGCGTTCTTCAGCATCAGCGGTTCGGACTTTGTCGAAATGTTCGTCGGCGTCGGCGCGAGCCGCGTGCGGGATATGTTTGATCAGGCCCGCAAGAATACGCCTTGCCTGGTGTTCATTGACGAAATTGACGCAGTCGGGCGTTCGCGCGGTCACGGCCTCGGCGGTGGAAACGATGAACGCGAGCAAACGCTCAATGCGTTGCTCGTCGAGATGGACGGTTTCGATACGCAGGAAGGTATTATCATCATCGCGGCGACCAATCGTCCCGACGTGCTGGATCCGGCGTTGTTGCGTCCGGGACGTTTTGATCGACAGGTCACCGTCAATCTTCCTGATGTGCGCGGGCGCGAAGCGATTTTGAAAGTTCACGCCAAGAACGTGAAGCTTCTGCCCGAAGTGGATTTGTCCATTATCGCTCGAGGTACGCCGGGATATTCCGGTGCCGAACTCGCGAATTTGTTGAACGAAGCCGCGCTCCTTGCCGCTCGCACCAATAAGAAGGGCATCGGCATGGCTGAACTTGAAGAGGCGCGCGATAAAGTGCGTTGGGGACGCGAACGTCGCAGCATGGCGATGAGTGACGAAGAGAAACGCGCCACGGCCTGGCACGAAGCCGGCCACGCGCTCGTTAACGTGTTGCTTGAGCACACGCATCCATTGCACAAAGTCACAATCATTCCGCGCGGTCGAGCGTTGGGTGTGACGATGTCGTTGCCTAAAGAGGACGTGTTGAACATGCGAAAGAAGCAGGCCATCGACACGATTGTGATGACGATGGCAGGTCGTATTGCCGAGGAACTGGTGGTGGACGACATCTCCAGCGGCGCGGCGAGCGACATTCAGCAGGCGACTTCGATGGCCAAGGCGATGATCATGCATTGGGGCATGAGCGAGAAGCTTGGCAACGTGCTTTATGGCGAGGCGCAGGAATATGTTTTCCTCGGTCGCGACATGATGCGCACGAAAGATTACAGCGAACAAACCGCGCAGGAAATTGATAACGAAGTTAAACGCATCATCGACGAAGCGTATAAGAAAGCGAAAGAGCTGATTGACACGCATCGCGACAAGTTGGAGATGATTGCGAACGCGTTGCTGGAGTATGAAACGCTCGATGGCGCGCAGGTCGAAGAAATTGTGCGTACGGGCAAATTTACTCCGCCGCAAAAGCCGACAGATTCCGGTCCAATGATGGGCGCACCTGCGGGTACGCCGTTGCCCGAAGCGCCGCCGAAGCCGAATCCGCCGACCTTGCCGGGCCTGGGTACGCCGGCGCCTGCGCCAGCGGCGAAAATCCAGCTTCCGTCACAAGACCCGATCTAAGTAAGCTGCTCGCGCATGATCATCGCGCCGTCGCTGCTCGCTGCCGATTTCGGGAACTTTGCCAAAGATACCGTCCGCGCTGGGAAATCCGGCGCGGAATGGTTGCATCTGGACATCATGGATGGGCATTTCGTCCCGAACATTTCGTTCGGCCCGCATCTCGTCAAAACGCTCCGTCCACTCACGAAGCTGTTCTTCGATGTGCATCTGATGTGTTCGCGTCCGGAAATTTTGCTCGAACCGTTTGCAAAAGCCGGAGCGGATCAAATCATCATTCACGTTGAACTCGGATCGGCGGTTACACCGTTGCTGTGGAAGATTCGGTCGCTGGGGAAAAAGGTGGGACTTGCGATCAACCCGCCCACAGACATTACGTTGGCGAAACCGTATTTGGAAAAAATCGATCATCTGCTCGTGATGACCGTGAATCCCGGATTCGGCGGACAGGATTTTATTTATGAAACGCTGCCGAAGATTCAACAGGCGAATTCATGGCGCCGCGAAAAGAATTTGAATTATACTATCGGCGTCGATGGTGGCGTGAATCTGCAAACCGTGGGCGAATGTGCGCGAGCGGGAGCGGATGTTTTTGTCAGCGGCAGCGCGTTGTTTGCGGCGCGCAGTTTGAAACAGGCGGTGGCGAAGATGCGCAAAGTCGCGCATGACCACGACCCCGCACTGGCAGACCTGAAGGTTTAATTTCATGAGCAAAATCAAATTCGGCACGGATGGATGGCGCGCAGTAATCGCGGAAGAATTTACGTTTGCCAATGTCGGTCGCGTTGCTCAGGCGACGGCCGATTACTGGAATGCGAATCCGGTCTCCGGCACGGAGAAAAAAGTGGTCGTGGGCTACGACCGGCGTTTTCTTTCGAATGAATTTGCGCGGCATGCGGCCGAAATTTTCGCGGCTAACGGATTTCGCGTTACACTGACGCCGCAACCGACGCCGACGCCTTCTGTGTCTTACGCCGTGAAAGCGCAACGCGCCATCGGTGGAGTGATGATTACCGCGAGCCATAATCCGCCGATTTTCAACGGATTTAAACTCAAGTCGCATTACGGCGGATCAAGCGATCCGGAAACCTGCAAAGGCGTCGAAAGCTGGGTGGATAAAAATCCGGTCCGCCATATTCCGATTGCGGACGCAGTGAGAGCCAGGCAGGTGACGGTGAAAGATGTGCGGCCAGCGCATTACGCGGCGTTGAAAAGACTGGTGGACTTCAAGTTGATTGCGAAATCGAAGTTGAAGTTCGCGCATGAAGCGTTGTTCGGGGTTGGCGCGGGTTGTTTTGAGGAATTGTTGGCCGGAACAACCTGCAAAGTGACGACGTTGAATGCCGCGCACGATCCATTGTTCGGCGGAATCAATCCCGAGCCCATTGAAGCCAATTACGTACGTAGTCAGGCTTATCTGAAAAAGCATCCGCATGATTTGTGTCTCGTGACGGATGGGGATGCAGATCGCGTCGGTGGCATGGACGGGCGAGGGAATTATCTGACCACGCACATTTTAATTTGCCTGTTGCTGCATCATTTTTATCAGAATCGCCGCGGAAAAGGTCGGGTGGTTAAGGCCCTCACGACGACTTCGATGCTCGACAAAATGTGTCAGGCGTACGGCCTGGAACTTGTCGAAACGGGCGTTGGTTTCAAATACATCTGTGCCGAAATGTTGAAAGGCGATGTGCTGCTGGGCGCAGAAGAGAGCGGCGGAATCGGTTTCCCCGGGCACATTCCCGAGCGCGATGGTATTGCGGCAGGATTGATGTTATTGGAAATGCTCGCCGTGGAACGCAAACCGTTGCCGAAGTTGGTGGCGAAGTTGGAAAAAGAATTCGGCCCGCATCGCTACGGTCGCATTGATACACATTTCCCGTTGGAGAAGCGCGGCGCTTTGATGGAATTCCTCAAAGAAAATCCGCCGGCCAAATTGCTGAAGTCGCCAGTGACAGAAGTGAAATCGTTCGACGGAGTAAAATTCGTCGCTGCGAACGGTTCTTGGCTGATGCTGCGTGGCTCCGGGACGGAACCGATTTTGCGCATTTACGCTGAAGCCGAATCTGAGGCTGGAGTGCGCACACTTCTGCGCATGGGTGAGGCATTGACAGCCCGCGTCTGATTTGCAAAATCACTTCTGGTGGGTTCAGACCTTCAGATTGCCAGCTGAACCACTGGCACGGCCATAGCTTAATCCGGCTGAGGCGCGGCATTCCCCCTTGGCCTGATAATCGCCGCTGTCTTCCATTTGTCAGACTGCAAAGAAATGAACTGAATTGAACTTGTGAAATCTATGAAAAAAGCCACCAGAAAATCTGCCTCGAAGAACGGAGCCTCCAGCGCTCGCAATAGCACTAAGGCTTCTGCGATTTCAACCAAAACCGCAACCGCTCCCGTTGCTGCGTTGCCGGCAACGAGTCCGACGAAATCAGCGCCCGTTCCTGCATCTGCTGCTCCGACGCCCGCTCCCGTCAAATCCGCAACTCCGGCGGCATCGCCGGTTATCACGGCTGCTGCGCCGGTGACGATCGAAGCGAAGATTGACGTCGGCTTTGGCAACAATCTATTCGTGCGCGGTCAAGGCGAAGGGCTTTCGTGGGAGCGCGGTATTCCGCTGGAGAACGTGGATTCTCAGACGTGGCGCTTGACCGTTCCCGCGAAAGAGAAGCTGCAGTTCAAGTTGCTGCTCAACGACACTGTTTGGGCCAAGGGCGAAGATCTGGTCGCGACGCCGGGTAACAAGATTGAAGTAACGCCGGCGTTCTAAGGTGTTCTGAGATCTTATTCTGCCGCGTAGGTTTTCGCTTGGACGACGCGAGCGACTTCCGGCGGGAAATGTAATTTCCCGCGGCGATAATCTTCGATTCGCCATTGGAGAAACGAACTGCATTTGGCTGGCGTGGCTTTGTTCCGCGTCGGCCAATACGCCTTGAAGTCGCGATCGATCTGTCGCAATGCGGCAATGCCGCGGCGAGCCAACTGTTTTGCTACTGTGGTGTGCCCAGCAGCGAGAGCCTGTTGCCAAAGCATGATGTGACAGGATTCTGCCGCCATGCGGGCCGCGAGATCGAGTTCCTGTTGCAGAACAGCGCCCGCGTCCGTGGCCGGTTTGGCTTTGGCAATATTGCGACGTTGTTTTTCAACTTCCGCTAAGGCGGCGCGAATATTCTTCGCTTCAATTCGCGCGTAATACTTCAGGCCGCTGCGACAAAATAACTCTCGCGTTTCTGGCGGTGGTGCGGCGATGACGGCACCGAATGGCGTAACGTTGGATTCCAAGTAATTGAACTTTCGATGTGCGAACCCGAGCGCGATTGCTGCGTCAGCGATTCGTTGCGTCGAGTCATGATACACATCTCGACTCAGCACTGGAGCGAGAAGTTTTTCGTCGAACGTTTTGCTGCACCATGAGTGTGCCGCGCCAACGACGTAGAGCGGCCAACTCACTGCGAGCGGTTGCGGATGACCGCCGTCGCCCCAATCCGTATTCAGATAACCAAGCGCGCCGTTTTTCTGTCCGGCTACGGCGGCGAGACGAAGATTCGCGAAAGCTGTATCGTGGCGTCCGAGCAAGGTCATCCACGTCGCGGTGCCAGGGCAGACGTAGAACGGGATTTTCGATTTAGCGAATGTGGCGGTCTCGCGCCCGAACGGATGAGTGGCTTCGTAACCCCAATTCAACGCGATAACATTTTTCGGCAAAAGCGGGAGAAGCTCCGGATGATTCAGAATGATGTCGCCCCAGAACATCATCGTGCGGCCACGTTTTGAAACTTCACGCTCGATCTGCTTCAGGAAATCCAAATACACCCGGCCTTTGCCGCGTCGTTCGCACAGTTTTTTGCTTTGGCCGCGCCCTAAATCCCACGTTTCATCGCAGCCGACGTTGAAATATTGGCTGGAAAAGTTCGGCAACAATTCGTCGTAAAGCTCCCGAATGAATTCAAGCGTGCCAGGATGATTTGGTGCGAGTGTGGTGGGATAGCGCAGAAAATCTCCGGTTGAACCTTCGTAAGGTTCAGATACCTCAGCGAGTTTTTTCAGTTTCGGATGCTCGAGGAAATAGCGCAGATGACCGAATGAATTCTGATTTGGCACGAGGTCAATACCCAGCTCGCGACAACGTTTGTCCAGCGTGCGAATTTCTGCGGCTGTCAGCGCGCCCCAGTTTTGCCAGACCGATCGGTAATTGTAATAGGCGAAGGTGTGCTCAGTGTAGAGTTGAAGTTCGTTAATCTTGAAATCCGCGAGTCGTTCGACGAGGTCGAGCAACGTCTCCAGATTCGGCACGCGTCCGCGTGAGATGTCGAGCATGACGCCACGCCGTGCAAAATCCGGCCAATCGCGGATCTTGAGGCAGGGCAGGCGGCGGCCGTATTCGCGGAGCAGTTGTCGCAAAGTTGCTCCAGCGGCACGCAATCCACCGGTTTCGCGATAATCCACGCGCACCCCATTGCGATCGATTGTCAGCGAGTAACCTTCGGGGTGATTTGGGGCCGTGTTACTGCGTGTGAATTGAATAGCATCCAGTGGTCGCGTCTTCGGCAAAGTAAAAGTCCCCGCCAGCCGTTTGAGCGAGCGGGGATAAGGAAGCAGATTCATTGCGGCGTTACTTCGCAATCATGCCACTGTTGCGGGCGTAATTGAAAATACCGCCGGCATCCACGACCGGACGCACATCGCCGAGCGCTTTGAACGAGTAAACTTTCCCGGTCGCCTGAACAGTGACCGTGGCTTTGTCGAGGTCCACGGTGACGACGTCGCCGGTTTTGAGGACGTCGCAGAGGCGCTCGGTAATTTCGCAGGGATAAAGTTCACCCGTGGCGACGCAGTTGCGGAAGAAGATGCGCGCGAAACTTTCCGCCAATACGATTTCGCAATTCGCCGAGCCCATGGCGATGGGGGCGTGTTCACGGGAACTGCCGCAGCCGAAATTCTTGCCGGCGACGACGATCGGATAATCGCTGTCGAGTTGGCCTTCTTTGACGTAGCGAGTGGGATAAAGCGATTCCGGCAGGCCGGCGAGCGCGTAGCTGCCGAGTTTTTCATATTCCTCGGGAATGGTCGGTACGAGATTCAGGTATTGCGCGGAAATGATCTGATCCGTGTCAATGTTATCGCGTACCACGTAAACCGGCCCGGTAAATACAGACTTACTCATGGAAAAAGTGTGCGGCGGAACACGGGCGTTTTCAATCAGATTCCGGAAGCAACTTCCCGGCGGTTTCTGCGGCGTTAACTGATGTTTTTAGCGCCAAGGTTTTGTCGCGAAAAACTGCACCTCCCGGGGGCGACCCGGGGGAAATTTTACGGTCGTCCCGGGGCCGCGGTACCGGGGTAGCCTCAATTGTCTATCACGACGTTTGCGCTTATCGGTGGAGCAGTCAGTTGGCAACCAGTTAACAAGGAGTGATGAAAATGGACCCGATGGTTTTGTTTCAAATTAAAGTGCTCGCGTATTCAGTTTTGGCCTTCGACGTCATCGGCTGGAGCGTTCTCTACTTGCGGCAGACTCGAACTCAAGCAGGCCGGGTGAAAGTTCCGGAGCAGGCCGTCGCGAATCACTCCTTACCGTGCGTGTCGCCGGCTCGCATTTAAATCTAAAAACCGGAGCGAATCACAACTTTGAGGCTTACATGAATTCACCGATTCGAATTTTGCTTGTGGACGATCACCCTATCGTGCGTCGTGGGCTGCGAATGTGTCTTGGCCAAGCGCCAGGAATTCAAATCGTAGGTGAGGCTGGTGATGGTCGAGAGGCGTTGAATAAGACACGACTGTTGCAGCCGGACGTATTGCTGATGGATATCGATATGCCGCACATGAACGGGTTAACGGTGACGGATTTGCTGCGCAAAGAAATGCCCGAGGTGAAGGTGCTGATTCTCTCGATGTTTTCAAACACACAGAGCGTGATGCGCATTCTTCAGAGTGGAGCGCGTGGGTTTATTCTGAAGGAATCGCCGACCGAAGAATTGCAACAGGCGATCGAAGCTGTTTTTAACGGCGGAACGTATTTCAGTCCTGAGGTCGCCCGTGTGGCGTTGAATCAGGTAGTGGGCGGAAATAATACGACGGATTCGATGCTCGCGCGGTTGACAAATCGTGAGCGGGAGGTGCTGACGCAAATTGCCAATGGCCTCAGCAATAAAGAAATTGCCGTGTATTTGAACATCGGCGTGCGCACGGTGGAAACGCATCGGGAGCGTATCATGCGCAAGTTGGATATTCACAGCATCGCCGGTCTGACGCGATTTGCGTTGGCGCAAGGCCTCGTTTCATTGGAGTTGTGTCCGCCGATGGAAATGAGCGGAGCCGGCGCGCAGTTGTGTCGGGTTTAGCGGGGATTTTTCAGTTTCTTTTTCTGGTTCTGCGAAATTCTGTTGCGGCGCGGTAGTTAGAAGTGATTTCAGATTCCGTCGGAGCTGTCGCCGCCGGCATGAGGAGGCGGACATTCCCAGAGTTTTCGGCGCGTTCCGCCTCGTTACCTCGGCGGCTTTCTTCATTCGAAATCAGTGAAGCCATCTGAAAGGTGGCCAGCAGCCGATCACAAATTCGAGCCACGACAGTTGCATCGCGCGAAACGTAGGTCTTCTGGTCATTAACCAAGGCGAATTCGCCGCGTTTCATCATACGTTGGTTTTGGCGCAGGCGCGATGAGTCACTTCTGCCGTCAGAGTTGGGGTGATAACCGGAGTGGCGTACGCGGTTGGCGGCACGATGCTATGGGCGAAATCTGTTCAGATAACAGATCAATTGAGGAGTAGTTATGAAAACTGAAGTTCGCCAAAGTCCCAGTTTCAGCATTGTGTCGATCGTCGCCGTGCTCTGCGCGTTTCTGAGTTTCGCGAGCGGAGGCGTATTAGGACTGCTATTTGCAGTCATAGCGATTATTGCTGGTATGATCGGCGTAATGTTAGCGTTTCTACCGGGCACACGAGGAGGATTCGTCAGCGTGTTTTCAATGCTGGCGGGGCTCGCGGGCATTATCGCCGCTGTCGTCAAGCTGGTTCGTGGCTCAATTTAATGCGGTGAGGCGGGAGTTGAAAACCATCTGCGGGAGGATGCATTTTTGCACCAGGAAATTACTGGCGCTGACAGCGCACAATGCGCGTTAAGTCGCGCGCGAAGTTTCCGATAATGCATCCATCGTAAAGATGGAAATCAAAAAACTTTTTCTAATTGGAGCACTCGCGGTAGGGGGAGCGTCCTGTGCCAGCGTTAATCAAAAGCAGGTAAAGTATTTTCGCGAAACCTCGGCGGCCAATCTCATTGTGTCGCATTCGTCGGACGACGCGAACTATGCGATTCGACCCGCGAAGATGGAAGGCTCGTTCCGCGCCATGCTCACCTTGGATGACATTGAGCAAATCGCGCAAACATTGCCGGAAAAAAATCTGGCGGTGATCAGCTTTGGCTACATCGCGAACGAGGATCACGAGGCCGAAAAGGTGAAAACGTTCAGTGCTAAGCTGGCGCAATGCGGTTTCAAGCGCGTGGTCTTTGTGCGCAACCTTTCTCCGAAAGCCGATCGCACAGAGGGAATGGAAATCCGAGCAGACGTCCGGCTTTACGACGAGGTTGCGTCGGCGGAATAAATCGCGGTTATTTGCGGGCCGATTGCGAAGGTTGCTTCAACCTTCGTTCCAATTACGGGTATTGTTTAATGCTCGGTTGATTTTTAATCAGCCGGGCGTTTTCTTTGATAACTTCTTCCAGCTCTCACAAAGCCGCTTACACGAAGGTGTAATTGTTGATTCTCCGGTATAACGGCCAAGCTGCAAAACCCACTCGGAGCGCTCGATGTTGTTCGTTCCTGAGATGGTTGGTTATTCATGGAATGCGAACCAACGTCAGCATCGGCGCCGTTTGATTTTTCGCTCACGCGGAATCAGGCCGCTCCCCGGCAGTCCGATCGCAATCGTGCCGGTGTTCTGACGCGTGCATTGCGTTGGATTGCATTGCTGAGTTGCATTTCAAACGTTGTTTCGTTTAACGCTTCCGCCTATGTGGCCGGGGATGGGCAGACGATGTTCACGGCGTTTAACAATGCGTTTTATTTCACGACATCGGGGAATCGCGGTTATTTCCGGAACACAACCGAAAGCGGTACGACGTGGTTTTGGGGGCGCGCCAATCAAATGGAAATGCTGATCGATCTTTACGAACAAACCAGCAACACGGTTTATCTCACGCAATTTCAGCAGCTCTACAATGGTTTCGTTTCAGATTACGGCACAAGTTGGATCTGGAATGAGTTTAACGACGACATCATGTGGATGGTGATCGCATGTTCGCGTGCGTATCAATACACGGGCAATACGACTTATCGCAGTGTTGCTAAAAGTAATTTCGATGCGTGTTACGCCCGCGCGTGGTCGAGCGATCTTGGCGGCGGACTGTGGTGGAAATCGCCGTTGAACACTTCAAAAAACGCATGTGTCAACGGCCCGGCGGCAATTGCAGCTTATCTGATTTACCAGAACTACAACGACCTCAATTACCGCAACATTGCGGAAAGTTTGTATCAGTGGGAACGCACGTATCTGTTCGATACGAACACAGGGCGGGTTTACGACAGTTACAACATTTCAGGCAACAAGGATACGACGCCCATCACTTACAATTCTGGAACGTTCATCGGCGCGGCGAATTTTCTGGGATACACCAACGACGCGATTCTGGCGGCGAACTACGTGAAGAACAGCATGGGGACGGGTGGGCAATTGCCCAATTACGATGAGCACAATGATCTCGGTGGTTTCAACGGCATCTTTGTTCGATGGATGGTGAGGTTCATGCGTGAGCGGGGGCTGCAAGCGGAGTATCAACTCTGGTTGCAGCAGAATGCCAATGCCGCGTGGAATATGCGGCGCGAGAGCGACAATCTTTCCTGGTCCAAATGGTGGGATCGAACGCCGGAAGGAACGCGTTATTCGTTCGGTTGCTGGGGCTCGGTGTTGATTGTGAATCTGCTGCCGCCGACTCAGAACCCCGACGGTCCGGTGGTTTTTCTGAATTCCGGCGACGCCAATGGCACGACGAGTTTTAATCAGGCATTGAACTGGAGCAACGGCCAACCGCCTTCGTGGACGAATCATTACGTCGTTGCCAATGGTCGAACATTGCGCACGCCGCCCACGACGGCGCATTACAGTTTTGCAGGCAGTTCGCTCACGCTTTCAAACGGCGGTGTGCTGGCGTTCAAGAATATTTCCGGCGGACGATTTGTTTCGATTGGAACAGATCTATTTCTCGACGGTGGCGAAGTGGCGAACTGGGCAGGAAATAGCGCGAGTCTTGGCGGCAAAGTCACATTGCGCGCAGGCGGTGGTAAAATCGATCCGCAGGGGAATACGTTTACATTTCCGGCGTTGATTGGTGGCGAGGGCGCGTTGCGAATCGGAGCAAGCGCGAGTTCACCCTTGAACGGCACGATGGTTCTTTCCGGCGTTAACACGTATTCAGGCGGCACGGTAATCGAAGCGCCGCATACATTGCAGCTCACTGCTGCGGGAACATTGGGAAGCCCTATGGGCGCGTTGACTTTCACCAATGCCGGGCGCGGTTTCGGGACATTGAATTTGAATGGCACGAGTCAAAGCATCGGTAATCTCAGCGGAACTGGAGGACGCATTCTCAATAATGCGTCAGGAACGAGAAGTGTATTGTCCATCGGTAACGGCGATGCGGATGGTGGGGTGTTTTATGGAGCGATCAGCAACGGAGTCGGGACTGTCGCGGTGACAAAAGTCGGGCAAGGGAACATCACGTTGGCAGGAACAAACACGTGGACGGGGGGAACGCTGATTTCAGGAGGCGCACTGCAACTAGGCGATGCTGTGACGCGGAACGCCGGAGTGATTGGCAATGTGACCAATCACGGCGTGCTCATTATCGCGAATCCGATGGAACAGATGTTCCCCAACATCGTGAGTGGTTCGGGAGTGCTGAAAAAAATCGGCACGGGACGACTCACGTTGGTGAGCGCCAACTCTTATACCGGCAAGACGGTGGTCAACGCAGGAGTGTTGGCGTTGACGGACTCAGCGGATATCAGCAGCAGCGCGGAGATTGAGATTTCTGTCGGCGCAACATTGGATGTTGTTGGTCGAGCGGATCAGAAATTTGTCGTTCCCAGCGGGCGCAAATTTGTCGGTGGCGGAACAGTAGTTGGTACGTTGGAGATTGCGTCGGGAGCGGTGGTGTCGCCGGGCTCGGGAGTCGGAGCGTTGACGGTGAGCGAGAATCTGATTCTCGGCGGAACAACGGTGATGGATCTTAAGCGCGACTCGGAACCGAACAGCGATCAGTTCATCGTCGGTGGCGAGATTCTGGCGAATGGCACATTAATCGTGACCAACGTCGGAGCATCGTTGCAAGCAGGTGATCGCTTTCAGTTGTTCAATCAGTCGGTGAGCGGTTTTGCGATGGTGACATTACCGGAGCTGCTGCCGGGATTGTTATGGCAGAACAATCTTGCGGTGGACGGCTCGCTCGCGGTTGTGTCTGCTGTTTCAACGACGCCGACAGAGCTCGCGATGCAATTTGAAAATCAGGCGCTCACGATCTCGTGGCCGGAAGATCACATCGGTTGGCGGTTGCAAATGCAGAGCAATGCGTTTGGTGTCGGATTGACGGAGACTTGGTTTGACGTTCCGGATGCAACGCTAACCAATCGTTTGACATTCCCGATTGATGCCGGCGCAGGCAGCGTTTTCTTCCGTTTGATTTATCCATGAATTCTGAACTGAGGACGTTTAACTTTGTGAATATTCAAGATTTCAATTCGACCATTAAACCCGTGGGGAAACGTCTTATCCGATTTCTCAGTTTGTCAGCGTTCGTGCTGCTCTTGATGCGACCGGGGGCGGCATTCGCGGTGACGGTGAGCAGTCCGGATGGAAACGTGGTCATCAGTGTAGATGCACCGGCGGGGAGTTTAACCTATGCGATCACGTATCGCGGTGTAACTGTGGTGGAAAACTCAGCGTTGGGATTAGTTGCAAATGGAACGAATGTGGGCGCGGGTGTGACGATTAGTGCAGGCGAAACTTATGCGGCTAATGAAACGTTTCCATCGCGTCACGCCGTTAAAACGATTGCGACGAATCATTATCAGGCGCGATGGGTAATCGTCAGTCACGCGGCGTCCGGTTTGAATTATCGAGTGAACGTTCGCGCGTTCAATGGTGGGGCGGCGTTGCGATATGAATTCAGCGGAACAGAGACGCTGACGGTTTCAGCGGACGCGACGAGTTTTGTTTTACCGACCGGAAGTATGGTCTGGTATCAACCCGGAACGGCGGTGTACGAAAACGTTTTCGTTGGTACTACGATTGATGCTTTGACCAACAACGCTCCGATTGGTCCGCCAGCGACGGTGAGGTTACCCGGGACGAGCGGATGGTTAGCGTTGACTGAGGCGAACCTTGGCGCGTTTCCGAATCCGTATCTCATCAAATCGGCGAGCGCTTCCGGACGTGAACTGCGTGTAGCGTATCCGCCGAACGCGACGGGGGCTCCGGGTGGAGTTATTAATGCCATCAGCACGAACACGCCGTGGAACGTCATCATGATCGGCGCGGATTTGAATGCGCTGGTGAATAATGATCTGGTGGAGAGCTTGGCGCCGCCGCCTGATCCGACGCTGTTTCCGCAAGGCGCTGCGACGAGTTGGTGTGCGCCGGGGCGTTCGGTGTGGGATTGGTTGAACAAACCGGCCAGCGGCATCACGGCGACGAACGCGATGACGAATTCGTTTTGGGCGGCACAGTTGGGCTGGGAATACAATACGGTGGACGAAGGGTGGTCGTCATGGAATGGCGGCAATCCATGGCCGCAGGTTCAACAAGTGGTGAACTATTCCACGGCGCTCGGAGTAAAAGTGTTGTTGTGGAAACGCTCGTCTGAGTTGAACACGCCAGTGCAGCGAGCAACGTTTTTTCAGCAGCTCACCAACTATGGCGTGGCGGGGTTCAAGGCTGACTTCTTTGATTTCGGTGGCGTGCATCCGGCCGCGAAGGAGCGCGTGAAATTGCAGGAAGATATTTTGCGCGAAGCAGCAGCGTATCGATTGGTTGTGAATTTTCATGGCGCGTCGAAGCCGACCGGACAATTCCGCACGTATCCGAATTTGCTTCAAGTGGAAGCGGTGTTTGGCAAGGAACAGTATGCGGGACCGTTCTCGCATGTGATGCCGGTGTTTGTGCGGTTTCTGGCCGGACCTGCAGATTACACGCCGCTGGCGTTACAAGGGGGATTGCGCGGGGCACGATCAGTGGCGTTTGAAGTCGCGTCGATGATTGCGATGCCCGGTCCGTTGATCACGTTGGCGGAACGATCGGATCTCATTGCTCAAAGTCCATTTGCGCTCGTCATCAAAAATGTTCCCTCGATGTGGGATGAAACCGTTGTGCTGGAGCAAAGTCAGATTGGGCAAACGGCCGTGATCGCGCGACGTAAAGGAACGGAATGGTTCGTCGCCGGAATGAATACGGGAACGGCGCGCACCTGGAATATTCCGCTGAGCTTTCTAACGCCCGGTGTTTCGTATCAGGCGAATTACATTCGCGACACGAGTTCCTTTCCGGAGAGCGATACTGTGACGGCTACCGATTTTCTGAATGTTAATGCTGCCGTGGAAGGTGGAATCGTTGCGTGGTTTTATCAAAGTCCTACGAATCGATATGTCGCGCCGTCAAATTCATTGCGCGGCGTCGGCTTTGATTTTGAGTCGCCGTATTACGCATTAGGCAATGTTGCGAATTCCACTGCGTCAGGCGCGGTGAACGCGGAGTTCATCGGGCAACAAGGCTGGTCGCAATCAACGAGTGGCGGACGTGGAGCAATTGTGGCGACGAGCAGTTCGGGGCTATATGTCGGCGGACAGGCATTGGGTTCGGGTGACGCGAACAATGCTTACATTGGCGCGAACACGAATGTGGCGTTGGGCAAAAAGTTCCGATTCGATCTACTCGCGCCAGCGGGGAATAAAGCCGGAGTCGCCGGATTTGTTGATCTGAATGGCGATGGTTTATTGTCGCAAAGCGAGAGCGGGGTGTTTGCCGGCGTGAATGACATTGGCGGGGTTTCGTATTTCAGTTTTCGCGACACGATTGCCGGCGGGACAGTTTATTCCAGTGGCGTGGCAGCGAATCCGAGTGATTGGTATCGCGTGACGGTGACGCTGGATGACGCAACGCGTACCGCGACGATGGAAGTGACCAATCTTACAGCGGGTGGCGTGGCGGTAGATTTGAATGGCGCAGCCGCAGGTACGGCTTTTTCGCGTTCCTGGTCGGCAGGACAATGGGTGGCGACGACGAATTTTGTCGGAACATTGGCGCGTGCTTCGACGACGTTGCGAGTGGACAACATTGTGGTGATTGAACCGGCATCAGCGCCCGCGGTGAAGTTGGGCGGAGGTTCTTCTGGGACGAATCTGGAATTGATTTGGAACACAGGAACGTTGTTGGAGGCGACGAATTTATCCGGCCCATGGGTGCCAAATCTTGCGGCGACTTCGCCGTTGTCGATTACCCCAACTGAACCACAAAAGTTTTTTCGGGTGCGTTGGCCATAGTTGAAAAATTATTTCGCGCCTGTTTTCGGGAAGCAGATTGCAGGTTGTTGGTTGCGGTCAACCTGATGCCGCTTACACTCAAGGCAGTCATGCAGTTGATCCGAACCCTCGTTGACGCGGTGATTTCGTGCCTTGTTTCGCGGCAGCAAGGTGGCGTGGCGGTTGTTGTCGCGATCGGGTTGATGCTGGGACTGACAATGGAGGCGGTCGCGGCGGCGCGACTGAAAAAGACGGTTCATCAATACGCGCTCACTTCGGCAAATGATTTTCCACAGCGCGATCCGCAGGACTGGCGATTGCTTGGTTCGAACGATGGCGGCAAAACGTGGATTACGGTGGACACGCGGAAACGGGAAGTCTTCACGGAACGTCATCAACGGCGGGTTTTCAAACTGAGTAAACCGGCGACCTTTGATACGTTCCGGTTGCAAATCGATCTCGTGCGCGATCCGAAAGTGGCCAATTCCGTGCAGTTGGCAGAAATCGAGTTGTTGGGGGAAACGGAAGCGGATTTGGATCCAGTGCCGATTTTCACCGATCACATCACGAGTCTGGATGATAATCCGCCTTCGGAGACGGCAATAAAATTATTCGATGGACGGGTGGAAACGAAGTGGTTGGATAATAAACCGCGTGACCGTTCGACCTGCGCTTCCTGGGTGCAATGGCAGTATGCCGCGCCGGCAGAGATCGTGGTGACAAACATCAGTCAGTTGACGGCGTTGCGGGCGCGCGCCAATGACGGATATCGCGTCGAACTAATGAGTGTGGTGGTGGGGCGCACGGGGAATGGGAGCGAACTGAGCATGGCAGATTCTACCGGATGCGTGGAGTTGTCAGACCTGCAAGGCGAAGAGGATTTGCTGCCGGGACAGCCGGTGTTGATTTCCGGAACGAGTGTTTGGAGTGATGGCCGAATTGCGCTTCGGGAGGGACGGATTCAATTGCGAGGTGAGCGGTCTGCGACGACACCAGAAGCAATTGTTGTAGAGCAGCCGCTGAGTCGGCGCGAAGATTTGAAATGGGTGGAGATTGAAGGGGAGGTGAAATATCGCCTGATGAGCAATGGCGAAGCATCCTTCGATGTGTATGAGGACGGTGCGAGTATGCGCGTGCATTGGCGCGGTGTTTCGGAACTCGCTCAATTACCGCCCAATGGGGCACGCGTGATTGTTCGTGGGGTGGTGCGAGGTGGGTTCAACGATCGGGGTATCTGGGTGGCTTCCGGATTGTGGACGGCTGGTGCGGATGCGGTGACGCTGATGGATGCGCGGAATCGTAATGGAACGACTTCAACCCGAAGCGCTCCTGATGTGCTTCCCGCGACGCTCACGAAGATTGAACAGATTCGGCGGTTGACGCAGGAGCAATTGCAGAGTCGTCCGCATGTGCGTTTTCGTGGGGTGGTGACCGAGTTGATGGGCGCGTTTATGCAGGACGAGACCGCTGGAGTTCAGGTCGCATTTCAAGGCAACGAAGGTCGCAAAGTGACTGAGCCCGGTACTTACGTGGAAGTGGAAGGTTGGGGCGGATTAAGCGATGCAGGAAACCCGATTGTTTCTGCTGATCGCGTTACGGTGTTGGGCAAGGGTAAATGGCCGGAGCCGCAGCGGATGTCGCTGAGTCAGTTGATGAGTGGCCGGATTGATGCGCAGTGGATTGAGGTTGAAGGCGTGGTGCGTTCGACGGACGGAGCGCATCTGCTGATGATTTGTTATGGACGGGAAGTTACTGCGAGTGTGAGTGCTGGCGCTGCGGGGCGCGTGAAAGAGTTGGTGGACGCAGCGGTGCGGGTGCGTGGCGTGGGCGTAACGGCGTTGGATGATCGCGCACGAATTCAAGGCGTGCATCTGCTGATTCCGTCGCTCGAACATGTGGATGTTACCGAGCCGCCGGCCGATCCTGAAAAATTGCCGATGCGACCGATTGGCAGTTTGCTTGGTTTGAGCGGGCCGCGGGAATCGTATCATCGCGTTAAAGTGGAGGGTGTGGTGACATTGCAGGAAGGGCATAAAATTTTTCTTCAGGACGACAGTGGCGGTGCGATGGCGATGTTGAAAGAAGATGTGGTGTTGGATCCGCGATTCGGTCGTTCCCGCTGGCTTTTCATGCGCACGCCCTCGACGAATGCGCCGTTGCGCGCGGATTTGAGATTTTCTCCGGGGGATCGTGTGCAATTGGTGGGTTTTCCGGAGACGCGCAGTTATTCGCCGGTGTTAACGGAAGCGGTGGCAACGAAAATCAGCAGCGGAGAAAGCGTTCCGATTTATACCGCGACAGTAACAGGACTGAACGACGGTCGCGCGGATTCCATGATGGCTGTCGTTGAAGGAGTGTTGCTCGGGCAAAATGCGATTGGGGCGCATGTGGCGATGGCATTGGAATGGCATGACCGCACGATTCAGGTCCTCGTGCCGGCGCGGGAATCCGATGCGGCGATGGCGATTGTGCCTGGAAGTCGTTTGCAGGTGACGGGAGTTTGCCAGGTGGATTCGACGCCGTACGCGCAACTCGGCTTGCGGGTGGCTTCAGTGCGATTGTTGACGCGGTCGATGGCTGATGTGGTGGTGTTATCGCGTCCGCCGTGGTGGACGGTGAAGCGTGCATTGACGGTGATGGGCGGAATGGCGTTGGTCATTCTTGCGGCGTTGGTGTGGATTAAACAACTGCGTAAACAGGTCGAGGAACGTTCGCAACAACTCGCCGCGGAAATTCAATTGCGCGAACAGACGGAGCGACGCAGTGCGTTGGAGCAGGAACGCGCGCGCATTGCCAAAGATTTGCATGACGACTTGGGAGCGAACCTGGCGCAGATTGTTTTTCTGAGCCAACGTGTTGATGACGGGCGCAATGATTTGAAGGAAGTAGATCGTTACTTCCGGATGATTCCGGCGACGGCGCGGAAAACGATTCAATCGCTTGATGAAATCGTCTGGGCCATTAACCCGCGCCACGATCTGGTGGAAAGTCTGGCGAACTATCTCAGTCAATTCGCGGCGGAACATCTGACGCTGGCCGGAGTGCGATGCATTCTCGATGTGCCGATGGTGTTGCCGGAGATTCACATCAGTGCTGAGGTGCGACATAACCTGGTGCTCGCGACGCGTGAAGCGATTAACAATGTGTCCACGCACGCCGCAGCGACTGAAGCGCGGGTTTCGTTGGCGTTGGACGAAACGGCGTTGACGATTGCGGTGGCGGATAACGGTCGCGGTTTTGATCCCACTCAAACCAGTGGCGATGGGAATGGATTATCGAATATGCGGCGGCGGTTGGAGGATGTGGGCGGCAAGTTGGAATTGGAATCCGCACCGGGCAAGGGAACAGTGGTGCAGTTTATTGTAGCGCGAAAACAGTTACACGGTCGTGTAATTGGCGGTAACGGTCATGCGGCGGCAACATGAAGAGAATGGTCATAGCCAAGCCAGAGAATCGCGAGACGACTCCGAATCGAGTCATCCGCGTGTGTGTCGTTGAGGATGACAACCTGGTGCGCGAGCAATTGGTGCATCAATTGCAAGCGGCCGCGGGTTTCACCTGTCTCGGTAGTTATCGCTCTGCGGAAGCAGCGCTGGAGGAAATTCCGCGTCTGCGTCCGGACGTGGTGCTGATGGACATCAATCTTCCCAAGATGAGCGGTATTGATTGCGTGCGACACCTGAAAGGACAGTTGCCGACAACGCATTACATCATGTTAACGGTGTACGAAGACGTGGATGCGATTTTCAAGTCGCTGCTCGCGGGTGCGGTGGGATATTTACTCAAGGGGCGATCTGGTTCGGGCGATCGGGTGTTGGAAGCGGTGCGGGATGCGGCGGCAGGCGGTTCGCCACTCAACAGTCTGATTGCGCGAAAAATCGTGCAGCACTTTCACTATCAACCGTCGCGTTCGGGGGCGGAACATCCGCTTTCAATTCGGGAGCGCGAGGTGTTGGAGCTGCTTTCCAAGGGGCTGCCGTACAAAGAAATTGCCGATTTGCTGGGCGTGAACATCGAGACCGTGCGTAAGCATTGTCATAACATCTACGAAAAACTTCAGGTCAGTTCGCGCACCGAAGCGGTGGTGAAATTTTTGAGCAAATAGGGTAGAACGCACGTGAACTCCAATCATCCCGTGCGGAAATATTTTTTTATCCTGTTCTTCGTCGCAGTGGTTGTTTGCCGAGCGGACGTGGTCGAGCGGGACATTTGCATTTATGGCAGTACGCCGAGCGGAATTGCGGCTGCGGTTCAGGCTGCGCGAATGGGAAAATCGGTGGTGATCGTGACGCCGGACAAACATATCGGCGGGATGTCGAGTAGCGGTTTGGGGTTTGCGGACACAGGAAATACGGCGGTTATCGGCGGTATCGCGCGGGAATTTCATCATCGCGTCTGGAAGCATTACGAAGATCCGAAAGCCTGGAAATGGCAATCGCGCGAGCAGTACGGCAATCGCGGGCAGGGCACTCGCGCCAAAGATGATTCCGCGCGGACGATGTGGGTTTTCGAGCCGAGTGTCGCGGAGAAGGTGTTTGAGTCGTTTATCAAGGAGTATCAGATTCCGGTGCATCGTGACGAATGGTTGGATCGCACCAACGGCGTGCGAAAGAACGGGGCGCGCATTACTGAAATCACGATGCTCAGTGGTAAAAAATTCGCGGCGCAGGTTTTCATTGATGCGACGTATGAAGGCGATTTGATGGCAGCAGCAGGCGTGGATTATCATGTTGGTCGCGAAGCGCAGAGTGTCTATGGCGAGAAATGGAACGGGGTGCAAACCGGAGTGCTGCATCATCGCCATCACTTCGGTGTGCTCAAGCAATCGGTGAGTCCGTATGTCGTTCCGGATGATCCTGCGAGCGGTCTGATCTGGGGCGTCAGCGCAGAGCCGCCGGGTGAATTCGGTGCGGGCGACAACAAAGTACAGGCGTATTGCTATCGCCTTTGTCTGACCGATCTGCCGGAGAATCGCGTGCCGATTTCCAAGCCGGAGGATTACGATCCAAATCGCTATGAACTCCTGCTGCGTATCTTTGCCACCGGATGGCGCGAGACGTTCCAGAAGTTTGATCCGCTGCCGAATCGCAAGACCGACGTGAACAATCACGGCCCGATGAGCTTCGATTTTATCGGCGCGAACTACGATTATCCCGAAGCGAGTTACGAGCGACGGAAAGAGATTGTTCGGGCGCATCGCAATTACCAACAAGGCTGGCTGTATTTCATTGCGACGGATCCGCGCGTGCCGAAAGATGTGCAACAGCGGATGCAACAATGGGGCTTGGCGAAAGACGAATTTGTCGCGACCGGGCACTGGCCTTATCAGCTCTACATTCGCGAAGCGCGACGCATGATCGGTTCGTACGTGATGACCGAGCAGGATATTTTGAAGCAACGCGTCACGCCACAACCGGTCGGGATGGGCTCATACACGATCGATTCGCATAACGTGCAACGTTACATCACGCCGGACGGTTATGTACAGAACGAAGGTGACATCGGCGTTTCCACACGAGGGCCGTATCAGATTGCGTACGGCGCATTGGTGCCCAAGCGCGGGCAGGCGGATAATCTTTTTGTGACCGCGTGTCTTTCGAGTTCGCACATCGCGTTTGGTTCAATTCGCATGGAGCCCGTGCTGATGATTCTGGGACAGTCGGCGGCGACGGCGGCGGTTCTGGCGATTGATGAGAAGCAGGCGGTTCAGGACGTCGCGTATGTGAAACTTCGCACTCGCTTGCTTCAGGACGGTCAGGTGTTGGAATTCATCGCTGCATCGTCGCAACGTTGAGCGATTAAACGCCCAATGGGTTCAGAGAATTTGCGTTTTCGTTCGAACAACTCCGGTCATTTCCATCAACCCGTTACACTTACGTGTAATGGATTTCTGCTTCGGCTTGATGAGATGGTTCTCGCGTTGCCTCACCCGCGAATAAATCAGCGATGCTGGTTCATCGGGAGATTTGTCGGGGCGAGCAAATTATCAGACCAGTAACCAAAACAACTCTAATCAATATGAGACACTCATCCTTCGTTTCTTCTGTCTGTTTCGGTGTTGTGGCCAGCATGGCCATTGCTTCTCAAGCGTCCGCTTTATCGCTGACGCCGGTGGCTGACACATATGTTCAGATCAATAGCACGGCGAATAATTCGGCTGGAGCTCTAATGCTGGTAAAAAATCAAAACAACAACGCCAACGAACGCATTTCGTTTCTGCGCTTTGATGGTAGCGAATTGACTGCGGGCAATGTCGAGTCCGCGTCGCTGGATTTGAAAATCGCTTCGTTTTCGAACAAAGCGAACATGACATTGCAATTGTTCGGAATTCCGGATGACGGTTTTAACGAAGCGTTTGATGCCGCGACGATCACTTACGCGAATTCCGGTTACACGACTATAGATGAGCCGGATAACAACGTCCTTGATGATTTGCTGTTTGGCGGTGCGCCGCTGGCGACCTTTTCGTTGCTGAACAGCGCGAACGTCGGCGACACCATCAGTTTTTCCGGCGCGGGGCTGGTGGATTTTCTGAACGCCAACAACAACTCGGACATCACCTTTCTGATTACGACTTCGACGATACATGATCAGGTGTATCTCGGATTGGGGACGGTTGAGAACCTCGGTAATGAACCCGTTCTGAATTACACCACCGCCGTCCCCGAGCCTTCGAGCATGACCCTCGCGGCACTTGGCGGATTGGCGTTGCTGCGGTTGCGCCGATCGCGGAACTGAGTGCGTGCCGAGGCAGAGTTGTTCGTTGTCGCTATGAAAAATCCCGGGGCAATTGTGGCGTTACACTAACGTGTAATGGACGCTTCAAAGCCCCGGGTGCGACGCTCAGTGCCAACCTATGTCAGCACGAACCGATCTCAGCCACTCTCGCGAGCTTGCCGCGAGGGGATTGGTTCTTCACGTCTGAATTCCTGAATCCACCATGAAACTCACCAAGAATAAAATTACTACGCTGGTCGCCCGTCACAGCGCACTCCTGTTGCTCGCGTGTTCGGTCAATGCAGCGACATTCCAATGGACCAACACAGCCGCAACTGCGTCGTTTGTTGATCCGAATAACTGGACCAACACCGCCAGTCCGTTTGATAACGGCACTCCGGTCGCCGGTGACACGGCAATTAACAGCATCGAAGGCGCGGCGGCTGTTATCACAGACGGTGATGTAGTGACGGTTGCAACCGCGGACGCGGCAGCGGGAGAAATTCGCATCATCGGTGGGGAGTTGAATGCGACCTCATTGCGGTCGGTGGGAAGTAATGCGCTGGTTTCTATCAGCGGTGGGGTGGCTAATCTCGCAAATTTTCAGATCACCGGAAATTACGGGAAAATTTCCGTCAGCGGCGGTTATACGACGGTGACAACTGATAGTCGTGTAGCTGCAGGGAACACAACCTGGGACGTGAGTGGTGGTGTGTTGAATTTGAGTAAGCATACCATCGGCTCATCGTCGGCAAATAATACGAACAACATCATGACCGTTTCCGGCGATGCGCAGGTGACGCAAAACCAGGGCACGGGTGGTGGTGCGGCGCGCGAACTCTGGATTGGCGGTAACAATGGTGGATCGGGCACGTTGATTTTAAAGGATAACGCGAGTTGGATTAGCAGCGCGGCAAACGGCAACACGGACGTCATCATCGGACGCGCGGCGAGCGGTTCGCAAAGTCCGGTTGGTGTGCTCACGATTCAGGATAACGCGAGCATGATTGTGCAGGCCGGTAACGCCGCCGCCAAAGTGATTCGTATGGCGGATAATTCCGGTAACGCCACGGGAATTCTGAATCTGAACGGTGGCAATCTTGCTACGATTGGTATTCAACGAACTTCAGGATCGGCGTTCATTAACGCTGATGGTGGTAAAATTACTGCGTTAGCTGAGAGCGCATCGTTCTTCCGCAATTTCGGCGGTATCGGCGGAGCGAATTCCATCAACTTGCTCGGCGGCGGTTTGACTTTCGATACGGGCGGATACGCGGTCGGTATTACCAACGTGCTTTCCGGTGAAGGCGGTTTGACGAAGCAAGGTGGCGGTGTGCTGACAATCTCGGGAGCGAACACTTACACAGGGGCGACGATTATCAGTAGTGATACGCTGCGATTGACCGGTGCCGGGTTGCTGGACAGCAGTTCCAGCATCACGGTGGAAAATTTCGCTACGCTGGAGATCACTAATGTGGACAGCGCGCTCTACACTGCCGGCGCGTTCACACTGAACAACGGAACGGTGATCGCAGATTTCTCCACGACGAACTTGACCGTCGGCACGCTGGGAACGGACGGGTTTGCCAATAACATCAACGTAGTTGCTTTGCCTAATCTGGGGGTGCTGCCGGCGCGTGTGCCTTTGATTAAGTACACGACGGCAGCGCCGGGGTTGGTGGATGGCAACAATGTTTTGACGGCGTTGACAGCAACTCTGCCGCCGTTGGGAAATCCGGAAGGTTATTTGACGAACAACACGGCGACTAAAACGATTGAGTTGGTCATTACGAGCATGGTGTTGACGCCGGTGATTACGCGCCAGCCTGAGCCGGACAGCGCTTATGCCGGATACTTCGCACATTTCAGTGTGGAATTGGAAATTACCAACTCGCCGAGTTATCAGTGGCGCAAAGATGGAGATAGTCTGTCGAATGGCGGAAAATTCTCCGGCGCGGACACAGCGGTGTTGCGAATCAGTGATGTTTCTGAGGCGGAACTTGGCAATTATGACGTGATCGTTTCGACGGTGAGTGGTTCGGTGACCAGCAGTCCGGCGGCGTTGACGCTCGCTACGCCGTTCGGCTACGAAGCGGCAGCGGTTGCGGCTGAGCCGGTGGCACTCTACATGTTCGACGATTGGAATGATCCTAGTTCAGGCATAGCGGCAGCGTATGATTTCGCGGGCGATAGGGACGGGATTTACGGCCCGGTTGCTCAGAATGGCTTGTTCGGTACGGTTGGTCCGACGCCGAACGATGGCCTTCCGGGTTTTGATCTGACCAATACCGCGGTGCGGACGTATGGCTTCGCAATCGGTTCGCGCGTAACTGCGCCGCCGCTCAATCTTAATACTAACACCATCACGATCACCGCTTGGATGAATCCCGGCAGTGTCGCGGCTAATGCCGGGATCGTGTTCTGTCGCGGCGGCGGCACAGTGGCGGGTTTCAACTTCACGGGAACGACCGATGCCTTATCGCGCCGCACATTGGGTTACACCTGGAACAACGAATCGGGAACGTATCTATGGAACTCCGGCGTGGCGCCGACTCCGGGTGTCTGGTCGTTCGTGGCATTGGTGGTCAGTCCGACCAATGCGTCGGTTTACGTCTTCGATAGCACCGGTGTGCGGGTAGCGTCGCAAAATTACACGCACGTGGTGCAGAACTTTGGAGCGGACACGATCATCGGCGAAGATCCGTTCGGTGGTAATCGTCAATTTGACGGCGTGCTGGATGGTGTCGGCATTTACGCCAAAACGATGACGCAAGAAGAACTCGAAGCGCTTTATGCGGCGGGTTCGGGTGTTTCAACGTTTGCGCCGGTGGTCTGGCTCGATCCGGTCAATCAAACGCGTTATGAACAACAAAGCGTTTCATTCACTGCTGGTGTCAGTGGCAGTCAACCACTCACGTATCAATGGCAAACCACCGATGGCGTGAACTATTTCGATGTCGTGGACGATAGTCGCATCAGTGGTGCAACAACACCGACGCTTACCATCAACAATCTTTCGATGGCCGATAATGGTACGATGTACGTGCTCGTGGCGAACAACGCGTATGGTTCGGCGATGAGCCAGGCGGCGACGCTGTTTATCAATCCGATCAGTCCAGCAGAAAACATCACGAACCTGCTCGCGCAGTCGAGCGGTCAAAGTTGGGAAACTGCATCCACGTGGAGCGATGGACTGCCGGCGTCGGTTTCGGCAGCGTCGAAACCGGGAAGTGCTTACTACAGTCCTGCGAACACCTCATTGCGCACGCCGGCTGGCGCGGCAAACTCGACGTTCCCCGGCAACACGCTGGAATTCCAGGGTAACGGTGTTTTCACGACAACGATTCCTGGCAGCGGCAGCAGCGCGTTGATTATGAAAACGTCGAACGGCGGAATTGTGAATTTTCCGAAACTCATCATGAACGGCGGACAGATTTTCAACTACGTGGATTCCGGTGGCAATACGGTGTTGGGCGGTGAAATCGAAATTCGCGCTAACACCCCCGTGTTCGCTGCAGATGATACCAGCGCGCGGTCGATTCGGATTCAGGCCAAACTGACCGGAAGCGGTACGATCGAATATCGCGCTTATTCCGGATCGACGTTCAATCCTGCGACCGTTTCATCGCTGAATATTTCGAATGAGGCGAACACGTTCAACGGTACTTGGAATGTTGTGCTGGGGACGCTGGTGGGAAGTTCTCCGGGTGCGCTCGGTACGAACACGATTACGGTCGGGGCTCAAGGCGCGTTGCAGACGACTTATCCGATCATGAATCCAGATGGCGATCTGATCTTGAACGGGCGGCTCAATCTGACTCGCGATCACACGTTCAAGAACGTGACGGTCAATGGCAATGCACTGAATCCGGGTACTTACACCTGGGCGGAATTGAATGCGCTTTATCCAGCGAACTTTCCGGCGTCATGGACCGGTCAACCGGGTGCCCAATCGGAAACGACAGCAGCCGGAAGTCTGACCGTGATTGGCTCAGGAATTGTAACGCCGGTGCCGCTGACGAACACCTGGAACGGCAACACGATGACGTTGAGCTGGCCGAATGGGTGGGTGTTGCTCGAAGCGACGAATGTGCTCGGTCCGTGGACAACGAATACAACTGCAACGTCGCCGTTCGAAGTGTCGCCCACAGAGCCGCAGAAGTTTTTCCGGCTGCAAGCGCAGTAAGTCAGGGATTTTAGGTGGTTGGGTCAACATCGGGTTGGCAGCCGGAGTGGGACCGGCTGCCAACCGTCGTTTTCAGTTGTAGCGAGGAGGAGTTAATGAACGGAAAGCAGAACTATTCTTTTATTCAAAGCAATCGCATCACCAAGCGGCAGCGTGGCTTTACGCTCATTGAACTCCTTGTTGTCATCGCCATCATCGCCATCCTTGCGGCAATGTTGTTGCCCGCTTTAGCCAAAGCGAAAGCCAAGGCACAGCAGATTAATTGTATCAGCAACCTGAAGCAGCTCGGTCTCACTTACACGATGTACGTCGGTGACAACGGCGGGACGGGAATTGATTACGGCGGGACGGGTTACACGTTGTGGATGAAACCGCTGACGGTTTATCAGGCAAAAGTCCACAAGGTGCGGGCTTGTCCGGTCGCGCCGGATCGCAGTCGCGCGAATCCGACATTGTCCAAAGGCAATGCAATTGCATGTTGGGATTGGAATCGGTTTATTCAAGCTGCTGATACAAACGAAAGTATTGGCAGTTATGGGATGAACGGATGGCTCTATGTGAATTCGCCGAACTTTGCGAGCACCGGTAATTATTTTAACAAGGAATCGAGCATCATTCGTCCGGCCGGGACACCTGCCTTTTTTGATTCTGCGTGGACGGATGCGTGGATTCAGATCACGGACGTTGCTACGTATGGTCTCGATATGGTCATGGGCGACAACAGTGATACGCCGCGACAGTTGGATCGCCTGATGGTCGCGCGGCATCCGTTGAAAAACGGTAAAGTGGGACGACCGATTCCCGGCGCGATTGACATGGGATACGTGGATGGCCACGTCAGCAAGCTGCGATTGCAGGACATTAAAACGGTTTATTGGCACAAGAATTTTTCTCCCACATCAGATCCGTGGGCAACCACGACACCGATTGTTCATTGAGAACCAACTCCAAGCGCAAAAATTTTTGTACCGGGTGAAATCCGCTTGGGCTGCATCAAAAGTCACTGATGGCAAATTGGATGAAGAAATAATCGCTCCGATTCGCATCGGCTGAAGTCGAAGAATCTTTTCGGCGTCGTGGGAGAGAGGTTGACCGGACTTAGCTTGATGAGGATGATTTCCGCATCCAATGAAGCACCAAGGAAACGGCCGATCTTTTGTCGCCAGCGCAGTAGCGATTTTTGATTTTGTCCGGGAATTCGCGACAAACCCGGCAATTCGGGCAAAGCATGTTTGTTTCATCATCGTTGCAAGTTTGATTTCAGTTGGTTTCACTGCGGGTGCGGGGACAAATTTTTACGTCCCGTATCCTCAGGTTTTAAATATCACCACGGGTATGGCTTGGCCGGTGGGCCAGGCGTTGCCGACATTCGCGACGCCCGCCAGTCCGCTCGATACTATTCTGGTGCAAGATCTCAATCCGGATGAAGAGGTCACATTTTCCGCGCTTCAGGGATTAATCAACAAATTCAAACCGCGGGTTTATCTGCTCGACAGTGGTGCGGACGAAGGAACGTACACGTGGGCGAATTCGTCTATCGTGGGTTTTGCCTCGCGCACGCTCTACAACAGCGCGACGCGTTACAATCTGATTGGCAAGTATGCGAACCAACTTGCAGGCGTGGTTCTTTACGATCCGAGCATCAGTGTTCACTATCGCAATGTCGCGAGCACCGTCGCCGGTTTGAGCAACGCTATTCCAGTTACGCCCACAATTCACGCCGCCCTTGCTGACCGTGGAATCAATCTTCCGATAGTCGTGAATTTGACCAATCTGACCTATACGGCGCCGGTGGATATTTACAATTACCTCTACGACACCTATTGGCCTGCGTGCAATAAACGGGTTATCGTCAGCGCGAATCCTGAAGACAGCGGCGATTTGCATCATACACGGGACATCGCGGTCGCGACTGGTGGAGCGGTCGTGTGGCTTTCCACTACTGTCAATTCGCAACGAACGGTTCTGCGCAAATTTCTCGCCGACCTGACGCCAGGGCAGGCCATCGTGCTAGGCTGGTACACGACCGAACGATCGGGCATTGTCACCGCCACCTCTTACGGCATCGGAACGATTCCCGCTGATTTTTATATCAGCGGCACCGTTTATGGCGGCACGGATCATCGGATTCGCATTCCAGTGGTACCGAACAAGCCGACGTTGCAGAATAAAATCTATATTTGTCTCTTCATCAGCGACGGCGATAACGCGCAATACATGCAACGCGCGATGCGCAAAATCTGGGATCAGAACGCGTCGAGCCGCGGCATTTATCCGCTCAATTGGACCATTGCTCCCGGCATGGTGGATCTTGGTCCGGCGTTGCTGAATTACTATTACACGACGGCGACGCCGAAAGATTGCTTTGTGTCCGGTCCATCAGGAATGGGCTACCTCATGCCGGTGAATACGTTGAATGAAAACGGCGCGTCAGTGGGGACGCACCTGAATGATCCTGCCGCGACCGATGCGTACACGCGGCTCACGGAAACGTATATGCAACGCGCCGGGCTGCGGGTGCTGACGATATGGGACAATGCCACGGCGATGCATCGCGCCGCGTACGAGAAAAACGTGCGAAATCTCTACGGCGCAACCGTGCATCTTTTCAGCGGGTCATCCACCGTTTTGCCGAGCATTGAAAATAATCGGGTGCGTTTTGATCGGTTGCTTTCCGCGTATTCCAGCACGTACAACGCAACGCGCACCACGTTGACCAATCAGATCAATTCCTGGAACGGCAATGCGCCGCTTTTTCTTTCGGCGCAGATCAGCATTTGGGGCGAGATGAAGCCGAATCGGATTGTTGATCTTTGCAATGAACTGAATGCGCGGTATCCGGGGCAACTTGAGTTCGTTCGGGCGGACCATTATTTCAATCTCTTCAATCAGGCCAATAATCTGCCGTTCAATTTGTCCATGACGGCGCAGACGTCGGTTATCGGCAGTCCAGGAAGTGGTAACGCTGCGTTGGCGCGCGACGGAACGCCGTACACGCTCTGGACTTCAGCCGCACCGGGAACGCGATCGCTGACGTTCAATTTCGGCGCACCGTACAATCTCAGTCGTTATGTAATTCGCCACGCGGGTGACACGGGGTTGAGTCAGAGTTTAAATACGCGCGATTTCCGTTTTCAGGTCAGCGGGGACGGTCAACTTTGGGCTACGGTTGATACGTGTGTCAGCAATACGCTCAATGTCACGGACGTCGAGTTCTCACCGGTGACTGCGCAGTATGCACGAATTCTCATTGATAATCCGGGGCTCGATACGGTGGCGCGGATTGCGGATGTGGAACTTTTCGGCAGCAATCCGCTCGTGATTATTCCTCCCGTTCCCGATCCTTCGTATGCAGCGTGGATGGCATCACTACCCGAGAATGAACGTCCGTCGGAAAACCAACGCGGGATGTTGGACGTGCCGGCAGGCGATGGTTTGAGCAATCTTTTGAAGTATGCTCTCGGTCTGAAACCGCTGACGTATTATTCCAACGTTGGACCGACTCTCGCCGAGATTTCCACTGACACGCTCGCGCTCGAAGTGGTTCGCTCCAAAACTTCCACTGCAGTCATCGTTCCGGAAGGTTCAACGGAATTGGGCGGCTGGACATCGGTTGAGTTTGCCGTTGAATGGCAGGAAGATGTCGGCGCTGACCGCGAGCGCGTTCACTATCGAATTCCTCGCCCGGAAACCGATACGTTTTTCCTGCGACTGAAAATCGAGTTGAACGAATAATGCAATCCGCACGCGGCCCGCAGTCCGGCGGCGAAGTTGACGCAACGCGAAGAGGAAGTTCTCGGCTGCTTAAGCGAAGGTTATTCCGATAAGGATATTGCGGATCGGCTGGGAATCACCGTGCCAGCGGTTCGCGTGCATTCGACGCACATTTACGAAAAGCTGCCCGTGCAATTGCGCACCGAAACGTTGGTGAAATATCGGCAGTGAAATCACAGTGCGACGAGCAAAATTCTTGTGTTGCCATCGGTTCTTCGCTTATTAGCCGGTAAGCATTGCGGCGATATCATTCATATTTAGTTTCTGGATTTCTGTTTCTCGCTCTTGCGGGTGGCGCGAACGTGGCGCGAGGGGTCGTGTTGTGGAGTCATCCGGATGAAGTGTTGGTGCGCGATAACGGCAAGGGTGAAGACATTTTGCGCGGCGCAATCAAGCCGCATACTTCCGATTCCTCCGGCACGTTGTATTTTCGGGTGTTGGTTGATCCGGTCGCCGACACCGCGACGAAGTGGATTAAAATATTCGAAGCGGGATTCATGCTGGTGGAGAACGGGCAGGAAAGACTCGGAATGGGTAACAGCGGCGACGCGATGGCGTATTCGGCGTTGAATGTGCCGAAGGCGCCGAAAGGTTTCAAAGACCTGAACTCGAGCCGGCCCGATTTGTTAACGTATGAATACATGCGGGCCGGAGTGCCGCGGTATCTCGTCTGGAAAATCGAATACGTGCCCGGACAGGATGCGCGCATAACAGCGTGGCTGAATCCGAATCTGTCCGTCGGCGCGAGCGAATTCAATCAGGACACCAACATTGTGGTGCAGTTCGAAGCGAATGCGTGTTTCGACGAATTTCGACTCGTGCATCGCGGTTATGGTGGCGGATGGAAATTCAGTCAGATGTTGGTGGGCTCTTCGTTTGAAGATTTGCTCATCCCGCGATTCTGGCAGCGACCATGGTTTCTTGGTCTTGTCGTTACGGGAATGTTAATCATGGTGGCGGGGACGGTTCGGTTTGTCGAACGACGACGCTCGCGCGAGAGGATTTTGCATTTGGAACAGGAACGCGCGGTGGTTTTGGAACGGGCGCGGATCGCTCGTGACATTCACGATGAAGTGGGAGCGGAGTTGGCGCAGATTGGTTTGCTGGCGGATATCGGAGCGGATTTGAAACCGGATTTAATGGGCGAGCGATTTCAGCAAATCGGCAAACGCGCGCGCCATCTGGTCGGAGTGATGGATGAAATCGTCTGGGCGGTGAATCCCAAGAACGACAACCTGCGTCAGTTGGCAGATTATCTCTGGCAGATGGCGGATGAATGTTTCAGCGATGTGCCGATCACGTTGCATCGCGAAGTGCCAAGTCAATTGCCTGAGTTTCCCGTTCGCGCTGAGGTGCGACACGATTTGACGCTCGCAGTGAAAGAAGCGATGGCCAATGTGCTGAAACATTCCGGTGCTTCCGAAGCCAGTTTGCATCTGGAGTGGAATAATCCGGAATTGATGATTTGCGTGGCGGACAATGGGTGCGGATTTGATCCGTCGATTCCGAGTCAGGGCAACGGCCTGGCGAATCAGCAACTGCGATTGAAACGGATTGGCGGAAAGGTGGAACTCACCAGCACGCCCGGAAGCGGAACGCGAGTGGTGTTTTCAATTCGCTTGGAACAGCGCTGAGTTTCTCCCGCATTTGTGTCATGGTTACAACTGTTTGAATGCATCAAAATTTCAGTAATGAAATCGATTCGTGTTGCGATTGTTGAAGATCATGCCGGTTATCGGGAGACGTTGGGGCAGATTTTTGCCGATACGTCCGATTTCACGGTGGTTGCTTCCTGCGCGAATGCGGAGACGGCGGTGGTAAAAATTCCCAAGGCCGATTGTGATCTCGTCTTGATGGATATCAATCTGCCCGGGCAATCCGGTATCGATTGTTTGCGAGCGTTGAAAGCGCAGAACGCCGCGTTGCGCGTAGTGATGCTGACGTCTTACGATGATAATGAGAATTTATTTCAATCATTGCTCGCCGGTGCGGATGGATATTTGTTGAAGCGAATGCCGCGGGCGCGATTGCTGGAGGCGTTACGTGATATCGTTGCGGGTGGGGCCCCGATTTCGCCGCAGATTGCGCGGCGCATGGTGGAGTATTTTCATAAGATCAACGGACTGGAAGTTCCTGTATCACGACCGCAGCCAGCCGCCGATGTGACTTCGGAATTGACCGCACGCGAGCGAGAAGTTCTGGACTTGTTAGCCAGCGGTGCGACGCCAAAAGAAGTGGCGGCGAAGTTGAATATCAGTTGGCAGACAGTTCGAAATTACATTCGCTTCATCTACGAAAAACTGCATGTCCATACGCGGACCGATGCGGTGTTGAAATATCTCGGTAAAGAGCCGATCGCGCGCCGATAAATCTCCGGCGTTTTTCTTTTCACGGTTTTAAAATGACGCATTTGCGTCATACCCGCCCGTTGTGCGGATTGGTAATTCTCTTTCCCATGGACCCACGCGCGCAGGCCACAGTTTCCTTCCTTCGCAGTCATTCGGGAAGCTTCGGGCTGGTTCGCGCATTTCTCAAAACCAACCACATCCACCTCACAAACATTAGAGCATGAAAAATCAACTCACCATGAATCGCATTCCGGTTTGGCAACGCAGTCGTCAATGGCTGCTGGGACTTTCGTTGGCGGTCGGTTTCGTTGCGGCCCATCGCGTTGACGCACAAATTACCAATGCTTTCGATAGTGCCTCCGATCTGATCTATGACGGGTTGGGCGCTCCGGATGGATTGTCGCCCGGCGGCCAAAATGGCGGCAGCGGTTTCGGTCCGTGGACCTTTACTGTGAATGGCAGCGGCGGCGCGTTTATTGCCAATAGTGGTGTTGGCTCAAGTGGTCGCGCCTTCAACCTGTGGAACAATGCCGAGAATGGTGAAACGACTGCGGTTCGCGATCTGGCCGCGCCGTTGTCGCCTGGTGACTCGTTTGGAATTGTTCTTCGACTTACGAGTTTGCGGCCGCAGGACGTCAATCGCTTCGAACTGCAGGATGCGAACGGGAATGTCGTGTTCAGCTATTGGCATCGCGGTGGGGACGATCTGGACGGCTGGTACAGCGATGCGAACACGGCGGAAGGCGTCGCGGTCAATTTCCCGTACGCGTATCAATCGTTCCAGAGCTTCAAGTTTGTTTTGAACAGCGCGACGACGTACACGTTTTATGATTTGTCTTCGGGGTCCAGTATTACCGGGACCATTTCCGGCGAGCCGATTACACGGTTTGCCTTAATCCGTCGGAATGGTTCACCAGCGCCGGGCAGTGGGCAGGATTTTCAGTTTGATTTGATTTCAATCACCAGTGCTTCGCCGCCAACTTTCAGCGGCCTGAGTCCGGCGGCCAATGCGTTGAGCGTGGCAACGAATGCCAGCATCAGCCTCAACATCGCTGCTGGCAGTGTGGCGCTGAATCAGAGTTCGGTTTCGTTGAAATTGGATGGCAATGTGGTGACGCCGATGGTCACGGGAAGTGAGTACCTCACGAGCGTCAGTTACACGCCGCCGACGCCATTCAGTTTTGGAAGTGTTCACACGGCTGAAGTCGTGGTGCAGGATATTAACGCTGCGAGTTACACCAATACGTGGAGTTTCTCGGTGGGTTATGCGTCGTTGCCGGTGACGTTGGCAGGCCCGTTTACGACCGGTAGCGGAGTTGATTTGCCAATTTTCACTCGTGAAGGAGAGGGCTGGATCGGCACGAATTACGACACTAAATCCAGTCGCACGCTCTACACGCGCTTCAGCATGGTGTTTCACGATTTGAACAATGAAAACGGAAACGGCGGTGGTTACGGGGGGCTGCAATTTTTCCAGGACAATCAGGAAAAGCTGATTATCGGTAATGCATGGATGTCGTTGCTCTGGAGCATGGACGCGGCAGGGTCGCAACAGGATCTCGATCAATATCTGCCGGTGACACTCGAAGAATGGCACACGATTGTGGTTCGCACGGATTATACGCCGGACGGAAATGATACGGTGCGAATCTGGTTGGATCCGGATTTCAGCACGACGGAAGCGAATCAACCTTCGTATCCGACGACATTCACGTCGTTTGATGCGGCGTTTAACAACATTCGGCTGCGCTGCGGCAACGGCTCGGCGAGTGCAACGTGGACGAACATCATTGTGGCTGAAACATCAGCGGGCGTTGGTTTCGTCGCCCCGAGCGATCCACAATTCCAGGGGTATATTCCGGGTCAGAACGCCAATAACGTTCTGCCTGATACGCCCATCGCCGTTACCGTGTTGTTTGGTACGTACGGGATTAGCACGAATACCGTTACCATGGACGTGGATGGCACGCCGGTCACGCCGGAGTTTTCGGTGACGCCGAATTCAATCACGCTCACGCACCAGCCGGCGGTTCCGTTCGAGCCCAATTCATTCCACACCGTCACGGTGAGTCTGGTGGATTCGAATGCCACGCCTTATTCGACTTCATGGTGGTTCATGGTGGATCCCTATCCGTCGTTGCCGGTGACCAACGCTGGTCCGATTGATGTGGGCGGTGGAGGCGTGGGAGTTGAAATCTGGAATCAACAGAATCACTGGATTGGCAACAATTACGGCAATGATTCCACCAACACGCTCTATGCTCGTTTCAGCATCAACTTCTGGGACTTGAACTTTGAAACAGGTAATGGCGGCGGGTACGGAGGTTTGCATTTCATGAACGGCAACGATGAACGATTAATCGTTGGCAATGCATGGACCTCGTTGAATTGGAGTCTGGACGCGGGCGGCAATCAACAGGATCTGCCTCCGGCTACGCCGGTTGAATTGGGCACGTGGCACACGATTGTGATCAAAGTCGTTTTTGTACCGAACGCAGATGATCAGATCTCAGTCTGGATGGATCCCGACTTCAGCAAGTCGGAGAACGGTCAGCCGGTTCCGCCATTCCAACTCACGGGCAACGTTACGTTCAATCACGTGAATCTGCGCTGCGGCAACGGCACGGCTTACGCGTCGTTCGAAAACATTATCATTGCGGCAAATGCTCAGGACGTCGGTTTTGCTGCGCCAACCGAACAAAGTGTGTTGAGCATCGAACGCGTTGGAAACGACGTGAACCTGTCCTGGACCGGGGCGGGAATTCTGGAGGAAGCGCCGACTGCCACCGGACCGTGGAGCGATTCCGCGAATCAGAGTAATCCGCAAACGCGTTCGGCGACCGGTGACGCGCGGTTCTTCCGCGTGCGCCAATAGTGATTGTGGGTTGGGTAGGTCGGTTCCGGAACGAGGTGGCGGGGTTAGTGCTCCGCCACCTTGTCAACCAGGGTAAAGTTTCATTTAAGCAAGGAGATTGAACAAACAGATGTATTCTTCCTCACTCCGCAACGTGCCTTCGTTATCGCGAAGGGGATTCACGCTCATTGAACTCCTCGTTGTGATCGCCATCATCGCAATTCTCGCCGCGATGCTGCTCCCGGCGTTGAGCAAAGCGAAAGCCAAAGCGCTGGGCATCACTTGCCTGAGCAACACCAAACAGCTCGCGCTGGCGTGGAACATGTACACCGGCGATAACAATGAACGGTTGGTTGTAAATGCGACCACCGGCCTGGGCGGACAATCATGGTGCGTGGGATCTATGGATTGGGGGACCAATCCGGATAACACGAACATCATTACGTTGACGGATGAACGGTACGCGAAACTCGCTCCGTATTCCGGAAAGCAGTACAAGATTTATCGTTGTCCAGCCGACAAGTACGTGAGTTCCGGGCAACGACAGCGCGGTTGGTCCGAGCGGGTCCGCAGTATATCGCTGAACGCAGCATTAGGCGAAGGCGGTAAAGCTTTCGATTGGTGTGCGGAAATCAAAAAGGTCAGTCAGTTGGTGAAACCCGGGCCAAGCATGACCTGGGTATTTGTGGATGAACATCCGGACAGCATCAATGACGCGCAATTTTACGTGAATCCCACTCTGTCCACCGGGCAGGAAGAATGGACCGACGTACCCGCCAGTTTGCATGGCGGTGCTTGTGGATTCAGCTTTGCCGATGGACATTCGGAAATCAAACGATGGCGAAACAGCCGGACGATTCAGCCGGTGCGCTACATCGAATTAAATCGCTTTCCCGTTCCGAACAGTGAGGACTTCCGGTGGGCAGCGGAGCGGACGCCGAGGAAATAATCACTCACTCTCGTGCTTAGAGGTGAATAAATCCTCGATTGGCAGCGACGACGACGGCCTGGGTGCGGTCGGTGACGCGGAGTTTGGAAAAGATTTTCTGCACGTGAATCTTCACGGTGGCTTCCGCGATTCCCAGGGCCGTTCCGATTTCTTTGTTCCGCATGCCTTTGGCCATCAGTTTGAGAACATCGAGTTCGCGTTCGCTTAGTTCCACGCGAGGAAAATTCTGCGCGAGCCGGGCGGCGATTCCGGGCGGAATGCGACGATTCCCCGCGTTCACGTCACGGATGAGTTGCAGCAATTCTTCGCCGACGGTTTCCTTCAAAGTGTAAGCCTGCGCACCTGCTTCCAACGCGCGATAGATGTCCTCATCGCCGTCGTAGGTGGTTAGCATGATGACTTTGGCGTCGGGAAACTCTTTGCGGATTTCCTGGGTCGCTTCCACGCCGCTCATGCCGGGCAGGCGCAGATCCATCAAGACGACATCAGGGCGATGCTTGCGATATTGTTCAATGGCTTCCGGGCCTGTGCCAGCTTCGGCGACGACGGTCATGTCACTTTGCGTACGCAGCATGGCCACAAGGCCTTCGCGCATCAATGGATGGTCGTCCACTGACATGACGCGGATTTGAGTTGTTGTCGGTTTCGTAGCGATAAAAGAAAATTAGTGGCGAGTGAATTTGTTCGCGAGTCAAAATTAGTTGCGGCTTTGCTGAATGGAATTCTGTGCTGCGGCAAATTGGAAATCAGCGCAACCCGTCGGAATCCATTCTCGCTTTCGGTCGTCGGTTTTCTTGCTTGTGCGCTCTCGTGAACTTGATTGCAATGGCAATCATGGACACCGCGCGCGCGCTTACAAACTCCGCTCAACATCGTTTGATGCGGCAGAGTGGTTATCGCGTTTTTTTTACGATCATTCTTCTGAGCTGGCTGGCAGGATTGGTTTCCGTTCCGCTGATGGCGTCGGGTGACGCGCCGCCGATTCGCATTATGCCGCTTGGGGCTTCGATTACGAAAGGCGTGCCGATTCCGGGCGGATACCGTGCGCCGCTGTATCATCAATTGACCAACGCAGGTTATGCCGTTGATTTTCTCGGCACGTTGCGGGGCAGCACGCAGGCGAACATGCCTGATGTGGATCATGAAGGTCACATGGGATATCGCCTGGATCAGGTGGATGCGGGATTCACGGCCTGGGCGGATCAGGTCGCCGATCCGGATATCATTGTGCTGTTGGCCGGAGCAAATGATTTTGCGCAGAACCAGGACGTAAAGAACATGACCAACCGGTTGGATCATCTGATTACGCGCATCACGCAAAATCGTCCGCAAGCCCGGTTGATTGTGTGCGGCTTGTTCCGGCGCACGGATTATCCGGATCTCAACGAAAAGATGCTCAAGCTCTACAATCCGTTTGTGCCGGGCATCGTAGCGCGTCATGCCGCGCGTGGTGAGCAGGTCCGGTTCCTCGATCTATATCCGGCGTTAACGGCGGACGATCTGGTGGAGGACGGTTTGCATCCCAACCAGAGCGGCTATAACAAAATCGCCACGAATCTTTTTACGGTCATCACCAATCTCATCACTCCGCAGGGAGTGACGAATCCACCAACAATGACGTGGGCGAAAGGAAACGACGCGTGGAATCAAATCACCGTGACGTTCAATAAGCCGTTGTTGGCGGAATCAGTCGTGGCGAAAAACTTTTCTGTGAATGGATTGGAAGTGTTGAGTGCCACCCTCGATCCCAAATCACAACGCGAAGTAGTTTTGACCACCACACCGCAGACGCCGAGCGGCAATTACACGATCACCGTGAGCGAGGTGCGTGAATTGATGCCGCCGCATCGGGCTATCGCGCCGCAATCCACGCTGACGTTTCAAGCGCGTCCAACGACCGGCGCATTGAACAACGTGCCGGAAGCGGCGAAATATAATTTGGTTTATTCGCTCAACATTCCCAACGAAGGAAATTTCAGTTCTGCACCCGCGCCGTACGAGGTGGATAATCATTCGTCGGTAGGGAGTTTTTCGCGCGTGGCCTACTACCTGGAATTGCAGTCCACGAATGGCACGCTCGATTATGTCTGGGTTTCAATGGATGCCTTCACGACGGATGCCGGACGGATTGGAGTTCCGGTGCGTTCGAGCGGAGCATTCTTTCAACAACGCGTGACGAACCTGAATGTTTTCTCCAGCGTTCGCAGCGTAGTAAAAGGCGTCGGTCTGACGGGTGGTTATCTGGAATTCTGGCCGAACGCGTGTAATCCCGACAACGCAGCGGGGCTGCCCAATGCCAGCAGTCTGCTTTATGATTTTTCCGATAAACCGTCGGCGGGCGACTATGGTTCGATGCAGGTGCATAACATCGAGGCCGCACAAACGATTTTTGCGTTTAATCACTGGGCCAATCGCACGATTGATGTGGGCATTGGCAACGGTCCGTTCGGTCATCCGGATTGGACGCTTGCGGCGAATGCCCCGCGGTATTCTCGAAAACTGTTGCAGGTGTTGGTTCTTCCTGAACGCAATGGCCAATAATCAGGAATCATTGGTGCGGTTGGTGGCGATGAATCAAATCATCGCTCGCCGCATGGCGTTAGTGGTTATTCGACTGCTGATTTTTCTGGCTTCCGTCGGTTCGGTATTCGGTTCTGATCCGCGTCAACTCATCAGTCAGATGGCCCATGCTTCGTGGGGAGCGAAAGACGGCATCATGGACGTCTCGGCCATCACGCAAACGAGCGATGGTTATTTATGGGTCGCTACGGCGGAGGGGTTGTTTCGTTTTGATGGAGTCGAGTTTACTTTGTGGCCCTTGCCATCCAACGCCCGAAGATCGGATTCAACTGTAACGATCTTGTGTTCCAGTCGTGATGGCGGGCTGTGGATGGGATCGAAACTCGGAGCGAGTTTTTTGCGGAACGGAAATCTGGAGTATTACACCGCGACCAACGGTTTGCCTGAAGGTGAAGTGACTTCGATTCTGGAGGACCGCAACGGCGTGGTCTGGGTGTCGACCACTCGAGGTTTAGCGAGTTTCAATCACGGACAATGGACGGTCTTAGGGCCGGAGTGGGGTTTGCCGGAGGGAAGGGTGCGTGTTGAATTGGAAGATCGAAAAGGCAACTTGTGGGTTGCTGTTGATGATCCGGACATCGCCGGTGGAACATTGCTGGGCTGTTTGCGTCCGGGAAAAAATCGCTTCGAGTTGGCCGGCGAACATTTCGGAACGGTTGCGATGTTACGCGAGTCGCCGGACGGGCTTTTGTGGGTGGTGGAAACGAGTCAATCAGTGCGGCCATTCATCGAGTCTTCAGAGAATGCCTCTGTTCCGGTGCAATCTTTCACTGTGGAATCCAAAGCGATTCTTTTTGATCGCGACGGTGTAATGTGGATTGGCGCGACGGGCAGGGGATTGTTCCGCTTGGATTATGTGCGGTTGTCGGAAGCGCAACGGGATGAACAGGGATTACCTCAAGATCGTTTTGATGAAAAGCGTGGTTTGTCGAGCGACTTCATTTCGTGTGCTTACGAGGATCGAGAGGGAAACATCTGGTTTGGCTCGATCGGTGGATTAGATCGATTTCGCAACAATCGCATCGTGAGTTGGTCGGTGGCGGAAGGGCTGAACTATGACCAACGGCTCGCTGTTGTCGCGAGTTCGGATGGTTCGCTTTGGACCGGTTCGCAGCAGGGGCTGCAACGCATCCGCGATTCGCAAATTGAAACTCTCGGGTTTGATTGGATCAGTCCCGAATGGGGGAATGGCGTGTACAGTCTATTCGCATCCGACGCGGGCGATGTGTGGGTGAGTGCGTTGAATGGGGTGGGCCACATCAAGGGCAGCAATCGTGTGCCGATATCCATTGCCGGTGGATTGGAACTTCGCAACGTCACCGCTATCACACTGGATCATGAGGGCGGACTTTGGTTATGCGATCAACTGCGTGGCGTGGCGCGGTTGTTGCACGACAAGGTGCGGGTCTTTCCCTCGGATTCGCAATTGCCGTCGCAGGTCGTCAACACTGCCATCACCGATAAACAGGGAAATGTCTGGTTTGGATTTCAAGATGGCGGCGTCAGTTGTTATCGAGACGGGAAGTTTCAATTCTATCCGGTAGCTCAAAGTGTGCTGGCGTTGTTGTGTGATCGGAACGGAACGATTTGGGCGGCGGGATTGGGCGGCTTGAGTCGCTTTGTACGCGATCATTTTGAACCGTTGAAAACAACCGAACCATTTCCAAACAGCGAATTGAGCGGTTTGGTAGAGGATAATCAGAGGGTGTTTTGGATTGCGGCTCGCGCGGGGCTGG
>CALAYC010000011.1 GCA_937894935.1 uncultured Verrucomicrobiota bacterium
CAATGACCGTCTCGCTATGCCAACCGCCAGCATGGTGTTGCTCGCAGGCGATGCCGTGGCGGTGTTAAGTCAGACACTGACGGGGCTCGCAGCTTTTCAGGGTTTGGCGCGCGAAAACATGACGCGCGCTCAAGCGTGGCGATTTATTGACATGGGGCTGCGACTCGAACGCGCCATTTATCTTTGCACGTTGCTCGATGCGACGCTTCGTCGTCCCGAATCCGAAAACCCGAGCGTGCTCGAAGCGATTCTCGAAGTTGTGGACAGCTCCATCACGTTTCGGTCGCGCTACAACCTCCTTGCGACCGTGCCGGCGGTTTTCGATCTGGTGTTGTTGGACGACAAGAATCCGCGCTCGGTGCTCTTCCAACTCAACCAACTGGCGAAACACTTTCGACATTTGCCGAAGGAACGCGAGAGCGCGCCGGATTCCGGCAAAAATCTGATTCACGAATGCGCGGCCCGGTTGAATCGCATGGATGCGCGAGAATTGGCAACGAAACCGGAAGCCTGGCCGAACAGCGAGGTAAGCAAAACCATCCGCCAGACGTTGCGCGATTTGCCGCGCGTCTCTGACGCGATTTCCGCGAATTATTTTGCGCACTCAGCAATTTCACGGACGGGACGGGAGGCAGCGTCATGATTTACCAAATCACCCATCGCACGCTTTACGAATACGCCGCACCCGTAAGCGTTTCGCAGCATGTTGCACGGCTGGAGCCGCGAATCACGGATTCGCAAACGCGCGAGAGCTTCTCGCTGAAAATCTTTCCCGCGCCAACGCTGCGCAAAGAACGGAAAGATTATTTCGGCAATCAGCTTTGTCTGTTCAGCATTCAGGAAGTTCACAAAAAACTCGAAGTCATCACGCATAGTCGCGTGAGCGTGCAATCGCCTAAACAGATTGATGCCGCAGCATCGCCCGCGTGGGAAGACGTCGCGGCGCTATTTCGCGATCCGGTATCGCCCGAAGTGGTCGAGCCGTATGAATTTGTTTTCGATTCGCCTCAAGTACGCGCGTCGTTTGAACTGGCGGAATATGCGAAACAAAGTTTTTCCGCTGGCACTCCGCTGTTGGCTGCAGTGGCGGATTTGAATCGCCGCATCTTCAACGATTTCAAATACGATCCAAAAGCCACCACGGTCGCGACGCCGCTGGAGGAAGTGTTGCAGAATCGCCGCGGCGTCTGTCAGGATTTTGCACATCTCGGCATTGCTTTACTGCGCTCACTTGGTCTGCCGGCGCGCTATGTCAGCGGTTACCTGCGCACGCGTCCGCCGGAAGGACAACCGCGACTCGTCGGCGCCGATGCGAGTCATGCGTGGTTCAGCGTGTTTTGTCCAAATGTCGGCTGGGTAGATTTCGATCCAACGAATAATGTTCAACCCGGTGAGGAACACATCACCGTCGCGTATGGCCGGGACTTCGGCGATGTGAGTCCGGTAGCGGGCATTCTCACGGGCGGCGGACAGCATCAGGTGATGGTGTCAGTGGACGTGGCGGAAGTATGAAGAAGAAACACGACACATCTTTAAGTTTGTTTAACGCCACTTCACCGGCGCATGCGGCATCAGTGCTGTCAAAGCTGAACGTTCAATGAAGTCAGATGAGGTGGGAAGTTTTTCATCGCACGGAATATCACTACGCCACACCGGTGCGCGACAGCTTTAACGAAGCGCGACTGCAGCCATTCTCCGATGAATGGCAGACAGTCGATCATTTTCTGTTAAAAGTTCTGCCCGCGGCGCGATTGCGACATCGGCACGATTTTTATTCCAACGTCGTGCATCATTTTGAAATTCCCGAACCGCATCCGACGCTCCTTGTGGAAAGCCATCTGCGCGTGACGACTCGTCCTCGTCCAGCATTGAGCGAACAGGAAACGCCTTGGCCATTGGCACGCATCGGCGAAGCAGCACGAGAAACCCGTGTATTCGATTTTTTGCAAGACAGCCGGTTTGTGGAAACGTCGCCGGAAGTCTGGCGACTGGCGATTGACGCAACACAAGGCGTAACCGACACGTGGCAGGCGGCGTTGGCGTTGATGCGATTTATTCACGCGGAATTGAAATACGAGCCGAATTCAACTGACGTTCACACACACGCGCGCGATGTGCTGCGTGAGAAGCGCGGCGTTTGTCAGGATTTCGCGCACGTAATGCTGAGTTTGTGTCGCGCACTCAAGATTCCCGCGCTGTATGTCAGCGGTTATCTGGCAACGGAACAGGCACGCGCGACCCATGCGTGGGTGGAAGTGCTGATTCCGGGCATTGGCTGGCGACCGCTCGATCCCACGCACAATTCTCAACCTGGTGAAACCTACATAAAAATCGCGGTGGGGCGGGATTATGCCGATGTCGCACCGTTGACCGGACATTACAAAGGCACAACGGATCGTCGCATGGCGGTGCTGGTTGACATTAAAAGATTGGACTAAGGCAATCGCGAGCTTGTCCCTGGCCCTGAATTTACCTATCTAGAATGTGCTATGGTTGATTCCTCTAAGCCTGGGTTCGGAACTACGTTCACGCCCGAACAGATTCGCTCCTATATAAACGTGAAGCTGGCGCTGCTCGGTTGCCAACCGGTACGCGGCGAAGCGAACGATATGAGCGATCTTGTCGCGGCGTTTGCGGCGCAATATCAGGAAAAAGACCGCTTACTCGGACAATATCTGTGCCCGGCCGACCAACGCATTCAGACTTTCCTCTACGATTATCTCCAGGACGTGCCGGTGCCGCGCTTACCGTTGCGCACGTTCACCCTGGATCGCCCGGGCCTGGCTCGCGTGCTCTCATTGCCGGTGGATGGCGATGAGTTTACGTCCGACATCATTACGTCGTATCGCGTCAAGCAAGGCGTATTGCACAATCCGAAAAGTGATCGCCGGACCACGGCGGGAATTTTTCACGTCACGGAAGGCGGATTACCGATTCCGGATGACAAAAAAGGTGTGCCAAAGCTGACGTTCGCCAAAATGCTCGCGCTCGCGCTGAATCCGCCACGCGAATTGATGCGTCTCCCTTACACCGCGACCCAGCCTGAGCCGGCGGAATGTTTCGTCTCCTTGTTGTTGCGCCCCATCGTGTGTCCGGAAGTGCCGGGATTCACCAGTGAGAAAACCATGGAAGTGCGCTTCTTTGTGCCCGGCAACATGGTCAGCAATCTGGATTTCGTCGAAAGCATCTTCGGCAACGCTGGCGATCCGTTGCTGCCGGAAAACGACGCCGGTCTGGATACCGAACATTGGACCGGCCACACGGGCTGCGTCATTCTCGCGCCGCATCTGATTCGCACCACGAAGAAATCTGTCGGTCTTCCGCATTGGAACGACGCGACGGAACGTCAACGTCGCGACGGCATGTGTTGGAAAGACGAGAACGAGCTGTACAACGACGGCAATGCGTTCAAGCTCACCTGCCGCGATGAACAGGGCGTCATCGTGACCATCATCGCAGACAACTATTTCGGTTATTGCAAGAAAGAGGTTAAAACGCAAATCAGCTATGCGGCAAATCTCTTCGGTTTGTGCGAAGAAGAACACGCTGGTGGTGCGTTAGTGTTTGCTGCGTATGACCTCGGCGAAGAATTTTCCGGCGACGTCCATGTCAAACGCAAGGGACACAACATCGACGAAGTGTTCAAGCGTTATGGCGATGTGATGGATATCAAGCCGGAGGGTTACGCCATTGATAAGAAGTTCCCAGAAATAATCTATGTTCCCGAAGCGGCGCGTTTCGATCTGCACGCACAACGGGTCTCATGGAAAAATGACACGGGCGAACACTCAATCAAACTGCAACCGGCAAAAACCTACGTCCGCCCTTCCGGCTACAAAGTGCGCATGGAAAAACCGGCGGGCGCAGGGCGCACCTGGCGATTGGTCGGAATCACGGCCGAAGGCACGCTTTGCCACAAGCCCTGCACCGTTTCGGGCGGTGGCAAATCGGAAATTTCCAAGCCCATCACCGACGCCATTCTCACCGGCCCCGTGTTTGTCGCGGATTTAAAGAACGACTTCGACAAGGTTGCCAGGCTGATTGAACGCGATTATTCGGATCGCTTCAAAGATCCGCGTCGCAAGGATAATCGCACCATCCTGTCGCCGGAACGTTCCCTCGGGTCGGTGATCAAGTTGTTGACGCCGGACGAACGCGATTTCACTTACGAGTACAACTCATGGTTGGCATCCGTGCCGCAATACATCAAGGAACTCGTCTTTGTGGTAAAGCGTTACTACAAACCCGAATGGGGCACAAAATGGCGCGAGCATTTCAGCGTGGACATCATCAACGGCACACCGGGAAATGAATTGAAGTGCGATAATCGCAAACTGGTCACCACGTATCTGCGCGTTGGTTTCGACAATGACGGGTCGTGGCGGACGTTTGGTTTGCGTAAGGATTATTACCCGGCGGTTAAAATTCAGGTCGAGGACGACATCACGGCATCCGTCGTGGTGCCGAGTGATAAACTCAAATATCTGCCCGAATACACGACCGAACCGTCCGTTAAATTTGTGCAGAATTGCGAACGCCGGTTGTTTCAACGTCCGGATGACGCAATTCATCGCGGTTACGACAAGCAAACGGAGAAAGATTTCGCCCGCTACGACAATTTCTTCTCGAACTACGAACCGCTCAAAGCGAGCGTCGCGCGTGAATTGATCGAAGACGCCATCGGCTTCAATCAATACACCGAGCCGATGCAGCGGATTATTTCTGATGTCGCGGCAAACGGCTCGCGCTACTTCGTATCAACCGCGCATCCGCGATTGGTAGATGGAAAACCGACGAAGAACCCGCGTTATCTGCAAATCCGTCCCGACCTCTTGACGCCTCAGGAAGTGTATCTCGCGAACATGGCGACACGTCTGCGCCGTCGCATTCCGGCTGAAGATCCAGTGCATTTCCCGGTCACGGCGGTGTTGCCGGGGCGGCGCAACAATCCGCCGGATACCGGCATTCGACCGCTCGCGGTTTTCAATCCGATTCATTATCTGGAACTGCCGGAACTGTTCATGGAATTCATTTGCAGCATGACCGGCAAATCTCCTTCGACCACGGGCGCAGGTTCGGAAGGCGCGTTAACCAAAGGACCGTTCAATGCGATGCCATCCATCATTGATTTGAACAACGCGCTCGTGTCGTATCTGCTCACCGGTCACAACGGTTTCGTGACCGCGGCCGGATATGTCGGCCCGAATTTCCGCGTGGATCATGACATCAGCCTGCTCGTGCCGGAAGTGTGGTGTCATTTGCAACCGGAAGAACGCGATCCGAAATTTCTCATCGAGAATCACTATCTCGATAAATGTGAGGATTTTGAATTCAACGGCCGGAAAGTGCTCGCAAGTCGGCTCGGTTATCGCATTAACATCCGGTTCGTGCATTACTTCTTTGGCCGCGTCTTCAATCATCCGCACGCCGTTTTCACCGAAGCGATGTTGAAACCGGAATTGCAGGACATGGCCATCTTTGCGGACGGCATGGATAACATCATCAGCACTCAGAAACGGGTTGCGAAGATGTATTTTGACGACGGCAGCATCGCGCAAGCGTGCCCGCCCTTAAAAGCATTGCTGCACATCATGCTGCACGATCAATGGGAGGGTAAAGGGCTTGAACATCCGGAGGTCCGAAAATTGTTCACCCGGGAGAATCTGTTGGCCAGCGATTGGTATCATGCCCGCCTCAAAGCGAAGCAGTCGGTCGATCGCAAACTCTGGCGACGACACGTCGAATACCTTGATAAATTTCAGAAACGCGCGAGTCATGCGGATGAAGCGGCGCGACTCAAGATTGCCTCGCGCCTCACCAAGGCGCGGCAAATGCTGGAGGAAGTCGAATCGCCGGAATATTTGAAACGGCTGACGGGCACGCTGGGCGCCGAGCCGATTGATGCGTATCCCCACTCGTAGTAAAGTATCCCGGCACGATTGCCGAGGAGACATTGCTATGAACCCGATCACTGGACGCGGTGGATTGCCGTTTGTGCGGTTGGAATCGCCTTGGAGCGCAGCAGAAATTTATCTGCAAGGCGCGTGCGTGACGCACTTCCAATTGCACAGCGAACCGCCCGTGCTATTTCTCAGCGAGAAAAGTCGGTTTGAGAAAAACGCGGCCATTCGCGGCGGCATTCCGATTATTTTCCCGTGGTTCGGCAAACCGTCCGGTCGCCCGACTCAACACGGCTTCGCGCGCGTTCGGGAATGGGAATTTGTCGGCGCCAATCGCCAACCGGATGGCAAGGTGACCGCACATTTCCGCCTGCCCGCCAGCGCGGAATTGATGCCTATTCCGGTGGAATACTTTGTGACCATCGGTACGGCACTCAGCGCGGAGTTGGTTGTCACCAATTACTCGAGCGACGTCTTTTCGTTCGAGAATTGCCTACACACCTATTTTTCGGTCAGCGATATCGAACGCGTTCGCGTGACCGGCCTACAGGGCGTCGCCTATCTCGATGCCGTGGATCAAAACATGCGCAAAATGGAGATGGCCGAAGCCATTGAGTTTTCCGAAGAAGTGGATCGGATTTACCTCGATACACCGCACGTGGTGGACATCCATGACACCGGATTATCGCGCGTCATTCGCATCGAAAAAGAAAACGCCGCCTCCACCGTGGTCTGGAATCCATGGGTTGCCAAAGCACGCATGATGGCGGATTTCGGAGACGACGAATATCGTCGCATGGTCTGCGTGGAATCCGGCAACGTCGCCACCAATCAGCTTCAACTCATGCCCGGTCAGGAAGCGCGACTGAAACTGAACATAAGCACCGGACAATTGCGTTGAATAATCGCATTGCCCGCGTTTTTCTGCTCGCTCGCTCGCGATATTTTGAATTCACTGTCGCTTCTGTGAGTCTCCTTTGAGCACATGAAGAAAAATGTTTTTGCGGTCCTCGCTCTTCTCTTTGCAACTTTCGTGTCAGCCTCGGCTAAGCCGCTGACTTCGTATGTAAATACCTTCCTCGGCACCGGACCGATTACCAATGTGGCGGACATCGGATTCGAGCCGCCGTGGCGTGTCTGGGCGGGCCTGACTTTTCCTGGCGCTTCGTTGCCCAATGCCATGGTGCAACTCAGTCCTATTACCAAGTGGGGCAGCGGCGCAGGATACGAATATGAAGACAGCGTGATTCACGCGTTCACGCATTCGAATAAAGGTCACTGGAATCTCTGCCACATTCCCCTGCTCCCGGTCACAGGCGATGTTGATCCGGACAATTTCAGTTCATCGTTCCGGCACGAAAACGAATCCGCTGAACCAGGCTATTACCAGGTCTTTCTCGACCGCTACCAGATTAACGCCGAACTGACGACCACGATGAGATGCGGTTATCACAAATACACCTTCCGCGGCGACCAGGATAAAAAGCTCGTCGCAAATCTCGCGGTTTCCAATGAACGCGTCATCGAATGGAAACTGGAGCAGGTCGGAGAAAATGCCTTCCGCGGTTTTCAGGACACGCGCGGAAAAGTGTTCTTCTACGCGGTAGCAAATCACAAAATTAAATCCATCGAAACGCTCAAAGGCAAAAGACACGACGTCTCAGTGATTCACTTTGTCGCCGACAACAAACCGCTGGAAGTCAAAATCGGGCTTTCCTTCACGACTGCCGAGAACGCCAAGTTAAACCTCGAAACTGAACTCGCGAAAAAGTCTTTCGCTCAGGTCCGCAAAGCCGCATCGAAAACGTGGGAGCAACTGCTTTCAAAAGTTCAGGTCAAAGGCGGCACGGAAAAACAACGCCAGATCTTCTATTCCAGTCTTTACCGTTCACTTCTCTGGCCCGCATTGCGCAGCGATGTGAATGGCGAGTTCTTCGATGAAGGCAACAAGATCGCGAAAGAAGATTTCCAGTATTACACCATTCCTGCGTTCTGGGACGATTACCGCAACAAGATGATATTACTCGGAATGCTCTCTCCGGATGTAACGGCGGACGTCATTCAATCCATGGTGGACCGCGGCAAAATCAGCGGATTTATGCCGACGTTTTTTCATGGCGATCACGCCTCGCCATTTGTGACCGGAACATATTTGCGCGGCATCCGTAATTTCGACGTTAAAGGCGCATACAACCTGATGGTGAAAAATGCGACGGTTGAACATCGTCGCGCACGACCGCATCTCACCGAATACATTGCCAAGGGCTACATCTCCACGCCGCACGTCGAAAATCCGCACGTCGAAACTAAAGCCAAAGCCGGTGTGACGAAAACGCTCGAATATGCTTACGACGATTACGCTGTCGCGCTGTTGGCCAAAGAACTGGGCGATACCGCCACTTACGAAACGATGATGAAGCGCGCGGGCAATTTCACCAATCTGTTCGATTCAACCACCGGTCTGATGCGTGGCCGACTCGAAAACGGCGCATGGGTTGAGCCGTTCGATCCGCAGTATCCGTACTACGAATACATGTATCGCGAGGCGAATGCGTGGCAATCGAGCTTCTTCGCTCCCCACGACACCGAACGTTTGGTCAGCCTTTATCCGAGCAGGGAGGCTTTCGAACGACAACTGGATCGGCTGTTTTCGATTCCCTGGAATCCCAAACACATTGCGTGGAATATCAACAGTTTCATCGGTCAGTATTGCCACGGCAATCAACCCGATCACGGTTTCCCGTATCTTTATTATTGGGTCGGCAAGCCCGAAAAATCTCAGGCGATCCTCAACGAAATCATGGAACGCTTCTACGGAATGGAAGGCGGCAACACACTTTGCGGAATGGACGACGCCGGCGAGATGTCCTCGTGGTATGTGTTCAACGCGCTCGGTCTCTACACCTATTCACCCGCCGATCCGGAATACATCATCACCGTTCCGCTGTTCGATGAAGTGAAATTCAAACTCGGCAGGAAAACGTTTACCATCGTGAAGAAAGGTTCGGGAACAAAAATCACGAACATCACGTACGGCGGTAAGAAGCTGGATGGCTACTTCATCTCCCATGACGAATTGCTCCAAGGCAAAAAACTTGTCATCACCACCAGCCCGGTTGCGACGAATTAAGATCGACTTTGAAGTTCAGAAAGAAGCGGTTTACCCGCTAAGAGAATTATTTAAGGGATTGCCGGGAACACCGAGCCGCCTGCCCTTTGGATGATTTCAGGACAGTTTCGACAGGCTTAAAGCACCGTTCACGAGACACGAACCGGCAGCGCAAAAACCAGCGCCAACCCGGTCCCAACGCTTAACGCGGTCAGCCACAACACTTTTTTCCAAGGAAACTCGGAAACAGCGTGAAACCGACTTCGCAACGCGACCATTGAAACGTTCATACGCCCTGATTTCAGCACCTCCGATACCAGCGCCTTGGCACTGCTGCTCCCAACCCTCCCTGTTCCGCCGAAAATGAGCTATTTCGCTGGCCGAAATTTCAACGCCGCTTCCGTACGCGAATGCACGTGCAACTTGTTGTAGATGTGTTTGAGATGCCAACGTACCGCCGCCACCGTCACGCTCAACCGTTCCGCGATTTCCTTGTTCGACAATCCATGCACCACAAGATCGAGAACCTCACGTTCGCGCGCCGTCAGTTGCTCCACTTCGGTTGAAACGGTCGTCTGCTCGCGAAAATAACCGATGACCTTACGCGCGATCTCGCCACTCATCGCGCCACCGCCCTGCTGCACTTCACGCATGGCGTTCAACACTTCTTCCGGCGTCGAGCGCTTCAACAGATAACCTGACGCACCTGCTCGCAACGCGCGAAAAATTCGATCCGGATCTTCGTAAACCGTCACCATAATGGCATGCACGGACGGCAACATCTCTTTGAGCTTCGCCACGCAATCCACCCCCGACATGTTCGGCAATTGAATGTCCATCAACACCAATTCGGGTTCGTGTTTCGGCAAAACACGCAACGCTTCTTCTGCCGGGGAACAGGTCACCACGC
>CALAYC010000012.1 GCA_937894935.1 uncultured Verrucomicrobiota bacterium
TAGTGAATAATCGAATCAGGTCAGGGCTGGGTTTCCGGAGCGGGCGACGACTCTTCAGCCCGATCGGAATCCAAACGCGGCGGAAGTTTCAAAACATCCGCAGCCATTTCTTTACCCGCCTTGAACTTGACAACCGAGCGAGCCGGAATCGGAACGTCCGTTTCAGGGGCGTTCGGATTGCGTCCCACTCGCGCCTTCCGTGTCTTGACTTCAAAGACCCCGAAGTTTCGCAACTCCACCTTGTCACCCTTGGCGAGCGCTTGGGAGATGTAATCCAAGGTCTTCTGCACCACATCCAACACCTGCTGTTGCGTCTGTCCTGTCTCTTCGCTGATGCGAATTACCAGATCGCGCTTTGTCAGTGTCATAAGCTTTAATGGGTTGAATTTATTAACACGATATAGGGGCACAATCGCCTTCGGTCAACCCGGGAAAACCCTTAGAACGAATACTTTAGCCACCCGAACGCCTTCGCTTCCGATCCGTTCCTAGATCCCCCGATTGGCCCGCCAGAGCAGCACCGCCCCTACCGCCTGAAACAACACATTCGGCACCCATAACCATAAATGCGGCCGCCACTCGGGTCGGTTTTCCAGCGATAACCCCAACAATATCAGCCCATAATACACCAGAACCAATATCAGCGCGAGGGCGAATCCAATATTTGTTTCCCGCCGCTGCACCCGGATTGCCAGCGGTATTCCGATCAATGTGAAGCCGAAACACGCAAACGAAAATGCCGCCTGCCGATGGAGTTGCACCTGAACCGGCGTCGTCAGTTTTTTTATCTGCTCTTCAATAAATTGCCGTCGCTCCCCCCTGCCGATGCCCTCCGACTCATTCATCACCGTATCGCGAATGGACCGTAACTCGGCGCGTAACTGACTGAAACTCATGTTGCGGACGGAAATCGCGTTCCACGTGCGATCGAATTGCGTGGGATCGTACGCAATGGCGACGTGAGATTCGGTCGAGACATGCGCCTGCTCGCCTTCCACGGCCACCACTTGAACGTCGTAGAGATTCAATACGCTCAAGCGATTCGTCTCCGTGCCGCGGCTCTCAATCGTCGCGGGCTGCGCGAACAATGTCGCAGGCGGATTCGTGCCCCGGTCCAATTGATAAATCATCACATCACGCATCTCGCTGCCGGAACGTTTGCTGATGTAAACGATGTAGCCCTCCTGATTTTTCAGTTGCAACGTGAAGTGCCGCCCCTCCGGCAATTGCGTGAGCGAGAAATTACGCACGAATTCGTTGACCAACCCTTTGAAAGCCATGCGGGATTTCGGCGCCAATTCCATGTTCGCCCAAC
>CALAYC010000013.1 GCA_937894935.1 uncultured Verrucomicrobiota bacterium
TTCCACGCCGCTTTTGTAGGTCGCCGAGTCAAAGGCGCGCAATTCTCCTTCCGCCACCGCTTCGTGCGGAACGCGATTGAGCACTGTGCCGCCAGTGATCGTACCGACGTTCACTGTCAGTTCACGGGAATAATCAGTGATCGCTGCAATCTTTGGCAACAGCACACCCAACTGCACCGCCGCATTGGCGCCGTGGCTGTGCTTTCCGCCGGCGTGCGAACCGCGACCGGTTACAGTGACGCGCCATGTCGCACGACCTTTTCGCGCCAACACCATCAGTCGTTCATCGCCCAATCGTCCTTCAGCTTCAAAGACCAGTGCGGCGAGCGTGTTCGGCTCAAATCGTTGCGCGCAAACTGTTCCGAAATCCGGTGAAAATGTTTCTTCCGAAGAATTCCAAAACAACTTCCACGTGATGCGCTCGAACACCTCCGGCGCGTGTTTCTGAAGCGTCTTCAGCACGAGCCACATCATCATCGTGCCGCCTTTGATATCGTGCGTGCCAGGACCGTAAATGCGATCGCCTTCCACCGACCAATGAAACTGATTGCGCTCCTCTTCTTCCGGCGAGAACACGGTGTCGAGATGTGAAATCATCGCGATGCTTTGATTCCCCGAACCGCGCCGCGTCAACACGAGATGTTGGCCGTAATTCGGAAAAGCCGAGTCCACATATTCCGCGGTGAAACCAAGAGAAGCGAACTGTTCAGTGGTCACTCGCGCAAGCCGATTCACGCCCGAAGGATTGAGCGTGAAGCTGTTGATGCCGACCATCTGCCGCAAGAACTCCAGCGCACCGGGCAGTTCAGCTTCGAGAAACGTATTCAGTTTGGTGACATCAAGCACGCGGCAGCATGAAAAGGCGAGGCGCTGAAATCAATCGCGCGCGACAAACACGAAAATGTGTCCACGCCACATCTCTGACGGGAGATATGAAAAAGCAATCCGAAAAACGACTGTGGAACGTTTGTTGGAAATTTAACGGAAACTATTTCCGGATCGTTTCCACGTGTTTGCCGCGGATTTTCTTCGTGTTGAAATCCCACAACAACCAGTCGTCATCCGGGATAAACTTGTTCAGTTTGCTATCCCATTTACGCGGCAGTTCGCGATTCAGTTTTTCGAGAAACGGCAACAGCGGTCGTTGCGGCGGGAATTTTTTCTCGTGTTCATCCAACGCAATGTCTGTCTTCCAACCCAGCCGCTTGCGATAGGGCGCAAAGCCGAAGCCATCGAAGAAATTTTCACTCTTCACCAGCGGCATGTACCACAAGCTGGGAATGCCACGGGTATTTTCTTTGATGGGAATTTCCAGCTCCAATCGCTCCAGCAGCGCCCGACCTTGGGGATCGTTCTTCAGATGCTCGCGCAATTGGTGAAGGCTCGGAAATTCCACCGGCGGACTGACGAACAACACTGGTTTGTGTTGTAGCGTAGCGAGGATGATTTCATGCGGCGTGCCGACGCTGTAGATGTTGGTGGGACAATACGAAATGGTGAAATCGCTGGTGTCCACCATGCGCAAATCAATGTGCAACGTTTCCCAGAATTGCTCCGCGCACCAGGCACGTTCACGCGCTCCTTTTTCACCGCCGGCAAAGGTCCAGCGCTTGCGAATCAATTCACCGCTCTTGACGTCTTCGCGACCGTACTCGTGCAAGCCGCGCACATCCGGCTTGAACCACGGATCAAAAACGGTCACGCCCATCTCCTGCAGAAACTGGCCGACCCGATTGCGCCAACCGAACTTCTTCTCCACTTTTCGCGATGCCACGAAATCCATCGGGCCGGAGAGATAAACGCGCGCGCCTTGCAGCAGTTCACTTTTGCGCCTGGCCTTCGACATGGGCGGACAATAGGGACGCGGGATTGCGGTTTCAAGCTCAGAGCCATTTGGCCCACCGAGCTTATCGAAGTTCAACGCCCGCGATGGAGAAGCAATTGAGAGTCGCTTGAGGATAAAAAGCAAACCGGGGTTCAGCCGCAGCCAAACCCCGGTTTGTTGAATTGAAAAATTTTGATCAGTAACGACCGCCACGGTCGCCGCGATCTCCGCGATCGCTGAATTCACGCCGCGGGCCACGACCACCGCCACCGCCGGGCGGACGTTCTTCGCGCGGACGCGCGATGTTCACCGTCAAAGCGCGACCATCGAAATCTTTGCCGTGCATGGCATCGATGGCTTTCTGTGCTTCTTCGGGGCTGCTCATGGTGACGAACGCAAAGCCGCGAGGGCGACCTGTCATGCGATCCATCATGATATTCGTCTCCACGACAGTGCCGTGTGCGGCAAACGCGTCCTGGAGATCGTTTTCAGTGGTTTTGAAGGAAAGATTTCCTACAAACAACTTCGTGCTCATGTGATGTTACTGTCCGAGACCAACTCTGCTACTCCACACTGTTCCCGACCGCCGGGTTTCAAATCATCACTGAACCTGGTTCACTTGAAGATTTACCATGTCGTGGCAGCGACAAGCTATCTATCAGACGGGGTGACTTTGACAAAACATTGCCCGAATTCAAGCGCTAACTTTCTTTATTAAACCGGTCGATTCAACCCTGACATCCCGGGCAATAGTATGTACTGCGCGCCGCTTGAACGATCTTCCGAATCAATGTCTTGCATCGTCTGCAAGACCTTCCATGCCGATCGTACACTCGCAGACGCTCTTCATAGAAATCCGGCGCATCTACCGCGCGACCATAATAGAAGAGTCCATCACTTCGACCACTGCTCGCTCCATAGTGCAACGGTATCGTACTGCCGAAACGAACGGCCTCAGACAACACATCACGAATCGCACGATGCAACGCGCGCACCTGTGGCCGCTTCAGTATTCCGGCCGCTAAACTCGGTTTGATGCGCGCACGATACAACGCTTCACTCGCGTAAATGTTGCCGACCCCTGCCACGAGATCCTGATCCAGCAATCGCACTTTGATTGCTCGCTTTGAACCAGCCAAAGCCTCAGCGAAGTAATCCACGGAAAACTCCGGCGACAACGGCTCCGGTCCCATGCGCGCGAGCGAATTGGCGTCCAAACTCAACCGACCGAAATAACGCTGATCTTCATAAACGAATCGTTCACGCCCTAATTCCAGAACCACTGCCGTGTGTTTCGGCAACGGATCGGATTTGCGTTGCAGAAACATCCGCCCCGTCATGCCAAGATGACCGATGAGTTGAACGGGAGTTTTGCTGCGTGGCGACCGAAGTTCGAACAACAGAAATTTTCCGCGACGAGAAACATCACGAAAAGTTGCTTCGCGCAGTGTTTGAATCAGTTGATTTGCCGGCGTGGGACGAATGACGCGTTCCCGGAAGATTTGCACCGCGCGAATGCGTTTTCCTTTCAGGTGCGGGCGAAGATGCCGCACCAACACCTCCACCTCAGGCAACTCAGGCATGAAGATTCTGCGGTGCGACTAGCCCGTCACCACCGTGCCGACCGGCTCACCCATGACCACGCGTTTAAGATTATGCGGCTTGAACAGGTCAAACACGATGATCGGCATTTTGTTATCCATGCACAACGAGAACGCCGTTGAATCCATGACCTTGAGTTGTTTTTGCAACGCATCCAGGTACGCCACGCGCGTAAACCGTTTCGCCTTGGGATTCTTTTTCGGATCGCTGTCGTAAATGCCGTCCACCTTCGTGGCTTTCAAAATCACTTCCGCGCCAATCTCCGTCGCGCGCAATGCCGCCGCTGTATCCGTGGAGAAATATGGATTACCCGTGCCACCGCCGAAAATTACCACGCGTCCTTTTTCCAAATGCCGCACCGCGCGACGCCGAATAAATGTCTCCGCTACTTGAGGCATGGCGATGGCAGTTTGAACGCGAGTCGCGACGCCGATTTTTTCCAAGGCATCCTGAAGCGCGAGGGAATTGATAATTGTCGCCAGCATTCCCATGTAATCGCCCGTAGCGCGTTCGATGCCTTTTTCACTGCCGGCGAGGCCGCGGAAGATATTTCCCCCACCAAGCACGATGACGATTTCCACGCCAAGATCGCGCACTTCGCGCACCTGCTCGGCCATGCTTTGAATCGCCTTCGCGTTGATACCGAAACCCTCTTCGCCACCGAGTGCTTCCCCACTGAGTTTAAGCAGAATCCGGCGGTATTTAGGTTTGGGTGTTCGTTTCATGTTAAAAATGCGGCAACAACGCTCTGTGCCGCCCGGCGTTCTAGCAGTCCGCGCTTCTACCGTCAAAACGAAAGGCGTTTCAGATTTGATTCATACCACGAATGAATCCGAAGCACCCGCATCCCGGCCATCAATTTAAAGAATTGATGAATTCATGCTTCAACGAAGCAACAACCCGCACCGAACAGCGCCAACCGGCAAGTTTCTATTGGTGTTCATTCGTGGCTCAACCGAAACGCCGCGACTCAATAATCGTACAAACCGGAATCCTTCGTATATTCGCCACCGCCACCGCCCAGACCGCCATCCATCGCATCAAACACATCGCCCATATCTGCTTCGATTTTTTCGGGGTCTTCTCCGGCTTCGAGACGTTTAATCGCGATGTCCATTTCCTTGGGCATCGTGCCGGGCGGCATAAGGTCTTTCATCTTCCGCATCATGTGCGCCATGTGCTTGGGATTATTTTCATCCATGTGCTCCATGTCGCGTTCCATTTCCATCATGGCGCGTTCAATACGCGGATCATCGAAATCCGGCATCGGCGGACCGCCTTCAGCGTCGGCAGGTTGCGCGGCCGGTTCTTTTAATCCTTTGGTCATGGCGAACCGGCTGATTTCCTTTTTCAACTTTTTGTTACCGCACTTGGGACAGACCGGCAGACGATCGGGATTCACCCGTTTGGACAGGAAGCTGAAAATCTTCCGGCACTTGGGACAGGCAAATTCGTAAATCGGCATGAGCGTGATATGCCATAGCGACGAAAAATTTTCACGTCCAGAAATTGGCGTGACCGCAACGCAGACTTGCTTTTCTCCGTATCACTCCCGTTTATTACGCCGCAAGCAACCGCCTGCGCGGCCACTTCATCATGTCATCCATTCACGCTGATCTCACCGAAGCGCAACAGACCGAACTTCAATCCAGCGCGCTTTACAACGCCGACCTCGCGCCCGTTTCCGCAGCCCAACGAAAATGGCGCGTCGGTAGTTTTGCCGCGCTGTGGATTTCCATGGCAGCGTGCATTCCCACTTACATGCTCGCGTCATCGTTGATTGCTGGCGGCATGAACTGGTGGCAGGCCGTGCTCACAATTTTCCTCGCCAACGTCATCGTGCTCATTCCGATGGTGCTCAATGCGCACGCCGGAACGAAATACGGCATCCCGTTTCCCGTGTATTGCCGCGCGGCATTCGGCACACATGGCGCGAATGTGCCGGCGATTCTCCGTGCGTTGGTAGCGTGCGGTTGGTTCGGCATTCAGACGTGGATTGGCGGCAATGCGATTTACAAAATTCTCGCAGTGTTTCATCCGCCGCTCGCTGCGCAAACACCGCTGCCGTGGCTCGACATCACGCTGGCACAATTACTCTGCTTCCTCTTTTTCTGGGGCATCAACATCTGGGTCATTTATCGCGGAATCGAAACCATCCGCCTGCTGCTGAACATCAAAGCACCTCTGCTCATCGGGCTGGGATTATTGCTGTTGGGGTGGGCGTATCGCGAAGCCGGCGGGTTCGGACCGATGTTGTCGCAGCCGTCTGCTTTCGCTCCGGGGCAACCGAAGGAAGGTCAGTTCTGGATTTATTTCTTTCCTGCGCTCACCGGCATGATCGGCTTCTGGGCGACGTTGTCGTTGAACATCCCGGATTTCTCGCGTTACGCCAAATCGCAGCGCGACCAGGCACTCGGCCAAAGCCTCGGTTTGCCCATGACCATGGCGCTGTATTCGTTCATCGGCGTGGCCGTGACTTCAGCCACGGTCATCATTTTCGGTGAGACGTTGTGGGATCCGGTGGACGTACTGATGCGTTTTAATAATCCCGTGGTATTGGTCGTCGCGATGCTCGCACTGTGCATCGCCACCCTGGCAACCAACATCGCCGCCAATGTGGTCAGTCCGGCAAATGATTTCGCGCATCTTGCGCCACGGAAAATTTCGTTTCGCGTCGGTGGTTACATCACCGGCATCATTGGCGTGGTGATGATGCCGTGGAAACTGGTGGCCGATCCCAACGGCTATATTTTCACGTGGCTGATTGCTTACAGCGCCTTACTCGGACCAATTGGCGGAATTCTGATTGCGGACTATTTCGTCTGGCGCAAACGGACGTTGAATCTCGTCGCGCTGTATCAACCGAATGGTGAATATCGTTTTACCAACGGATTCAGTTGGGTGGCGCTGATTGCCCTGCTGGTGGCGGTGCTGCCGAGTTTGCCGGGATTTTTAGTGGCGGTGAAATGGATCAAGCCCGAACACATGCCTGGTTTTCTCGCGGAGCTTTATCATTACGCGTGGTTCGTGGGGTTTGCCGTGGGCTTCGTGGCGTATCTCATCGGGCGCAAACTGAGCATTGCGAGCAAGATTAACAAAAAATGATGCGGGTCTGGATTTGACGCCATTCCGCTAAGCGCCTACAAAGAATAGTAGCGCGAGGCATTTTATGAAAAAAATCGAAGCCATCATTAAGCCGTTTAAATTGACGGAGGTAAAAGACGCCCTCAACGACATCGGCGTTACCGGCATGACCGTAATTGAAGTCAAAGGCTTTGGCCGCCAAAAGGGTCACACGGAAATTTATCGCGGTAGTGAATATACCGTGGATTTCCTCCCCAAAATCAAAATCGAACTCGTCTTGCCTGACGCGCAGGTAAATCAAGCCGTGCAGATCATCGCGAAAGCTGCGCACACTGGTAAAATCGGCGACGGCAAAATCTTCGTGCTACCGGTCGAAACGGCCATCCGCATCCGCACCGACGAACAGGGCGACGCAGCGGTGTGATTTGACCGCACGTTAAATTTCCAGGCGAGCAATGCGGAAGCGTTGCTCGCTTTTTGTTTTCCAAATAGACACAGAACTCTTGGTTCTGGGAATTTCCCTTAAACCTGGATGTTGATGCTTCTGGCTTTTCTTTCCGCCGCTTTTCTTTTCCCTGACCTTTGGCACACTACGCGGCTCCATGCTGACACTTTCCGGCATCACGAAAGCCTACGGCGGACGAACTTTGTTCTCCGACGTCACGCTGCAATTGAACCGCGAAGACCGCATCGGGCTCGTCGGCCCGAACGGCGCGGGCAAATCCACGCTCTTCAGCATCATTCTCGGCGAAGAAGCGCCGGACGACGGACAGATCATGACGGAGCGCGGCGTAACCATCGGTTATCTGCCGCAGGAAAGCGCGCCCGCAGGCGACGAAACGGTCATTGAAATCGCGACGGCCATTTCACCGGAATTCGCCAAACTGCGTCGCATCATCAAAGCCTGGGAGCACGATCATCCCATTGAGGCCGAACATCCCGAAGACATTCACGATGACGTTCATGATCGTTACAACGAATTGAACGGTTATCAGATCGAAGCCAAGGCCAAGCAGATTCTCGCCGGGTTGAGTTTTCGCGAAAAAGATTTCGATCGCCCGGCCCGCGAAATGAGCGGTGGTTGGGTGATGCGCGCGCATCTGGCCCGATTGCTCACCCAAGAGCCGGATTTATTAATGCTCGATGAGCCGACAAACCACCTCGATCTCGAAGCGTTATTGTGGTTTCAACAGTATTTGCAGAACTATCCCGGCACGATTCTGGTGATTTCGCACGACCGCGAATTTCTCAATTCGCTCGTGGGTTACATCGTGGAAATCCGGATGAGCAAGTTGATCCGCTATCGCGGCAACTACGACGCGTATCTCGAACAGCGCGAAGCCAACGAAGCGCAATTGCTCGCCGCATACAAAAATCAGCAACGCGAAATCGCGGCGTTGCAGGAATTCGCCGATCGTTTCCGCGCCAAAGCGTCCAAAGCTTCACAGGCTCAAAGCAAGTTGAAGCAGATTGAGCGCATGGAAAAAATCGAAGCGCCGACGAGCGACGATAAGCGCGTCAGCTTTCGTTTTCCGCAACCGCAACGAAGCGGTCAACGCGTGATTCGACTCAAGAACATCCACTTCGCCTACGGTCAGAATGTGGTATATCGCGGGATTGATTTCGAAGCAGAACGCGGCCAACGCATCGTGTTGGTCGGCCCGAACGGCGCAGGCAAATCCACGTTGCTCAAATTGCTCGCGGGAAACATCACGCCGAGCCAAGGCGAACGCGAACTCGGTTACAACGTCAAAGCCGGTTATTATTCACAGTATCGCGTGGATCAACTCGATTTGAACCGCTCCGTGTTGGAAGAAGCGCTCGATACGCCGAATCCCGTGACGGAACAATTTGTCCGCACGCTGCTCGGAAGTTTTCTGTTCCGCGGTGACGACGTGTTCAAAAAAGTCAGCGTCCTGAGCGGCGGTGAGAAAAGCCGGCTCGCGCTGGTAAAGTTGTTATTAGATCCGCCGAACCTGTTGTTGATGGACGAACCGACCACGCATCTCGACATGAGCAGCATTGATGCGCTGTTGTACGCACTGGATCAGTTCGAGGGGACGCTGATTTTCATCAGTCACGATGTGTATTTCATCCGCGCACTGGCGAACAAAGTGGTTCACGTAAACGCTGGCGTGCTGACACATTACGCCGGCGGCTATCAGTATTACCTCGACAAAACGAAATTAGAATCCGCACGTGCCGGGCTGACCGCTGGAGGTAAGAATACGCCGCATCTCGCTTCCAGCTCAGCGACCAAAGCAAAGCACGCGGAAAGCGTCCCTACCCTCTCGCGCAAGGAACAAAAACGTCTTGAAGCCGAAGCGCGTCAGGCCCGCTCCGCGAAATTAAAAGGTCAGCGCCAAATCGTTCACGATCTGGAACAGAAGATTCAGGCTTTGGAAAAACGTCAGGCCGAAATCACTGCCGAACTGGAAAAGCCGGAGACTTATCAGAACGGCGGTCAGGCGATGCAATTGAATCGCGAGTTCAGCCACAACGCCGATGAACTGGCGGAAATCACGGCGCAATGGGAAGCCGCTGCAACGAAGCTGGCGGCGATGGAAGCAGAATTGTAGGCTTCTATCCTCTGCATGAATAATGCGGTCGAAGAAGCCAAGTCTGCGTTGCGCACGGAGATCCGCGCGCGCCTGAAGCTGCTGACGCCCGCGACGCGCACCGCTGATTCCGAGGCGTTGTGCCAGCGCCTTCGCGCTTTGCCGATATGGACTTCCGCCAAATCCGTCTTGCTCTTTGCGCCGCATGGATCTGAGCCGGATATCTGGCCACTCCTCGCCGATGCGTTGCAAAGCGGCAAGGTTGTTGCCTTACCGGCGTTTCATCCGGGAACCAATAACTACGTCGCCCGTCGTATCGTACAGCCGGAGCGAGACGTGGTTTCCGGAAAATTCGGCATTCGCGAAGGTGCAGAATTTTGCGAGGAGATTTCCCTGAACCAACTGGACTTGGTATTGGTGCCTGGGGTAGCTTTCGATTCGCTCGGGCGACGGCTCGGTCGGGGCAAAGGGTTTTATGACCGGATGCTGGCGTCGGTGCGCGGTTCGAAATGTGGCGTGGCTTTCGACGTTCAGATCGTGGAAGTCGTTCCCGTCGGACCGTTGGACATTCCTTTGAACTGCATCGTGACGCCGACGCGTTGGATCGAGACCTGAACAGCGCGCGGTTCTGAAATGAATTTGGTCTGGTATATCGTAGGCGCAGCCTTGAGCGCTGGCGCAGGAGCCGGCGTCTGCGCGATGATTCTTCTCTCCCGGAATCGTCGCCGTGAAGAACTGCGTCGCAGCGAGGCGGAAGCGCAGCAGGAAAAAATGCGCACCGCCGCGCAGCAGGAAGTGGCGCAACTCCGCGCCCAGTTCGACCAAACCGCCGCGGCGCAGCGTCAGGAAATGGCCGAACAGGAACGCCGCCTCACCGAACGAGAAACCCTCCTCACCGCACAACTCACCCGCATCCTCCAGACCGAAAACGAACTCAAAGCACTCCGCGAACAATTGGAACGCAAAGACGCCAACCTCGAAGCAACCCGGGAGGAATTGCGGCAACTGACCCAACAACGGCGCAAACAGCTCGAAACCATTTCCGGTCTCAACGTCGAAGAAGCCCGCGCGCAGTTACTCAAGGAAGTTGAACAGGAATCACTCGCCGACGCGGCAAACATCTCCCGCCACATTCTCGAAGACGCCCGCGTCCGCGCCGAAGAAAAAGCGCGGAAGATCATCGTCACTGCCATTCAACGTTACGCCGGCAACCAGACGTTCGAGAGTTCCTCGGCCACTATCGTTCTTGAAAGTCCGGAATTGAAAGGCCGCATCATCGGTCGCGAAGGCCGCAATATTCGCGCGTTTGAAAACGCCACCGGCGTGACGGTTTTGATTGAAGACGAACCGGGCGCAGTGGTGTTGTCGGCGTTCGATCCGGTGCGCCGCGAGATTGCGCGCGAAGCAATGCTGCGATTGATTCAGGACGGCCGCATTCATCCGACGCGAATTGAAGATGCGGTCGCAGCGGTGAAATCCGAGATGGATGAAACGATCATTCGCAAAGGCGAAGAAGCTGCCGCTCGTGCCGGTGTGCCGCTGTTGAATCCTGAAATCATCAAGGTGCTCGGCAAAATGCACTTTCGCCAAAGCTTCACACAAAACCTGCTGGAGCATTCGATCGAGGTCGCGCAATTGATGGCGCTTATGGCGAGCGAACTGGGGCTCGACACCAACATCGCGCGTCGCGCCGGTTTGTTGCATGACATCGGTAAAGCATTAAGCCATGAAGTCGAAGGGCCGCACGCCATTGTTGGCGCTGACTTAATCAAGCGTCACGGCGAAAGCGCGGCCGTGGTGAACGCTGTGGCCTCGCATCACAACGACGTGCCGCCGGAAGGTCCATGGGGCATTCTCGTCAGCGCGGCGGACGCCGTGAGCGCTTCACGTCCGGGCGCACGCTCCGAAAGTCTCACGACATACCTCAAACGCGTGGAAGATCTGGAGCGGATTGGTTGCGAGTTCCCCGGGGTGGACAAATGCTTCGCGCTTCAGGCCGGTCGGGAATTACGCGTGTTCGTTCAACCGCAAATCATCAACGACGAACAGGCCTTCGCCTTGGCCCGCAACATCGCCGGAAAAATTGAAGCGGAGTTGCAGTATCCAGGACAAATTCGCGTGACAGTGATTCGCGAAACGCGCTGCGTCGAAGTAGCGAAGTGAACGAAACCTTCTAAATCCGCAACCTTGCCGAATCAGAAACGCGCAGGGAGAATTATCGGCCTTCGAACATGCTGCTGGGCAAACCGCCTTCCCAGCCTTCCGGCGAATTCCATGGCCG
>CALAYC010000014.1 GCA_937894935.1 uncultured Verrucomicrobiota bacterium
CGGGTGAAGAAATTGGGGGGATTTGGAAATTCGATAATCAGGAGCGATAGCGCCAGCATCGCGAGCATTGCGCCGAATGCGAGCGGATAGAACCAGCCGCGCGCGAGCCGCAAGCCGTCAAGGCCGCCGTTGGCAATGGCGCACCAAATACCAATCAGCAATAGCAGCCACATTGCCAGGAGGATGCCTCCAATTACAAAGAAGCCCGCACCGTGATCGGTCTGGCCATTTCGTTTGTTTAAGATTTCCAACAATATCAGTTGCAGTGGCAGCGCATAGATGAGCGCGGCCAGGCCGATGCAGGCGTTGCCGATGATCTGGGACAATGACGAGGAATTCATTTGATCAGGGCGATGCCGAGGATGATGGCAAAGATTGGCGTGGGCGCGAACGCCGCGAGCGAAGCCCAACCCGGTTTGTCAGCACGCATCAAAATGATGCCAACCACCACGCCCACCACACCGAGCAGGGAAAGCGCCGCCATCCAGAATTTGAGCGCGCGAATCTGCGCGGGAGAGGCGTTCGCTCCCATGGCCATGCAGAACACCAGCGCAGTTAGCGTAGCGAGCACTGTGCAAATCATCGCGAAACCGGGGAGAATCATTTTCATGAGCGATGTGGGCGTCAGAGTTTGGGGTCGGTGGGGTCGTAACCGAATTCCCGGGTCAGCGTGGTGAGGAATTGATCCCGTTCATACGACAGCGCCGCACCTTCACCGCCACTGGTAGCCATGCTGGCGTAGAGGAAAATAAAATCGCTCGATTTCTTGAATGCCGCTCGTGCACCGGTTTCGTCGCCGGCGTTTTTCAAACGCAACATTCGCCGGCGATACATCTCCGCCGTTGAAGCAGCAAAACCGATGTATGGGCAGTTGTCGCGAATGTGTTTTTCGGCAGCATCCAATTGATCCTGCGCTTCGAACGCGAGGGCTTCGTGCCACCACTGAGGCGGGCCGGAGGATTTTTGCGCGGCGCGGTGGGCTTCGCGCGGAGACTTGGGAGCAGTTGGTTTGGGTTCGTCGCGTTGTTGAAAGCAATCGAACGCAATGCTGTCGAGAATCATTTCCGCGAGATTGCAGGAGTCGCTGGCCTGGTCGGGCGTGGCGGTGACGCGCGCGCGCAAAACCATCGAATCGTCGCGAAATGGGTAGAGCAGGTGATATTGCTCAAGCGGTTGATCGCCATCCGCAATGTTCCGCGCGCCCAGCGCATGAATGCGTCCTTCCTTGAGGCGAATGAATTCAGGATGCGGATACTCGTTGCGCGTCTCGGCTTCGATGGCGTCGAGAATCGCTTTGTTGCTGCGGCCTTCGCGCGGCATCAGATTCAGATTAATCTGTACATTGCCGCTCGGCTCAAACACCAGCGTGCGTTTGCCGTCGTCAATGACATGCCAGCCGAATGGTACGTCAAATTCTCCGATGACAGCGCCAGCAGCAACGCGGGCGTAGCGGGCTTCGGTGCGGACGGCGACGACATTTGGAACGAGCCCGACGCCGCGGTCACGAAGATTGGTGTTGATGGAGTGTTCCGGATCAAGCGATGCGGTGTCAGCGGCGAGGGCGAAGTCGAAGAACTTGCATTTTTTCGGTTTCAAATTTTCCGGAAGCTTCATTGCTATCTCGCGAACCGGCACAGCGGATTCGGTTGACGAATTGGTGGCGGATTCAGTTTCTGCTGACGCTTCAGGAGTCGCGGGTGCTGGAATGCTGTCTCCTTCGGTTTTGAAGCGCGAGCCGCGCGGAGTTTCGAGTGTGAAGGATTGCAGCATGGCGAACCACGCGTCGCGCACGGAGTCGGCAAAAATCTCCGGTGCCGTGAGCGTGAGATTAACGACGCGATTGCCATCTTCAAAAAACGCGAAACGAACCACGAGCGGGCCAAGTTCAGATTCCTGCCTCGCTTCGCCGACGATGGCAGTCACGCCAGCGACCTGACTCGGGCCAATGGCGCGCGGCTTAAGATTGTTGTGGTTGAGAAGATACCAGGCCCAATCATGTAACGTGCCGTCGTCGTAAGCCGGTCGTGCGGCAAAGGCAAAGATGATGGCCGCATGCGGCGCGGTTACGATTGCGAGAGGCAGGAGTGTTGTGGGATTTGAGAAATCGACATCTTCGCGCGGCAGTTCGTGACTGATCCAATCTGTCGGCAGCGTCGTAGTGAAGCCGAGTTCGGCAACGCGAGCGGCGAAAGTGCGGGGAGCGAGTTTGAGATTGGGGTTCATAATGTTTAACCGCGGATGGATACTGAGAGGCAGGGATGAGGATCAGTTGCACGCACGGCGCGGAGTCGCAGCGCGCGACCGAAGAACCAGAGCAAACCGGCAATGATAAGTCCGAATACGACGTAGAGCACGATGTGGTTGCCGAAGCTTTCCGTGAGAAAGTTGATTGCCGCAGTAATGGCATCAGCGTTGGTCTCGGAAATTGAACGGACAGGGGACGTTGGATTGGCCGCACGCAATTCTTGAATCGCGTAAAGCAACAGCACGGTCAATGACGGCACGCCAATCAACGCGCTGAATAGTGCGCAAGCGTTGGCGAGTGATTGAGCAGGCAGGCGATTCATAGCCACTGCGGTTTTAGAATTTCACCCGAGATTTCGTGGTGACGGTCAATACGGCTTCCTGATTGAAGCGTTGACAGTAAACGGCGCGAATGGCGTCGAGTTGATTTTCAATCGCGCGACTCGGCGGGTGGACGATGACGAGAACTTTGCTGGGTTCGCGGTCTATCTGACCGGTAGCGTTGCGCCATTGCCCTGTCGCATCGAACACCGTGAGCCCGGCGGGAAATTGCGGCGTTACCACTTCGTCCAGAAACGTCTGCCAATCGGTCGGCGTGATGTGAGCGCCGTCGGGTTCAGTCTGGCCGAAATAAATTTCGCTGCGCATCCACGCTTGGCCGGCAGGAGTGTGACATCCGGTCAAGGCCGTTGCGAGGGCCAGGATGAGCAGGAGACGTTTCATGAGTTCGTGGTGACGCCGTAAGATGGGCGCTCAATCAAACTTCAATTCGGTGATCGCAATTTCCTCTCACCCCGGCCCTCTCCCCGTCTGATGGGGAGAGTGTGATCAGAAATTCGGATGAGGGAAATTGTCGAGCGCATGGCAAGTATCCGCAATTAAGCGGGCCACGGAAACTTCACCGACTTGGCGGCGTCTGCCGTGCCGTCGAATTTGCGCAATTGCACATAAATTTCGATTTCGCTCGGCTGACCGTTTACGACGTGAACGCGGAACTGGATGCAACGCGGGTCGCTTGCACTCGGGTCGAAGCTGTAACCCCATTGAAACCACGGTTTGCCTTGCGCGCCGGTTGAACGCGCGTTGCTCTTCATCATTGCGGGTTCAAAGACGGCGCCAGCAGTCTGCGATGATTTAATGCGTACGCGCCAATCCCCGTTGCTGTCGGTTTCTTTGTAAGCAACGAACGCGTAATCGAGATTGAGTACTGCGTCGTAAGCGTCGAGGTAGGCGAGTTTTTGATATTGTGCACCGCCGGGAACGTTGGCGGGCGTTTCGATGAGTTGTGGAGTTGTGGTCATATGATGGATCGGTTGGGTGTGTTCAGGGATTGATTCTAGCGAGACGGAAAAATCGGGAGGTGTCGGTCGCGGAAATGTTGACCACGAATTCGTGTTCTGTGGCGATGGCGGCCTGAACCACAGGTGTCCAAGTGCCGGTGTGCGGGTGGTCGCGGGTTTCCAGAACGAAATCGTTTGCGGCTAATGGCCAGGCGAGTTGCACGCTGCCGTTCGGTTGGACACGAATGTTCAGTTGGGGTTGGAAAGAGGCGGTGAAAGCGGTGATGGTTCCAACCACGTAATAAAGATTGGGCTCGCCGCTTTTGCTCAGCGAAATGTCGATGTAATGCGAGGTGAATTTGTCGAGATCCGGAAAGACGGCCGGTAAGGCATCCGATGTAAATGCGGTTCGGTTGGTATCAATCAGGGTAAGTCCGATGCCGCCATAGGTGTATTCGGAAGGAGGAGGATTGCCGTTGTGTCGGGTTTCGGGGGGATTAAAAAACGCGAGGAACCGATCCATCATGTCGTAGTCGTCGTACATGACGATGCCGTTTTCCATTGGTTCGACGGCTGTGCCGGTGAACGTGTGGCTGCCGACCTGAAGAGTGAACGAGAATCCCGCCGCGTTGGTAAACCGGTAATACTCCGTGTGTGGCGAAGGGATGTCGGACGGTGGACGGGTTAAAGCCGGGTCATATTGCAGCGTCCCGGTGAAAGGCATTCCGACCGTCAGTCCGGGGAGTTGATTGGAGGAATCGTTTACCAATGTGAGATGGCCGACGATATTCAAAGTCACTGGAGCAGCCTGGCTGGACGTAAAAGCGATGAAACTCGCGCTCAACACGAGCAAACGCAGAAATCCAACCGCCGGGCGTAGCGCATTGAGAACGGCAAATCGAATCAAAGCATTCTGCGGTGCGGGACGATGAGCGGGAATGCGAGCGATTGGATTTGATTCAGCAGATTGAGAAACAGCAGGAGCGATTGTTTTGGGTGCGACGTTCTGAGCGACGCAGGCGAATGAGTTGGTGAGACATTGAATCTGCATGCGTCTTGAATACGGCAAATGACGCAGCCTGCGAACTGAGCACAACGCGCACAGGGGTGTGCATGTGGCGCACAGGGGCAAAATCGGCTTTTCTGCGACCGTCGCGGAAATTCGCGCGCGTTTTTATCAACTGGAAGGCAGCCTGATGATGCACATTGTGCACGAGATGGGAATCTCCGGCGGTGCCGCGCGGCAGATGCTCGAATCATTTTATCGCGACCGCAGTCCGACGGTTTTCGTTTTCAAATGTCGGCACTGCGACACGCAGCCGTTCTACGTGGACGGGGTGTAGTCGAGAACCTTGCGACGATGTCGAGTCGGAAAGTTGCGCGCGAAGCGGGCCTGTTCCCAGTGGAGCTGCAGCGGAATTACTCGTCGGTCGCTTCCTGTTTCCACTCCGGATAAATCTCTTCCGGTAATTGGCCGCGGCGAATCAGGTCTTGTAAATCGCGAATGATGGTTTTGCGGGAGACGTTAAAGTCGCGTGCCAGTCCGGAAACATTCGGTCGCTCGGTCGTGCCGCGCAGGCGCTTAATCATTTCATGCTGACGCGCGAGTCGTTCCGTGAAACGGCGATCCGGTTCAGACGCTTCAATTTTTTCAGCGCGTTCCAGAGATTGTAACACTGCGACCGTTTCGCCGAGGCCGCATTCGGTGAGAGCGATTTCAACGGTTTTGTCCAGTTCATCGAGATCCACCGGTTTTTCCAGAATGTAATGCGCGGAACGCGGACCTTGCAGCGCGGCGAGTTTTTCGCGGATTTGCAACGTGCCGGAAATCATGATTACCGGGACATGCGCGGCGACGGCTTTAAGTTTCGGCAGGAATTCGAGACCCTTTTCGCCGGAGTCGAGAATGTTGTCGAGAATGACGAGGTCGGGTTTGGTTTCTGCAATGGACGCGAGGGCGGCGCTGCCGGTCGAAACGCAGGTCAGGCGATACCCGCGCAACGCTTTGCCGTAAAGCTTCAGTTGCTTTGGATCGTCTTCGACAATCAATATCGAGGCCATGAGTTCTTCGGACGCCGTCATCTAAACAAGACTAAGGCGAATTTGCAATTTGAGCACTGTGCGTCTCGCGCACAGGTGGGGTAAACGGGTGATCCGGGTTAATGAATCCGGGTAAACCGCCGGGTTTGCGCGTAAAACCTGATTGGATACGGCTTCAGTCAGGTTGCGACATGCCGGATTTCTGAACGCTGTGATTTGACAATTCAATTTCAAAATCAGGAATCGGAAACGGGAATCACAAGGACAAAAGTCGCGCCTTTGTTGGGTTCACTTTCGACCGCTAAACCGAGGCCGTCTTGTTGTGCAATGGCGTAAACCAGCGACAAACCGAGGCCCGTTCCGGCTTTTGCGCCAGCGCGTTTGGTGGTGAAAAACGGTTCAAATAAACGCGGACGAACTTCCGGCGCGATGCCTGGACCGGAATCGGTGACCGTTAATTCCACGCAATGCGCGGGAGTTTGCGGGCGGAGCGTGTAATTGTGCGATGGCAGATGCGCGCGCGGATGCGCGGCGATTTTCAATTTACCTTTGCCTTGCATGGCTTCCGAGGCGTTCACAATCAGATTCAGGAGAATCTGTTCGAGGCGTCCGCGACTAATTGCAACTGCCGGTGCGTTGCGGTCCAATTCCAGGGTCAGCGTGAGTCCGCTGAGAAATTCTTTGCTGAGCAAGGAAACTGTATCTTCGACCACGGCGCTGATGTCCGTTTGGCCTGATGGCGTTGTTTCAGCGCGTGCGTAACCGAGCATGGAGCCGACGACGTTTTTGCCTTGAACGACGGCTTGCTCGATGTCAGCGACGTTTTCCTGAATATCGGGATCGTTCCTGGTGGCGCGTCCAATCAGCTTGTTCGACATGCGAATTACCGAGAGCAGATTGTTGAAGTCATGCGCGATGCCGGCAGCGAGGGTGCCGAGCGCCTGCATTTTCTGGCTGTGCATGAGTTCAACTTTGGCGACTTCAAGTTCGCGATTGCGTCGAGCAACTTCCGTTTCCGCTGCGAGATAACCGGCAATTGCCTGGCGGTGACGACGTAGCGTGGCGAGGCCGAACAATGCCGCGAGGCTGAATGCCGCGAGGCTCACGATCAAAGTTGTTTGCACGCTCGAAGCGGAGCGCGTCGGGATGAGAACCGTTTCGGGCGGGTTCGGTTGCGGCACACGCCAGTCGAGGTTCAGCGGACGGAGTTTGGCGCGCGCGGCATTCAGATTCCATACCTGAAGTTTATCCGTGGCGCTGGCGGTAACGACGATGTTGCCATCGAGCGACATCCGGATGCTGTTCACGCTCTGGAGTTGCGGCGCGATGAGATCGGCATACGGCTCATTGGTCAGACTCTGACGCAATTGCGCCATCTGTCGGGTGCGTGTGATGGCGACTTCTTCGCTGCCACGCATGAAAGCCAGTGAGCCATGAGAAATCGATGGTTCATCGCGCTCAAATCGGTTCAACAATTCCCAGTTGGACGTGTTCCAGAATCCGAATGCTGCCGGGCCCGCCGCGCCGAGGCGTTGGCCGTCTGGACTGAACGCGACGACGGCACTGCCGAAAGTGAGCGTAGTGATTAATTCGCCGGTCGTCGCGTCCCAAACTTTGGGACGGTCTCCAGCGCCGACTCCGAAACCCGTGACGACAAATCGACCATCGGGGCTGATGGTGAATCGGCCTGCGCCGGTCGGACTTGCGGGGGTGCGCAAACTGATTAGACGTGAACTTTCAGCCAGTGGAACCGGATCGCTGTTTCCGGTGAGATCGAGAACAACCAATCGCAAATCGGTCAGTTCCACCACGGCTTTTTTGCCGTCCAGACTCAGCGAGATGCCGCGCGCGCCTTGACCGTCGGGCAGGCTGACAGCGCGGATATTTGCAGCGTCGAGTTCAATTCCCGCGGCGTTCGTGCGAATCGGCCAGTATTCCAGTTGTTGTCGCCGACAGACGTAGAGCGCCTGTTCATCAGGCGTAATTCGCACGGACTGCATGTCGGTGCTGGGAAAATAAAATTCGCGCGC
>CALAYC010000015.1 GCA_937894935.1 uncultured Verrucomicrobiota bacterium
TGGCCCAAAGCCCGGTCTGCGCATCGCGAAACGTCGGTACGCCGCTCTCCGCCGATACACCCGCGCCTGTGAGCACGGCCACGTGCGTGGCTTTGACGAGTTGCTGAATTAACTCCGCCGGAATCGTCACGTGCAAATGATGCGCGCGAAGAACCCGCGCTCACAAGTGGGATTCGATGGAGTTGAGAGCCGTTGAAAGAAAATAGCCCAAGACAAGCGCGGCGAAAGTAAGCGCCGCTCTGGGTTCAACAAAAAAAAATCCGTTGTCCTCGCAGAACGAAGAGAGGAGGGGTGAGGAGCGTTCTAAGATTTTTTCCGTTCGCTTTCACCGAAATTAATTCACCCAGCAACTCCTTCGTTCCAGACATTAAGGTTTGAAATGACTCCTCAAATCTTTCACGGGCTTCAATCGACTTCCGGGCTGCGTCAACAATGGCCTTTACATAACTCCATTTCGGGGAGGCAGGGATCAAGATTCCAGAAATGTGTTTTGCCTCCAAGTGTTGTTGAACTGACCCGTATTCGTTTTTGAGCATCTGGTTATGGCCAGCGAAGGACTGAAGGTAAGCGTAGACATAGAGGCGAATCGTCTCATCGTTTATTCGCACTCGAATCATGTCGTCCGATACGATGGCGCCAACCAATCGTTTCGTCGCGTAGGCAACGCGTCCGATTGTGCCGGATCGAGTTATGAGCAAGTCGCCGTATTGCGCCCGCAAGACTTTGATTGTGTGAAGCTGTTTTTTGAAGCGCGCTTAGTATCAATCAGCTTCGCATTTTCGGATTTCTCTTGGAGCACGGCCGTCGGAGGGAAATACCTGCCACCTGTCGTTGGCTTCGGCAGCCGTTTCAACCACGATATTTTCGGTTTTGATTCTTGGCCCATTGAAAATCGTAACGCCTTGCGCGATTTGCCCGATGGTCGTAACAGTCCATCCGTTCTTACCATCAATCGCCTCAATATCTCGGATGGTTTTGTTTAGGTTGGGAAGATAAAACTGCGGGTTGATGCACAGCGATTCACCAATCTGCGACCGCCTGATTTTGAATCTGTATTCAGAATCTTTCAAAGTGCCCGCTTGGAACTTTTTGTGATCCGCCAGAATTTCGTCTAGGTCAACGCCACCGTGCCTGAGGATCATCCGTTTTGTCGCGCAATACGTTCTGCGCGACGGCGCCCCGGCGTGCCGGAGCTTTCAAAATCTCTTCGCCTTGCGCATCATCACTTCGTGAACCAGAGAAAGCCAGTTGCCAGGCCGAGGACAGAGAAGAACCGTGCAACCAAAATCATCACCAGTTTGCCGGCTGGTTATGGAGCAGTGCTTGCTGGTATCAAGGAGCGAGTCCGCGCCGCTCAATTGCGCGCTGCGGTTTCGGTCAATCGCGAGTTGATCGCGCTGTATTGGGACATCGGCAAGACCATCGTCGCCGCGCAGCAGACCGAGGGTTACGGCAAGCAGGTGGTGGAACGGTTGGCGAAGGATTTGAAGAAGGAGTTTCCCGACATGGCAGGTCTTTCGTCGCTGAATCTCTGGCGAATGCGGAGCTTTTATATCGGTTGGACTAAAGGTCTCCAAAAACTCCAACAGGCTGTTGGAGTTTCTTCGTCAGAGATTTTGTCACAAGCTGTGACAGAATTGCCGGAGCGAAAACTGTCACAGCCTGTGACAGAGTTTGTTGTTCCGCCCGAGCCGATGGCGTCGCTGCCGTGGGGGCACAACATCGTGTTGCTGCAAAAACTGAAATCCCCCTCCGACCGTCTCTGGTATGCGCGTAAAGCCGTCGAGCACGGCTGGTCGCGCGCGATGTTGACGCATCACATCGAGGCGCGATTGCATAAACGCGAGGGTAAGGCACTCACAAATTTTCAGCGCACGTTGCCGTCCCCGCAATCCGATCTCGCGGAGCAAACGCTCAAGGATCCTTACAATTTCGATTTCCTCACGCTCGGCAGCGAGGCGCGCGAGCGGGATCTCGAACAGGGTTTGCTTGATCACATTCAAAAGTTCCTGCTGGAACTCGGCGTGGGCTTCGCGTTCGTGGGCCGGCAAGTTCACATGGAGATCGGCGGGCAGGATTATTATCTCGACCTGCTGTTTTATCATTTGCGGCTGCGTTGTTACGTCGTGATTGATTTGAAGATGAAACCGTTTGAACCGGAATTCGCCGGGAAGATGAATTTTTATCTCTCAGCAGTGGACGATCAAATGCGACACCCGGATGACAAGGCTTCGATTGGGTTGTTGTTGTGCAAGGAGCGGGATCATTTGACGGTGGAATATGCTTTGCGCGATTTGAAAAAGCCAATTGGCGTTGCACGATGGCAGACGAAGTTGGTGGAATCGCTGCCGAAGAATCTCAAAGGCAGTCTCCCGACGGTGGCGGAAATCGAATCCGAGTTGAACAAGGCGCGGAAGTGAT
>CALAYC010000016.1 GCA_937894935.1 uncultured Verrucomicrobiota bacterium
AAGCAACGTTTCGGGGGCGAGGATCATGCGAGCTGCGTCGAGGTAGGACAGTAATCCATCACCTGTGACCACCTGTCGGATCAACTCGCTTTCAATGAAGGCGAGAACTTCCTTCCGCTCGGTATCGTTACGAGCCAAGTCCAACAGCGCCCGAATCGCATCGGTGTTGTCCGCGTTTAATTCAATAGCGTGGCGAAAATCCGCGCGCGCTGATGCGAGATCTTTGTGGCGATGTTGAATGTGACCGCGAGTGGAAAAGCTGAAAGAATTCAGCGGTTCAATCTGCGTGGCTTCGTTGGCGGCTGAAAGAGCTTCATCCAATCGATCAGCTCGCATTAATGCGAAAGCCAGTTCGCGCAAGACCCAGGCGTCGCCGGGTTCGAGTTGACGCAGTTTGAGAATGGCGGTGATGGCGGTTTCAGGCGCGGCATCACGCGACCATTCCACGAGTAGACGATGCAGACCGTGATTTTGCGGAAAACGGTCGCATGCTTCTTGCAGATGCTGCCGCGCAGCGTCTGCTCCTTCGAGTCGACCTTTAGCGCGAGCGATACCGGAGTGCGCATCCAGAGCAAGCGGCTCCCGCGCGACGATTTCCAAGCCGAAGCGTAGCACCATCGGATAGTCCATCCGTTTTTCGGCAATCTCCGCACCGGCGCGCAACCAGTCAGCTTCGCGCGCCTTCGATTTTGCGGCAGCGAACAACTGATCCGCTTCGCTATTGGCACTTAGGCTTACGAGCAATGGCGCGGCACGTAAGCGCAGGTAGCCGTCGTTGGGCCGGAGTTTCATGGCTTCGGTAAGAACATCCCGCGCTGCGGCGGGTTGTTCCGTTTCGCGCAGCGCCCAGGCGAGCGTTAGCGCGGGACGCTCCGAACGCGTGCCGAAGCGTTTGAATCGGTCTTGCAGATGCGCCAATGCTTCTTCGGTGCGCCGCGTGCGTTGACACGCGATAAACCACGATTGATAGAGATGCTCTTGAAAGGATTCGAGGTTGGCAGCGAATTGATAAAGCTCGGTTGCCTCATCCAGTTTGCCGCTTTCCCACAGTAGATTTCCAAGAACGGATATCGCCTTGGAATCCATCGGTCGCAATCGTAAGGCGCGTTGCAACCAGTAGTGCCCGCGTTCTGCCTGACGCGCATCGCCCTCGAAAGCTCGAGCGAGTTCGATCAATAACGCCGGATCGGCATCGGGACGTGCGCAAGCGGCTTCAAGGTAAGTGATGCGTTCCTGCCGCGTGGCATTCTGCAGACAGTGATAACGACGTAGTTGTCGCGCAGGACAAGCCGGAAATAATTCTAATAATCTGTCGAGACAGCGAATTTGCTCGACGTCATTTTGATCATAATAAGCCAGATCGAGTCGTGCTTCCCAGGTCAGGCGCTGATCGGGATAATCTGTTTCCATCCGTTGCAACACGGTGGCAGCGGTGGCGCGGTCGTATTGCCCTAACGCGCACCAAAGCCGGTAATATTCATCGTGCGCGTCGCAATCCGGCAGTGAGATATCATTCAACAAGTCGGCGCGATCAGCGGGAACAAACACCATGCCGTGCGGACCGAATGGAGAGTAGCGTTTGAAAAATTCGTCGGCCGCAGCTTCCAGCACATAGGGCTGGCTCGGATCGCGCAAGAGCAGGGTATTTCGCGTCTGGTCGAAACCTACAAACGCCTGCATATGCGCACTGGTGGCTTCGACTGTGGAAATCGCAAAGGGAATGTTTTTCAGAATCAACGCCTGAGCGCTTTCGCGTGTCACGCTGAATTCGCGGACGTGCCAGCCATTTCCCTCAGCCCACTTGCGTTGCTGCCACGAGGGCGTGCCGTCGTAACAGATTGCCTCCGCCACTTGCAAATGGTCGGCAGGCATTTGCCAAAAACGTCCCAATGCGGCCAAGGTCGCCGGAGCGCACGTTTTGAAATGTTGTCGGACGAACGTGACGTTAAGTTGCACGCGCTCCGGTTCGACAGGCGGGGCATCGAGTTTTTTGCCGAATGCCTGGAAGAAGGGTTCATCCAGTTGGCGGGCGAGGCTGGCGGCGGTAGCGCGTTGGCCGCGATGATAAGCGACGCGGGCACGTTGACCGAGAACCCATTCCTGAACGCGCTTTTCCATCGCGGGCGTTAAATCCACAAAACGCTCCAAAGCGGCTTCGGCTTCGGGCCAACGTTGATTTTCGCTCAGCAACGAATAGCACTGTGCGATGACGGCGCCACTTTGAAGGTGTTGCCCGGCGCTTTGTAATAAATCAATGGCCTCTTCGTCCCGATCGAGAATTTGCAACAGATGAGCTTCCGTTTGCACGGAAGGACGATGAAATGGGTGCGGATGCAGAGCCCGGGCGGCGCGAGCGACTTTAAGCGCGGTTTCCGGTTGATCCTGCCATTCGAGCAGGTGCGCGCGTTGTAGGCGAATCCACGCGAATTCCGGTCGCAGCTTTTCCGCTTCGCTGAGAATTTTCTCAGCGGTGGCGAAATCGCGTAATTGCCCCGCAGCGCGACCTCGAATCGTCAGCAGTTCGGCGCGTTCTGCTGCGGTGGCTTCGCTGCTGATGGACCAATCACGCATCGCGCGCCACAGTGCCAATGGCCCGCGACGTTGTTCGAGTTCCAAGCCGTAATAAAGCTGCGCACACGGATGATTGCGATCGGTGCGCCAGGCACGAATGACGAGACGGGAAGCGAGACGATTGGCCCCGGCATTGAAGGCGATGCGCGCGCCGACGCCGCAGGCTTCGACTCCAGTCCAGGTTTGCAGTGGTGCGAATGCCTGAGCTTGTTGCCAGGCGTCTATAATTCGCCCTTGGTCACAAAGCGCGTGGAGGGATTGAACGAGTTCCCGCCCCGGAGTTGTTAGAGCCGTACCCATCTGAGATTGGGCACTCTGATAACCGAGTCGGTTGGTGATGGCGAGCGAAAGTTACCGTGGACAACAAGGAGAAAAATGGTTCGAAAGTCTCCTTCTTTGCGACGGGAAAGAAATTGCGTCGTCAGGCAAGTGCCGCCATCTTGAGTGTGGCTGATGAAAACTGCACCGATGCCATTGCCCAAAAATGAAACGTCGCCGCGTTTGATCGCGGAGTTGAAGGTTGAGGGGATGACGTGCAACAACTGCGCGCGCAAAGTGACCGAGGCGATTCAATCGGTCGCTGGTGTGCAGAGTGTGATGGTGAATGTGGCCAATCGTCGTGCGACGGTGCGTTGGAAATCTGATGTTGCACCGGATTCGGCCGCGTTGCTGAAGGCGATTGCAGCGGCGGGTTATGAACCGCGATTGGTGGACGCGACGGCGGTTGGTGTTGCGGAGGCGACGCGGCATTGGCATCTCAATCTTTGGGTTGGTGGTGTTATCACGTTGGTTTTGATGTCGGGCGAATGGGTGTTTCGCGTCGGGGCAGAGCCGTGGTTTGCGTGGTTGTCGTTCCTGTTGGCGACTGGAGTGCAGTTTTATTGCGGGGCGGAGTTTTATCGTGGCGCGTGGCGACAACTCAAGCGAGGCAGTTCGAACATGGACACGTTGGTGGCGTTGGGTTCAACGACGGCTTACGGCTATAGCGTGTGGGCATTATTGAGCGGGAGCGGGCATCATCTGTATTTCATGGAGGCGGCGGCGATCATTACATTGATCAGCGTCGGGCATTGGGTGGAAGCGGGTGTGAGTGCTCGGGCATCGGATGCGCTGAAGTCGTTGATGCAATTGGCGCCGAAGACGGCGCGCCGCATCAAAAGTGTAGAGCGCGGTCAACAGCAGGAAACTTCATTCAAACCGTTTGATCTGCGGACGGTGAAATTTCAAGCGAGTCAGGATGTTCAAACTCCAACTGCGCCGACGAAAGGGGGCGAAGAAGAAGTGGCGGTGGCGGAATTGCGCGAGGGAGATTTGGTGGTGTTGCGACCGGGTGATCACGTGCCGGTGGATGGTGTGGTGACGGAGGGAAATTCGGCGGTGAACGAAGCAATGTTGACGGGGGAATCGTTGCCGGTTGAGAAAAGTGTCGGAGGAAAAGTTTTCGCGGGAACAGTGAATTTGAACGGTCGCCTGATTATGCGCGTGACGCAGACGGGCGAAGCAACGGCATTGGCGCAGATTATCGCGGCGGTGCAACGTGCCCAGACGAGTCGCGCGAATATTCAGCGATTGGGCGATCGTGTGAGCAATGTGTTTGTACCGATGGTGGTGACGATTGCGCTGGCGGCAGGTTTGGCGTGGGCCTTTGCGCCGACGACGATGAGCAATGTATTCGGCACGCTTGCGCCGTATTTGTGGCCGGCGCATCCGCCGGTGGGCGTGGCGGCGGGATTTATCATCGCGGCAGCGGTGTTGATTATCGCGTGTCCGTGCGCGATGGGATTGGCGACGCCAGCGGCAATCATGGCGAGTGCGAATGCGGCGGCGCGACGCGGCATTTTGATTCGCGACGGTGTGGCGTTGGAAAAGGCCGGGAAGATTACGGCGATTGTTTTCGATAAGACGGGAACGTTGACGGTCGGTAAACCGGAAGTGGCGGCAGAAGTAGAGATTGGAAATTCAAAATCTGAGATTCGGATTTTAGCAGCGGCACTGGCGCGGCAATCAACTCATCCGGTCAGTCAGGCGATTGCGAGAGTTGCGACAGAGAAAGTGGGGGTGACAGATTTTCGCGAAATCCGAGGTGGCGGTGTCGAAGGACGGGTTCAACATCCAAATACTGAGTCGCGAAGGTCAATCGTGCGACTCGGATCGCTACGATGGCTGCGTGAGAGCGGAGTGAGTTTAACAGAAGGCGATAACTTTGTGGCTGAATGGGCGAAGCAAGGCGCAACGATTGTTGGGCTCGCCATCGATACGAAGTTGGTGGGATTGTTTGCAGTAAAAGATGCGTTGAAATCGGGTGCGGCAGATGTGGTGACGCGATTACGTCGCGACGGGCTGAAGCCGCATTTGTTGACGGGCGACAACAAGTTGACGGCGGATGGTGTGGCGAAAGCCGTGGGCATTGCGTCGGAGCAGGTGTTCGCGGAGGTGCGGCCGGAAGAAAAGGCGGAGTTTGTCAAAAGGCTTCAGGCGCAAGGCGAGCGCGTGGCGTTTGTGGGCGATGGCATCAATGACGCGCCAGCGTTAACGCAGGCGGATTTGGGGATTGCGGTGAGTCGCGCAAGTGACGTGGCGCGCGAAGCGGCGGATATCATTCTGTTGAAATCAGAAATTGAAGCCGTGCCGGAAGCGTTGGGTTTGGCGCGGGCGACGTTGCGAACGATTAAACAGAACCTGTTTTGGGCATTCTTCTACAATGCAGTAGGCGTTCCACTGGCAGCGCTGGGATTTATGAGTCCGGTGTTGTGCGCGGCGGCGATGGGTTTTTCGGATTTAATCGTGATTGGCAATGCGTTGCGACTGCGACGCTGGCGGTTGTAAAAGCACTCGAGTGCATTTGCGACTGCAGCGGTGCTTAATTCGATAAGACGGAATTTTTCTTTGCGCTGAGCGGAGACGGTAGATAGGCTTTCGGTCGGCTTGTCCGATGGTGTAATGGTAGCACAGAGCCCTTTGGAGGCTTTAGTCATGGTTCGAATCCATGTCGGACAACCAATCCAGATTTTCCAGAACGTTTCCACTATCACGCTGTCCAAGTTGTCTCGTAACCCCATGGCTAAACCAAAGAAAATCCGGCGGATTGTCATCACGGTCGTTGTTGTGCTGATTGTTGCGGTGCTGCCGTTGACCTGTCGTAAAGGCGATCAGGCCATAGCGGTGACGGTGGAAAAAGTGCAGCGCCGCGATCTGGTGGAGTTGATTCCCGCGAACGGAAAAATCCAACCGGTGGTGCAGGTGGTCATCAGTCCCGAAGTTGCCGGTGAGATTGTGGAATTGCCGGTGAAAGAAGGTGACCAGGTAAAAAAAGGTGATCTGCTGGTGCAGATTAAAGCAGATACTTACAAGGCCAGTCGTAACTCGTCCGAAGCCAGCTACAAATCCGCGCTCGCAGGAGAACGATTGGCTGAAGCGGAGTTGGCGCGAGCCGAGACGGAGTTCCGGCGCAATGAGGAGTTGTTCAAGAACCGGTTGGTATCTGAATCGGTAATTCTCGATTTTAAGACGTCGTATGAAGTCGCGAAGTTGCGTTACACGAATTCCGTGCATGCGGTGGCGCAGGCGAAATTCGCGGTGGACAAGGCGGAAGAGGATTTGAGCAAGACGACGATTGTCGCGCCGATTGACGGGACAGTGACGCGATTGCAATCACAGATTGGCGAACGCGTTCTCGGAACGTCGTTCAACAAAGGCACGGAAATCATGACCATCGCGGATTTGAGTCAGATGGAAGCGCGCGTGGATATCGGCGAAGTGGATGTGGTGTTGATCAAGCCGGGACAAAAAGCGCGACTTGAAGTGGACGCGTTTCGCGATCGGAAGTTTACCGGTGTAGTGACGGAGATTGCGAATTCGGCGAAAGGTTCGGCGGCCGCGGCGTTGACGAGTTCCAGTCAGGAGGCGACGAAGTTTGAAGTGCGAATCCGGATTATGGAAAACGAAGCGTTCCGGCCTGGCATGACGGTGAGTGCGGAAATTGAAACCCGTTATGCGACGAATGCTTTGACCGTGCCCTATGCGGCGGTGACGACGCGTTTGCCGAAACCGGAGGTCAATAAAAGCGCTGAGACAAATCAGAATGCCACGGTGACCGATTCGGTGGGTAATCCAAAAAAAGCGCAGAAGCAGACCGAAGTGGTTTTCCTGGTGGAAGGCGAGAAAGTTCGAATGGTGCCGGTGAAATACGGCATTACGGATGGAAATTATTGGGAGATTCTCGAGGGCTTGAGCGAAGGACAGGAATTTGTGGCCGGCAGTTACAAAGCGGTGAACAAGGAGTTGGAAGACGGGAAGAAAATTACTCGCGCTGGCGGCATGATGGCGGAGAAAAAATAACTGTGGCGCTGATTCGCATTCAGAACATCACGCGTCGCTATCAAATGGGCGCGGAAACGGTGCACGCGCTGCGGGGCGTGTCGCTGGAAATTGAACGTGGGGAATACGTGGCGATCATGGGGCCGTCGGGGTCGGGAAAATCCACATTGATGAATGTGCTCGGTTGTCTGGATACGCCGACGTCCGGCGTTTACGAGCTTAACGGCACGGACGTGAGCCAGATGGATGACAACGATCTGGCGGAGGTGCGCAATCGTGAAATCGGTTTCGTTTTTCAAACGTTCAATCTGTTGCCGCGTTCGAACTCGCTGCACAACGTTGAATTACCACTGATTTACGCAGGTGTTTCGGCAGAGGAACGACGCGAGCGCGCGATGGATTCGTTGGCGAAGGTGGGGTTGGCCGAGCGCGTGCATCACAAGCCGAATGAACTTTCCGGCGGACAAAGACAACGCGTCGCCGTGGCGCGGGCGTTGGTGAATCGTCCGTCTATTCTGCTTGCGGACGAACCGACGGGAAATCTCGATTCCAAAACGGGCGAAGAGATTCTTGCGTTGTTTGAACAACTCTGGCGGGCAGGGAACACCATCATCGTGGTGACGCATGAAGAAGACGTGGCGCGGCGGGCGCGGCGGATTCTGCGTATACGCGATGGACTGATTGCCAGCGATGAACGTTTGACGGAAGAAGGAGAGTGGATTTCGACGGTGCCGCCGCGAATGCCTGTAGCGTCATGAGAATCTTCAGTGAAATCCGCGAGGGCTTCGGCATTTCCTGGGGAGCGATTCGTGCGAACAAACTGCGTTCCATTCTTACCACGCTGGGAATTGTCATCGGCATTGTCACGGTGACATTGATGGGCACGGCGATTGAAGGCTTGAACACGTCGTTCATGAACAGCATTTCGTCGCTCGGTGCGGATGTGTTTTTTGTGGATCGGTTCGAGTGGATTAACCGCAGCGAAGCCGATTGGCGTCGGATACAACGACGGCGACCGATCAAATTGGCTGATGCCAATGCGCTGGCGGGTCAATTGACGCTGGCCTCGGCGGTAGCACCGGTGGCGGAAACCGGAGCGCGGGTGGAGTACCTGCGGCGCAATTCAGGGCGCGTTCAAGTAGTCGGAACAACGGAACAATATTTGCCGACGTCGGGCGTGGGGATTTCGGCGGGAACATTTTTTTCCGCGGCGGAAGCGGCGGGTGGTCGGCCGGTTTGCGTGATCGGGATGACGGTGGCGAGTAATTTATTTCGCGGCGATTCACCATTGGGACAGCGGGTGAAGATCGGGCCACAATCGTTTGAAGTGGTTGGCGTGCTCGAACCGCAAGGTTCGTTCATGGGGCTGTTCAATCTTGATAACCGTGTCATCATTCCGATCGGGCAATTCATGTCCACGTTCTGGAACAATCCCAATATTACGATTCAGGTGAAGGCCAAACAACTGGCTGGACTGGAAGAAGCACGGGAGGAATTGCGGCACGTGATGCGCAAGGTCCGGCGGTTGGAGCCGGATGAACCGGACGATTTTGCGCTGAATCAACAGGAACAGTTTGTTTCGATGTTTCGGCGTATGGCGGGAACGATTGCGGTGATCGGATTCTTCATCACGGGGCTGTCGTTGTTCGTTGGTGGCATTGGCATCATGAACATCATGTTTGTTTCTGTGGCGGAACGGACGAAGGAAATCGGCATCCGCAAAGCCATCGGCGCAAAGCGACGCACAATTCTGATGCAGTTTCTCATTGAGGCAGGATGCATTTGTGTCATCGGCGGTTTGATTGCGCTGGCGATTGCGTGGCCGATTACGCTGGCAATGCGGAGTTTTATGCCGGCGACATTGTCGGTGACGGTGGCGAGCATTGCGTTGGGGGTATCGCTGCTGACGGGATTGATTTCTGGATTTCTGCCGGCGTGGCGCGCGGCGCGAATGAACCCGGTGGATGCGTTGCGAAGCGAATGAAAACGCGGCACGAAATCACATTTCTTGCGGAAGTGCGTGAGAGCTTTTTCATGGCGCTGAACGCCGTCGCCGCGCACAAGTTGCGCTCGTGTCTGACGCTGCTGGGGGTGTTGATCGGCGTGTTTTCCATCATCGTGGTGATGACGGCGATGCGCGTGTTGAAGTCGAGCATCGAATCGGAGATGAGTCAGTTGGGGGCGAATACGTTTGCGATTCAGAAATGGCCGGTGGTGCAATTCGAAGGACCGGATGGCAGAGAGAAAATTCGTCGGCGACCGAGCATCACCTTGGCACAAGGGAAACTGGTGGCGGAGAAAGCGACGCTCGCGGCAGCGGTGGGAATTGAAGAGGATTTCTGGAGCGGGCAAATGGAAACGCGGTTTCAGCGCTCCGCGCCCGGCGTGCGAATCTGGGGCGAGACGCCCGGAAGTTTTCCGGCGAAGAATTGGATTGTGGCGGAAGGTCGAGCGCTGACCGAGAGGGATGTGGATAATGCGCGGGACGTGTGCGTCCTGGCTGATGGACTGGCGCGCACGTTGTTTCCGTTCGGTTCGCCGGTGGGCGAGAAACTGAAGATTGATGGGATTAATTACAACGTCGTGGGCGTGCTTGTGCCCAAAGGAGCGACGATTGATGGCAGCCAGGATAATTTCGTAATTATTCCGCTGACGACGGGATTGAATCGCTTCGGAAACTGGTGGCGCAGTCTGACGATTCTGGTGCAAGCGCGGGATAAAGAGAGCTACGACGATTGTGTGGAGCAGGTGCGTGGGATTTTGCGCGTGGCGCGAAAAGTTCCGCCGGGAGAGGAAGATGATTTTGAGCTGTTTTCCAATGATTCCCTCATCACGCAGTTTGACAACTTTACGCGCACGGTGCGAATTGGCGTCGCGGTGGTGAGTTCGATTGCGTTGCTGGCGGCGGGCATCGGCATCATGAATATCATGTTGGTGTCGGTTACGGAGCGAACGCGCGAGATTGGCATTCGTCGCGCGATTGGCGCGAAAAAGCGCAATATCATGGCGCAGTTTATTGTGGAAGCCGTGGTGCTTTGCGAAGTGGGCGGCGTGATTGGCGTGCTGTTGGGAATTCTCGGCGGTAACGCGGTGGCGTTTTTCATGAAAGTGCCGCCGGTGATTCCGGTGGATTGGGTGGCGCTGGGGCTGGTGATTTGTTCCGTCGTGGGAATCGTGTTCGGAACTTACCCGGCATTCAAAGCGGCAAACCTCGATCCGATTGAATCGCTGCGATACGAGTAGTTCGCCAAATAAGTCAGCGGCGATTCGACTTCTGCGAAAAGGGAAAAGGCGCGTTTTTATACGCAAAACTGCTCGCTAAGCAGTTGTTACTGCGCACTGTTATTTTTCCGCGAGATGCGGATTTTCTTCGAGGCGATCCCACACGAGTTTATCCAGCTCTTCGCGTGTGGACTCGTGTTTGATGCGTTCGATGATTTCGCCGGCAAACGCGTGGATCAACATACGCCGCGCGGTTTCCGGGCCGATGCCGCGGGAGCGCAGATAGAAGATGCTTTCCTTGTTCAACTGGCCGATGGTTGCGCCATGCGTGCATTTCACGTCGTCGGCATAGATTTCCAACTGCGGCTTGGTATCTGCGCCAGCATCGTCTGAGAGGAGCAGATTCTTGTTCGTTTGCTTTGCGTCGGTTTTTTGCGCGACAGGTTGAACGAGAATGCGTCCGTGAAAAACGCCGCGGGATTTATCGTCGAGAATGCCGTTGAAATATTCGTGACTGGCGCAATGCGGCTGCGCGTGATCGACGACCATGTGGTGATCGGCGAGTTGTTCGTCGCGCGTGAGATAAAGTCCGTTCAACACACATTCCAGGCCTTCGCCCGCGAGCTTGGTGCGAATGTTGTTGCGTGAGAGTTTTGCGCCGAGCGCGAACGAATGGACGTTCACGTGGCTGGCACGACCGAATTCGCCATGAAACGCCGCGATGTGAAACGCGTCCGCGGCCTCGTCCTGAAACTTCACGAATTCCAGTTGTGCGTTTTCGCCGGCGAACAGTTCGGTGACGGCGTTGGTGAAATAACCCGAGCCGCCGAGCGAAACGTAACTTTCGAGAATCGTCACGCTGCTGTTGGCTTCCGCGATGACCAGATTGCGCGGATGAATCGTCGTGCCGTTTTCTTTGGCGGTGGAGATGTAAATCAGTTGAATTGGATCGGGAACGATTTTGCCCGCGGGCACATGAATGAATCCGCCGTCGAGGAAGAACGCCTGATTCAATGCGGTGAATCCGTTATCCGCCTGCGCCGCGTATTTGCCGAGATGCTTTTCGAGAAACGCCGCATCGCTCGCCAACGCTGCCGCCAGACTACTGACTTTGACGCCGGCGGGAATATTCTCGAAACGCGAAAGGGCCTGGTTGAAATGGCCGTTCACGAATACGAGCCGCGAGCCGGGTTGGTCGGCAAAGATGAATTTACCGACAGCTTCGGGCGCGAGTTGGCTGTTGGATTCGAATACCGGTTGGAACGGCAGTTGAATGATGGGCGTGGTGTTGGTGAAACGCCAATCTTCGTGTGCTGTGGTAGGCAGACCGATTTCGCTGAATCGGGCAAGGCCGGCTTTGCGAATAGGCAGCAGCCATTTCGGCTGGCTGACTTCGCGTTCGAAGCGGCTGAATTTTTCCAAATAGATGCCCGAATTGATCGCGGGCGATTGCGTGTTATTGGTCTGCGCCATGGTTTGAATCGGCTGTGGAAAAGTTCCACTGCGGACGGGAATGTTGCCAACAAAAGGCGCGAGCGCAAGTACGCGCTAAGAGGTTGCTCGCGGCAATTACGCACGCCGGACGATTTTGGCGAGAATAAATCCGCCCAATGTCAGGGCGGCAAAAATTACCCAATTGTATTTTGACCCGATGAACGCGTAATGATGGCTGATCATGGTGAACAACACCGGCATGACGATGAACGTGTTGTGTTTAGAACGGGTTTTGGCGCGAGCGCCTTCGGCAAGATTGGGCTCCTGACCGGCTTTGAGCGCGGCGACCATGCGTTTTTGTGGCGGTAAAATGCGCATCCAGACGTTAGCGGTCATGATGGTGCCGAGCATGACGCCCAGTTGCAGAAAGGCCGCCCGCGCGGGAAACAACGCAGGTTTATCAATGTGGATCGGGCCGAGGTTCAGCTTGAGTGGTTGCATAAACAGAAACGCTACGCCGACCAAAAGGAGATAAGAGACAATCGCTCCAATTACTTCGTTTTTGAAAACTTTCGACCACAGCAGGTCGTAAACAACCCATCCGCCAATCAGAAATCCTAAGCTCATCGCGATAGCCTGGCCTTTGGTGAACGGCCAATCTTCGAACTCGATGAGTTTTGTGCCGTGGTAATACATGAGGCCGAACAGGAGGAAGCCCGTGAACCAGGTAGTGAAGGACTCCCACTTAAACCAGTGCAAAACTTGAGGCATCAACTGCGGGCGCTTTTGTTTTTCCACCAGATAAAATCCGCCGCTATGGACCATCCAGACGTTTTTCTCGGATTTGTCACCTTCCTGCGCTTTCCGCTCTAATTCGTTGAATCGCCCGTCGAGCCAGGTGAAATAAAATGTCGCGCCGACCCACAGGATTGCGGAGAAAATGTGCGACCAGCGCAGCAGCATTTCGATCCATTCGTTCGTTCCAGGACTCATAATTCTGATTCAGTTTTGCGGGCCAAAGTGCGGCTGTGGCGGGCGGGGTCAAGCTCCGAATTCTCAAACAGTGTCGGGGGTTGCCGCGTGTTGCACCACTTTTTGCGACTTTGTGAAATAAATCACTAATCCTTCTTGCTTGCCTGCGCAGGCGCGTCTAAGTTTTTGCTGCGTCCAATCCCGACGCCGATCCCATGACTCAAACCAAAGAATTTGGCTATGATTCGCGAATCGAAGGTGACGTCATCCACACCCGCGTGGATGCGGCCATCAATTGGTTTCGCAAGAATTCCATCTGGCCGATGCCGATGGGATTGGCGTGTTGCGCTATCGAATTGATGGCGGCCGGTGCGAGCCGTTTCGATATTTCCCGTTTTGGTTCTGAGGTGATGCGATTTTCTCCCCGCCAATCAGACGTGATGATCGTCGCGGGCACTGTGACTTACAAAATGGCGATGTCGGTGCGGCGCATTTACGACCAGATGGCCGAGCCGAAATGGGTCATTGCGATGGGCGCATGTGCTTCTACGGGCGGGATGTATCGCAGTTACGCGGTGTTACAGGGCGTGGATAACATTTTGCCGGTGGACATTTATGTCGCGGGTTGTCCGCCACGTCCGGAAGCGTTGCTCGACGCTCTGATGAAGCTGCAGAACAAAGTTCAGCGCGAACCCTTGTTGGCCACTTTGAAGAAACCCGGCCCGGCGCTGGCCAAAGCCTGATTTCCTCGAAGTGAACGCCACAGACCTCGCCAATAAACTCCACGAAAAGTTCGGAGAACTCGTTTCTGCGCCAACGGAATTTCGAGGTGAAATTTCGGTTAAAGTCGCTGATGCGGAGCGGATTGTGGAGGTTTGCGACTTTGCCAAAAAGGAATTGGGTTTCAACTTCCTCGTGGATGTTTCCAGTATGGATAACTACGGCGATGATCCGCGTTGGACGGTGGTCTATCATCTCTACGGAATCACCTCAAAACAGTATCTCCGGCTTTCCGTTAGCGTTACCGAAGAGAAATCTGAGCTGCCAACGGTCACAAATGTGTGGCGGACGGCGGATTGGCATGAGCGCGAGATTTACGACATGATGGGCATCCGGTTTCGGGGGCATCCTGATTTGCGTCGGATTCTGATGTGGGAGGGTTATCCTTATTATCCTTTGCGAAAGGATTTTCCTCTGGCTGGTAAACCCAGCGAGGTGCCCGAAGTTGCATTTTCAAAACCGGCTCCGCTGGAGGGAGGGCCGTTCGTAACCATTGCCGGCGGTAACGATTCAATTGCGCGCGAACCGCGCGTGAGAATTCCCGAGACGGATTCGGTTGAGTTCAATAATCGCGTCGAAGCGCGAGCGGACAACAAAGCGACGCGCGGGGAAGCGTTTGGTCCCGGACCGATTGAGCCCAAGAAGTAATCATGCCTGAGATTCGTTCCATCGAAGCACGTGACTCTGCGGCCCAGGCGGCAGCGGCAATGAAAGCGTTGCCGAAGCCGATTGCCGAGGACTTGGGCGACATGCAGGGCGAAAAGATGGTTCTCAACATGGGGCCGTCACATCCGTCCACGCACGGGGTGCTCCGCATTATCTTGGAACTGGATGGCGAGATCATCACCAAGGCGATTCCAGACGTAGGTTATTTGCATCGCGGCGACGAAAAAATTGCCGAGAACATGACGTACACCCAGTTCATTCCGTACACGGATCGACTGGATTATCTCGCGCCGCTGGCGAATAACGTCGCGTATGCGTTGGCGGTGGAAAAACTATTGGGCATTCAAGACAAATTGCCGCCGCGTTGCCAATACATCCGCGTCATCTGCTGCGAACTCGCGCGGATTTCGGCGCACCTGTTGGGAATCGGTTGTTTCGCGATGGACGTCGGCGCGATGACGGTGTTCCTCCACACGTTCACCGAGCGGGAGAAAATTTACAATCTGGCCGAAGCATTGAGTGGTGCGCGATTCACGACGAGTTACACGCGTATTGGCGGGGTTTCGCGTGACACGCCGCCCGGTTGGTGTGAAGCGGTGCGGAAGTTTGCCAACGAAGTCGTGGTGAACATCCAGGAAACGGAAACATTGTTGACGCGAAACCGGATTTGGGTGGATCGCACGAAAGACATTGGCGTCATTTCGAAGGAAGACGCGATCAGTTGGGGGTTGACCGGTCCGAACCTGCGCGGTAGCGGCGTGAATTACGATTTGCGCAAGGACCAGCCGTATCTTTGCTACAAAGATTTGGAGTTCGATGTGCCGGTCGGTGAAGTGGGCGATTGTTATGATCGCTATCTGGTGCGTATGGAAGAGATGCGCCAGAGCGTGCGCATCATTCATCAGTGTCTCGACAAAATCCCTGGCGGCTTCGACAACAAATCGAAAGAGCCGGTCAATGTGCCTGATGGCAAAATCGTTTTGCCACCGAAAAACAAAGTGCTGACGAGCATGGAAGAATTGATTCATCAATTCATGCTCGTGACGCAGGGAGTGAATTGTCCTCCGGGCGAAATTTATTTCGGACACGAAAATCCGAAGGGCGAACTGGGTTTCTACATCCACAGTCGCGGCGGCGGCACGCCGTATCGGATGAAAATCCGCAGCCCCAGTTTTGTGAACCTGAGCATTTTGTCGCACCTGTTGCCTGGACACATGATGAGCGACACGGTTTCGATTTTGGGTTCGCTCGATTTCGTGATGGGAGAGTGTGACCGATAAATTTTCACCGCCGAGACGCGGAGACGCAGAGAAGGAAATGAAGACAGAGTTAACAAGATTGACCGGACTAACCGGAACAGGGATTTCCCAAATGAATCCTGTAGATCGTGGTAATTCTGTCTTTAGCGCTGCGCTTCTGGGCCTCTGCGGTTCGAGGCATTTGAAATGAGTTTCACCGTTCCACCCAATTTAGAAGCCGAGATTGACGAGCTGATCACGCATTATCCCGTGAAGCGCAGTGCGTCGCTCATGTTGCTGCACGCGGTGCAGGAACATTTCGGTTACATCTCGCAGGAAGCAGTGGAGTGGATTGCGAAAAAGCTCGGGCTGCAACCGATCAATGTTTACGAGCTGGTCACGTTTTATCCGATGTTCCGGCAACAACCGGTCGGGAAATATCAGATCAAGGTGTGTCGCACGCTCAGTTGCGCGTTAGGTGGTTCGCACGAGTTGTATAAACACTTTTGCACGAAACTCGGGCTCGACCCGCACCAGCACGGTTTGCAGACGACGAAGGACGGCAAGTTTTCGGTGGAGTTTGTCGAGTGTCTGGCCGGATGCGGCATGGCGCCGGTGATGATGTGCAACGAAGATTTTTACGAAAACGTTTCAACCGCGAAGGCGGACGAAATTGTCAGCCAATGTAAATAACCGCAGAGACGCGGAGACGCAGAGAAGAAAATGAAGACGGAGTTAACAAAATTGACCGCATTCGGAATTCCTGAAATGAATTCTGAGAATTCTGTCTTTAGCTTTGCGCCGCTGGGCCGCGGCGATAAAAAAAGTTTGGAGAGTTGGTTGCCCGACATGGATTTGAACCATGACAAACAGATTCAGAGTCTGCTGTGCTACCGTTACACCATCGGGCAAACCGAGGTTTTGAGAGCCTAAGCATTTCCCAATTCGAGTCAAGAAACTGATATATGCCGCAAGAGTTCAAACTCATTCTGAAGCACGCCGATGAACCGGGTTACACGCCGGACATCGAATGCTATTTGCGGCACGGCGGTTACGAGGCGCTCAAGAAAGCGCTCGCGATGAAGCCGATCGAATTGCCGGACGGCAAGACGAAATCGCCGCAGGAACAAATCCGCGACGACGTGAAACTCTCCGGCCTGCGCGGTCGCGGCGGCGCGGGTTTCAGCGCGGGGCTCAAATGGAGTTTCGTGGACCGCAAGAGCGGCAAGCCGATTTATCTCATCTGCAACGCCGACGAATCCGAACCGGGCACATTCAAGGATCGCCAGATTATTCATAAAGATCCGCATCAGCTCATCGAGGGCATGATCATCTCGTGCTTCGCAAACGATGTGCATCTCGCTTATATCTACATTCGTGGCGAAATGCCCAAGGGCGCGAAGCTGTTGAATCAGGCGTTGGCCGAAGCACGGGCGAAAGGATTCCTCGGGAAGAATATTCTCGGCACTGGCTACGATCTGGAGATTTACGTGCATCGCGGGGCGGGTGCTTACATTTGCGGTGAGGAAACCGGGCTGATCGAATCACTCGAAGGCAAACGTGCTTATCCGCGCATCAAGCCGCCATATTTTCCGGCGGTGCTCGGGCTCTACATGTGCCCGACCATCGTCAATAACGTGGAGACGCTTTGCCACGTGAAGCACATTGTGACGATGGGCGGCGCGGAATACGCCAAGCTCGGTACGCCGAATAACACCGGCACGCGTATCGTGAGTTTGAGCGGTCACGTGAAACGGCCCGGTTACTACGAAATCGAAGTCGGCAAAGTGACGCTCGGTGAGTTGATCAACCATCCGAACTTCGGTGGCGGCCTGCGTGACGGACGGAAGTTGAAGGCCATCATTCCGGGTGGTTCATCTTCGAAGGTTTTGAAGGCGGGCGAGAAATTCAAACTCAAGCGCAAGGTGGACGGCAAAGACGTGGAAGTGGAAACCGATGTGCTGGACCTGCCTTATGATTTCGATTCGCTCATGCAGGCCGGCACGATGAGCGGTTCGAGTGCGATCATCGTCATGGACGACAGTGTGGACATCGTCGAAGCGCTCGCGAACCTCAGTGAATTTTACGCACACGAAAGCTGCGGCCAATGCACGCCGTGCCGCGAAGGTTCGCTCTGGATGAGCAAAGCGCTCCATCGCCTCACGCATGGTCGCGGTCGTAAGAACGACGCGGATTACCTGGAAAAAATCGCGAACAACATTCCCGGCGGTCGCACAATTTGCGCGTTCGGCGAAGCTTGTTCGTGGCCCGTGCAAAGTTTCGTGGCCAAATTCCGCGATGAATTTATTGCCAAAGGTGCAGCGGATGAAGAGCGCAACAAGCAAGCTGCGCCCGCGAAGGAAAAGAATTTAGCCGCCGTACACTGAAATAAATGAACCGCAGAGGCGCAGAGACGCAGAGTTTCGGAGCGATCGCTGAACAGGTGATCGGGTGCTGCATTGAGATTCATAAGCAGCAGTTGTTGACGTATCTGAAGCTCTCCGGTTTGACGCTGGGATTGTTGATCAATTTCAACGTCCCGGTTTTGAAAAATGGAATTAAACGCATTGCGAACAATTTTTTGATACCTCTGCGTCTCCGCGTCTCTGCGGTGAATTAAAAGAATTTAGCTTGTGACGACTCAGGAAACAGCCAAGCCCGCGCCGCCCGCGATCGAAAAGATCAAGGTGAAGGTGGACGGGCGCGAAATCGAGGTGCCGAAGCTCTCGCCGGATTACACCGGCAAGCTCGTGCCCACGACGATGCTTCAGGCCTGCGACGCGGCGAAGACGGATGTTCCGCATTATTGCTATCATCCGAAGTTGCCGATTGCGGGTAATTGTCGCATGTGCCTTGTCGAGTTCGGTACGCCGGCGCTCGGGCCGGATCGCAAGCCGGTGATGAACCCGGATGGCACGCCGAAGATTGCGAAGTCGCCGCGCCCGGCCATTGCTTGTGCGACGCCGATTTCACCCGGCATGGAGATTTACACCAAGACGCCGACCGTGAAGCAAATGCGTGAAGGCGTGTTGGAATCGCTGCTCATCAATCATCCGCTCGATTGCCCGATTTGCGATCAGGCCGGTGAGTGCAAGCTCCAGGAATATTCGGTGGACTACGGTCAGAGCGCGAGTCGCTTTGTTGAGCCGAAGGTGCACAAGCCCAAGGCGGTGGATCTCGGCCCGCGCATCATGTTGGATGCGGAACGTTGCATTCTCTGCACGCGTTGCATCCGGTTCACGCGCGACGTGGCGGGCGACGACGCGCTCGGCATCATTAATCGCGGCAGTTACAACACGATTTCGACGTATCCCGGGATGCCGTTCGACAACAACTACACGTTGAACACGGTGGACATCTGTCCGGTGGGCGCGTTGACGTCGAAAGATTTTCGTTTTCAGATGCGCGTGTGGTTTCTCAAGGAAACCAAGAGCGTCTGCACGAGTTGCGCGACGGGCTGCAACATTGTCATCAGTTCGCGCGAGGAAAAAATTTATCGCTACACACCGCGCGAAAATGATGCGGTGAATTCCACGTGGATGTGCGATTACGGCCGGCTGAATTACAAATGGATTCAGCGCGAAGACCGGTTGAAAGACGTTTTAGTGCGCGGCCAGAAATCATCGTGGACCGCGGCGCTGAGTGAGATTGCCGAGAAACTCAAGCAGGCGCCAACCGGTTCGGTGGCGATTGTGGCGTCGGCGCGGCAGACGAACGAAGAACTGTGGCTGTTGAGCAAACTCAAGGCAAAGCTGGGGGGCATCAGTGATTCGATTGAGCGCACCGGTGACGCGGACAAGTTGTTGCTCGTGGCGGATCGAAATCCCAACACGAATGGCGCGCGGTTGACGGGAATTTGTTTTACCGAAATGGGAATCAATTTGCCGAAGATCGCCGACGGCATTGCGAGCGGAAAAATCAAAACGCTGATTGTGTTCGGCGAAGATGTCACGAAGCACGGGATTAGTGCGGAATTACTGGGTAAGCTGGAGACGCTGATTGTCAGCGATATTTTGCCGAACGCGACTACGGCGGCGGCTCATTATCTTTTGCCCGGATGCGCTCACGCGGAGAAGCGTGGGACGTTTACGAATACCAAAGGCCGGGTGCAGAAGTTTATGCAGGCGGTGCAACCGAAAGGCGACGCGCGGCCCGAATGGGATTTTCTGCACGACCTGGTTTACAACGTCACCGGCAAGAATGGTTTTCTCACGATTGAAGGTCTGTTCAACGAGATGGCGAAGGATGTTCCGGCGTTCAACGGCCTCACGTGGGCGGCGCTCGGTAACACCGGCGTGACGGTGACGATTTGATTTTGTAGCAGCTGACGTGAGTCAGCTCAAACGCGACGGAAGAGAATAATGAGCGGACTGATGTTCGCTGCTACAGCAATAGAGATTTGCAATGATTGATTGGTTCAACAATCTGGATGCGACGACAAAGGCTCTGATTTTTACGGGGCTGAAAGCGGTCGTGTGTTTTGCCGTCATGATGACGATGGTGGCGTACACCGTTGTGCTCGAGCGTCGCTTGTGTGCGTGGATTCAGGATCGCATCGGGCCGAATCGCGTCGGTCCCCTTGGTCTGTTACAACCGGCGGCGGACGGCATCAAAGCGTTCTTCAAAGAAGAAGTCACTCCGGCGCACGTGCGCAAAGTTTTCTTCACGGTTGCGCCGATGATTGCGCTGATTCCCGCAATTCTGAATCTCGCGGTAATTCCGTTCGGCTCAAATCTCGGCGGACAGAAGATGGTGCTCGCGGATTTGAACGTCGGCATCCTTTACACGTTCGGCATCGTGTCGCTGGGCGTTTACAGCATTGTGCTGGCGGGTTATGCGAGTAACTCGAAGTTCCCGTTCCTCGGTGGCATTCGTTCCACGGCGCAGATGATTTCGTACGAAATCGCGATGGGCATGAGCGTCATCCCGATTTTTCTGTTCGTCGGCAGTCTGAATTTGAGCGACGTCATCGGCGCGCAGGCGGGCACGGCGCGCTGGTTGCCAATTCTGCCGAACTGGTTTGTTTTCCAAAGTCCGATGACGCTTCTGGCGTTCTGCGTGTTTCTCGTGGCGGCTTTTGCCGAGACGAACCGCACGCCGTTCGACTTGCCGGAAGCGGAGCAGGAACTCGCGGGCGGTTACAACATCGAATACAGCGCCATCAAGTTCGCGATGTTTTTCATGGGCGAATACGCGGCGATGATTCTGGTGTCCGCCATCATGGTGACGTTGTTCCTCGGTGGCTGGACGTTGCCGTGGTGGGGATTGGATCAACCGGCGGAGACATTCGGAGTGGGCGTGCTGCACATCGGCATTTTCCTCGGGAAAGTTTTCGCGTTCCTCGTGTTGTTTGTCTGGATTCGCTGGATGTGGCCGCGGTTCCGGTATGACCAGTTGATGAATTTGGGCTGGCTGCGTTTCATCCCCATTGCGTTGGCGAACATTTTGATCACCGCAGTCTGGTTGTGGTGGAAAAGCAGGAATTAACCGCGAAGGCGCGGAGACGTAGCGAAAGAATGAAGACCGAATTAACAGAATTGACCGGGTTAACGAGAGCAGGAATTCACCAGGTGAATCCTGAAAATCTTGTTGATTCCGTCCTGGCTCAGCGTCTCTGTCTGAAAGGAGTTTGCCATGATTGTTAAACGCAAACCCCTTAATCTCGCGGAACGGCTTTATCTGCCGGCAATCATCGGCGGCTTTAAAGTCACGCTGCGTCATCTCTTCAAGAAGAAGGTGACGATGCAGTATCCGGAAGAGAAATGGGTTGTGCCGCCCGGATATCGTGGTGCGCCCTATCTCGTGAAGGATCAGGAAGGCAACACGAAGTGTGTGAGCTGCCAGCTTTGCGAATTCGTTTGTCCGCCGAAAGCCATCAAAATCACGCCGCCAGGACCGGTCGTCAGCAATGCGGATCGTCCGAATGCGGAGAAGATGCCGAAAGAATTCGAGATTAACATGCTGCGTTGCATCTTCTGCGGCTTCTGCCAGGAAGTCTGTCCGGAGGAAGCGATTTTTCTGCAGCAGGATTATTCCCTGACCGGATCGAGCCGGAAGGAAATGATTTACAACAAGGAAAAGCTCCTCGCGCTCGGCGGCACGCACGCCGGCATTCAGAAGTGGAAACACAAACTCGAAGAGGCCAAAGCGCAGGAGAATTTCCCGGTGAAGGTTTAAGACAACCACGAATGCACACGAATCAACACGAATTCATTGCAGAGGCGCGCTCCGGCGCGTGGGGCTGTGATTCGCCGCTTTTTGCAGGTTCATTCGGGTCCTTTGGCGTTCATTCGTGGTTTCAGAACAGTTAAGCATGGCAACTGACATTTTATTTTACGTCTTCGCGATTGCGACGCTGCTCTTCGGCGCGCTCGTCGTTGCGAATCCGTTCAGCCGCAATCCGGTCACGAGCGCGATGTTTCTCGTGCTGACGATTGTTTCGATGGCGGGGCTGTTTGTGTTGTTGCACGCGTTCTTTCTCGCCGCGGTGCAGGTGGTGGTTTACGCCGGCGCGGTGATGGTGCTGTTCCTCTTCGTGATCATGTTGCTTGATTTGAAAGAAGAAGAGCGGCGCAAGATTAAGAAAACCGGCTTTATCACGGGGTTGGTCGCGGTGGCGGCGATTGTCGGCGTTTTCATCCGGTCGCTGTTGGCAACACGGCCCGGGCAGGACCTGACGGGAACGGCAGTCGGTGACACGGCGTCGCTGGGACGATTGTTGTTCACCAATTATCTGCTTCCGTTTGAAATCGTTTCCATCCTGCTGTTGGTGGCGATGGTGGGAGTGATTTTGCTGAGTAAGAAAGATTTGAAATAACCGCGGAGACGCGGAGACGCAGAGAACGAATGAAAATGAAATTTGCAGGGATGGTAAGGACCAGTTGCTGTTCGTCCCCAATTTTGGGCTGCACAACATGCAGCCTCACCGGGCTCTGCGCCTTTGCGTCTCTGCGGTAAAAAGAAAATGAATGTCGGCCTGGAACATTATTTGATCGTCAGCGCGTTGTTATTCGCGCTCGGCCTGCTCGGCGTCATCACGCGGCGAAATCTCATCGTGATTTACATGTCGCTGGAGTTGATGCTCAACTCGGCGAACCTTGCGCTCGTCTCTTTTTCGCGGTTCAACGACAACCTCAATGGTCAGGTGATGGTGTTTTTCATTATCACCGTGGCGGCGGCGGAAGTGGCGGTCGGTCTGGCGCTCATCGTGGCGCTCTATCGCAAACGCCAGACGGCGCATGTCGAGGACCTGACGAGCATGAAGTATTGAGTGAACCACGAATGGACACGAATAGACACAAATCGGAGACGGAGGTCGAAGCCCCTCACCCGGCCTTTGGCCACCCTGTCCCCATTGGATGGGGAGAGGGACGGGGTGAGGGGAATCCGTGTTCATCTGTGTCCATCTGTGGTTGAACAGAAATGAAACTTGAAGCGTTACCCTGGCTGATTCTGTTTCTGCCGCTGCTCGCGGCGGGCGTCATCACGCTGTTCACGCTGCGCAACAAAGCGATCAGCGCGACGTTGTCCATCGGTGCGATTTGCACCGGTTTCGTTCTCACGCTGGCGCTGATTAAATTTGGTGGATGGGACGTGCGCGAAGTTTCCGTCAACTGGCTTTCCATCGGCAGCCTGAACGTGGACTTCGGCCTCAAACTCGACGCGCTCAGTCTGATGATGCTGCTTATCGTCACCGGCGTCGGCAGTGCGATTCACATTTATTCCTACGGTTACATGCACGACGACCCGGGGTTCTCGCGTTTCTTCGCGTGCCTGAGTTTGTTCACGTTCTCGATGCTCGGCATCGTACTCGCGAACAATTTTCTCCAGATGTTCATCTTCTGGGAACTGGTCGGCGTATCGAGCTATCTGCTGATTGGATTCTGGTTTGAAAAATCCAGTGCGGCGGATGCGGCGAAGAAAGCATTTCTCACGAATCGGTTGGGCGACTTCGGATTCATCCTCGGAATTCTAACATTCTGGGCGTTGGCAGGCTCTTTGGGATTTGATTCGATTGAAGCTCGGATGAGTGAAGGGTTTAGTTTTGGGGAGAAAGATCCCATCGCTTTTTATGCAGGCTTAACATTTGCGGGGTTGCTGATCTTCTGCGGCGCG
>CALAYC010000017.1 GCA_937894935.1 uncultured Verrucomicrobiota bacterium
TGCGAAACAGCAGATGGTGGAGATTGCGAAGGCGCTGTCGCTCAACGCGCGCATCATCATCATGGATGAACCGACGTCGAGTCTGACGTTGAGCGAGACTGAGCGCCTGATGGAGCTGGTTTGCGAACTCAGCGAGCAGGACGTCACCGTCATCTACATTTCGCATCGGTTGGGAGAAATCGAACACTGCGCGGATCGGGTGGTGGTGTTGCGCGATGGCAAGAACGCCGGTGAACTGTCCAAGGCAGAGGTTACTCACGATCGTATCGTCAGTCTGATGGTCGGACGCGAAATCAAAAACGCGTACGTTCCTTGTGCGGCGGAAAGGACTCCGGGTTTTCTGAAAGTCCGCAACGCGCGCTCCAGTCGTTATCCCGCGCAAAGCGTTTCCTTCGATGCAGCGCGCGGAGAAATTCTGGGCTTTGCCGGGCTCGTCGGTGCCGGGCGGTCGGAAATCATGAAAGCGTTGACGGGATTAGATCCTGGCGGCGCGGCGGAAGTTTCATTGGGTGGTGAGCAATTGACGATTCGCACGCCGCGCGATGCGATTCGGCACGGTATTTATCTCGTGCCGGAAGATCGTCGCGGTGAAGGGCTCGTCGTGGAAATGACCGTTCGCGAAAACATCACGTTGCCGGATTTGCCGAAATACGCGCGAGGAGGATTAATTCAACGACGGTTGGAGGAACGTGTTTCCATAGAGCAGGTGGAATCGTTGCGCGTGAAAACGCCGACGATTGAAGCGCAGATTCGCAATCTCAGCGGCGGCAATCAGCAAAAAGTGGTGATCGGCAAATGGCTCGCGATGGGACCGAAGGTTTTGATTCTCGATGAACCGACGCGTGGCATTGATGTCGGGGCGAAATCGGAAATTTACAAGTTGATGCGGACGTTGGCGGAAAATGGCGCGGTGATTCTGATGATCAGCAGCGACATGGAGGAAGTATTGAATGTCAGTGACCGCATCGCGGTGATGCACGAGGGCAAGATTACCGGAGTGTTGGAGCGCACGTCGTGCAATGAGGAAAACATTATGCAGCTTGCCACGGGACGTTTGCTTACCTGCGCTTTGCCCGCATTTACGCAATGAATTTACGATGAAGAAGGAACTCGGACTTTTAGGCTTACTGGTGGTGTTGTGTGTGGTGGTTTGTGGCGTGGAAATTGGAAAGCAACTAAACTCCGGTGCAACGCTCGGCACATTGGAATTGCCGCGGTTTCTCTCACAAACCAATCTGACCAACACGGCGAATCTCATTGGGTTATTCGGCATTTTCAGTATCGGTTTAGGCATGGTGATTATCACCGGCGGTATTGATTTGTCCGTAGGTTCGATGTGTGCGTTGGTGGGAGTGTTGTTGGCAATGGCATTAGGTGAGTGGGGCTGGCCATGGCCGGTAGCCGTTTTGATGGCCGTGCTGGTGCCGATGGTGTTGGGGTGGGGGCATGGCTGGTTGATTACACGAATGCGAATGCAGCCGTTCATCGTGACATTGTGCGGCTTGTTGATTTATCGCGGCGTGGCGCGAACGGCAGCAGGTGATGCGACCAAAGGATTTACTGGTGCAGGTGATATTGATGTGTTGCGCGCGATTACGAGTGGAAAATTTCTCGGAGTGCCAATGCCGTTCGTCGCGCTGATTGTGATTGGAATCATCATGTGGTTTGTGCTGCATCGGTCGGTTTATGGGCGGTATTTGCTGGCGGTCGGCCGAAACGAGGAAGCGACGCGGTTTTCGGGAATCAACACGCGGGCGATTATTGCGGGAAGTTATGTGCTTGCAGGCTTGCTGACGGGCGTTTCGGCAATCATGTTTGCGTTCTATACGAACTCCATTTCGCCATCGAATCACGGCAACTTTTACGAGCTTTACGGTATCGCGGCGGCGGTGTTGGGCGGATGCAGCTTGCGCGGCGGTGAAGGGTCGATCATTGGAATTATCATCGGAACTACGCTGCTGTTGGTGCTGCAAAATCTGGTCAATCTGCTGGGAATTCCCAGCTCGTTGAACTTCGCGGTAATGGGCTCGGTGGTGCTGGTGGGGGTGTTGGCGGACCAAGTTTTCCAGAACCGCGCGCGTAAGAAGTCGGTGCACTAATCTTCGCCTAAAGCGCCAAAACTATCCGTTTGAGGGGCATCGAAAGTATTGCCTTCGATGTGTGGTTCGTTATTTTCAGCGCCATTACGGCCAGACGACCGGTAATTCGCAACCAAACCAGACCTGACGTCATGGCTCGAATCACAACCATTAGCAACCATTCAGACCATGACTGAAGCATTTAAAATATTTCCCATCGATATCGCCATATTCGTTGTTTTTATTGTGGCGGTTATCGCGGTGGGATTGATTAAGAGCCGGGGCGAAGGAAAAGACAGTGAATCGTACTTTCTTGCCGGTCGCGGACTGAAATGGTGGCTGATCGGGGTGTCGCTGATCGCGGCGAACATTTCCTCCGAACAGTTCGTGGGGATGTCCGGCCAGGCCGCAGATTATCTGGGACTCGCCATTTCCAGTTACGAATGGATGGCTGCTGTTACGCTGGTAGTCGTAGCGTTTTGCTTCCTTCCGTATTTTCTTCGCGCGGGCATTTTTACGATTCCGCACTTTCTTGAACATCGCTACAACTCCGCGTCCCGGACTTTGATGTCGATTTTCATGATGGTGATTCTGATTGGCGTTTCGCTGACGGGCGTTATTTACGCCGGGGCGCTGACGATGAGTGAGTTGTTTGCCGGGCAGACGTTGTTCGGGATGCAATTGGGATTGGTGGCGTGGTGCTGGATCATCGGAGTGATTGCGGCCATTTATGTGGCGGCGGGAGGGCTGAACGCTTCCACTTGGGCGGACCTGATTCAAGGTATCGCTCTCATTCTTGGTGGTGCGGTGATCGCTTATTTCGCATTGGATAAACTGGGCAGCACGCCGGTCGCGGAGTTAATGCCTGGTGGAGCAAACCCACGACCGGTGGACGATGCCGCCGGGGGATTGGCCAAATTGGTGGCGTTGAATCATGAGAAGCTCAACATGGTTCTCCCGCGTTCGGATAAGAATATTCCGTGGACGGCATTGTTAATCGGATTGTGGATTCCCAATTTTTATTACTGGGGATTGAATCAGTACATCACGCAACGCATTCTCGGTTCGTCGTCGTTGAAGGAAGGGCAAAAGGGTATTGTGTTCGCTGCGGCGATGAAGCTGATCATTCCGTTCATCATCGTGATTCCCGGCATCATTGCGTTCAATCTGTTCAGCAAGGATCTGGCGGTGGCACAGGAACGGTCGAACGAGCGGATGGTGCAAAAGGAAACGACCAAGGCTAATTCGGTTGTGGTTTATAAATACACTGATGCCTGGGCGACGGCACATCCGGATCTGGCGGCGAAAATCACTGAGCACAACGCCAAGGTGCAGGCCAGCGGCAAGGAGCTAACCGAAGTTGATGTCCAAAGCGGTTACAAATTTGACGCGGCGTTGACGTTGTTGATCAAAAACGTGTTGCCCCCGGGAAGCGGGTGGGCGGGATTTGTTTTGGCCGCGTTGTTGGGTGCAATCATCAGCTCGCTCGCGGCGGTTCTGAATGCGGCTTCGACCATCTTCACGATGGATGTTTATCAAAAGCACATCAATCCTGCGGCATCGCAAAAGGCATTGGTTTTGACCGGTCGCATTTGCGTGGGAATTTTTGCCCTGGTCGGTTGCATCGTATCACCGTTGCTCGACCAGTTCGGCAGCATCTTTAAGTACATTCAGGAATTCCAAGGGTTCGTCTCGCCGGGAATTCTCGCGGTGTTTGTCTTCGGATTGATCAATCGCCGAGCTCCAGGCGTGACGGGCGTCGTCGGACTGTTGCTTAATCCGCTCCTGTATTGGCTCATTGGAGTGTTTTATCCGGATGTGGCCTTCCTTGATCGTATGGCGCTCTGCTTCTTCATCGTGGTTGCGGTGATGTGGATAATTGGTTTGATCAAGCCGCTGCCGGAGCCGGTCGTGTTTAAGACCAACACCAATATGAATCTGGAAGCTTCGAGCGGAGCGAAAGTGGCTGGTATCGTCGTCGTGGTCGTGACGGTGATTTTCTACATTATCTTCAGCCCGCTCGGTATCGCGAAATAATCGAAAGAACTTTTGTGCACGCGGCGATCGCTGGTTGCGGTCGCCGCTTTTTTATGCCCGAGTGTGATGATTTTCTGCGATGCGACGTTGCTCGACCGGGCTTACGCCTTGCGAGCAGGGGTTTGATTCCTATAATTCGCGCGTGCTCGACATCAAATTGATTCGTGAAAAACCGGATTTTGTGCGTCAACGCCTCGCCACACGCGGAGCGGGGGATGAATCTTTGATCGACGGCATTCTGCAGGCAGATGAGCAACGTCGCAAAGCGCTCGCGGAAGTGGAAACGCTGAAAGCGACGCGCAATCGGGTTTCGAAAGAAATCGGCGCGTTGATGGGGCAGAAGAAAATCGCCGAAGCCGAGGCGAAGAAAGCGGAGACGAAAGATTTGGGAGATAAGATTGCGGCGTTGGATCAACAGGCCAAAGCAGCGGAAACCAAGCGCGATGAGTTGATGCTGCGTTTGCCGAATCTGCCGCACGAATCGGTCGCGTTGGGCAAATCTGCCGAAGATAATCCGGAGATTCGAGTGTTTGGCAGCAAGCCGGAGTTCGCGTTCAAACCGAAGTCGCACGTGGATCTGTGCGAGAGTCTGAAGCTGATCGATTTTGCTCGCGCCGCGAAACTTTCCGGCAGTGGATTTCTGCTCTACACGAACTGGGGCGCGCGTCTGGAGCGCGCGTTGATTCAATTTCTTCTCGAGTTGCATACGCGTGAGAATGGTTACACCGAAGTCTCGCCGCCGTTTATGGTGAATCCCGAATGTCTGATGGGCGTCGGGCAGTTTCCGAAGTTTAAAGATCAATATTACGGCGTCGCGGAAGGCGATAAGGCGGACGAACTCGGTAAGCTTTATCTGATTCCGACGGCTGAAACGCCGATTGCGAATATTCATCGCGACGAATTGCTGTCGGAGAAACAGCTTCCGATTTATTACTGCGGTTACACGCCATGTTTTCGCGGTGAAGCGGGCGCGGCCGGCGTCGGTACGCGCGGCATGATTCGCGTGCATCAGTTCGACAAGGTAGAATTGATCAAGATCGTGAAGCCGGAGGACGGTTATGCCGAGCATGAAAAGATGCTCGCGAATGCCGAACGCGTGCTACAATTGCTCGGTTTGCATTACCGGGTGGTGATGCTGTGCACGGGCGATATGGGATTTGCGAGCGCGAAGACTTATGACATTGAGGTCTGGGCGCCGGGGCAGGGAAGTTATCTTGAGGTGTCGTCCGTGTCGAACTGCGAGGATTTTCAAGCGCGCCGGATGAATCTGCGTTTCAAAAGTGAATCGGGCGAGAACCGCTTTCCGCACATCCTGAATGGCAGCGGAACAGCGCTGGCGCGATTGTTTGTGGCGCTGGTGGAAACGCATCAACAGGCCGATGGCAGCGTGAAAATTCCTGAGCCGTTGCAAAAGTTCCTCGGGACTGACGTCATCCGCGCGTAATTGTCGTGAGAATACTCCAGGCCAGCTCCGAGGTTTTCCCTTACTCCAAAACCGGCGGCCTGGGCGATGCGGTCGGGGCGTTGAGCAAGGCGCAGGCACAAGCCGGACACGAAGTCTTAGTGGTGACACCGTTGTATCGCGGCGTGCGCGAAAGATTTCCCGGAATGCAACGCGTCGATTGGAAGTTCGATCTTCCGCTCGGCGCGAAGCGTGTAGATGCAAAATTGTTCGCGTTGGAGACTGCTCCGGGGCTGACCGTTTACTTCATTGATAAGCCGGAATATTTCGATCGCGCGGGAATCTACAACGAGAACGGTCACGATTACGGCGACAACGCGGAGCGATTTATTTTCTTTTCCAAATGCGTCGTGCATCTTGCGCGACATTTGCCGCAGAAACCGGAAGTCGTGCATCTGCATGATTGGCCGGTGGGACTGGTACCGTTGTTGGCGCAGGAAGAAAAACGAAACGGCTGGAAAACGCCGCCGCGTTTCTGTCTGACGATTCACAATCTTGCTTATCAGGGAGTATTTCCGCGCGCCGCGTTTGGATTAACCAATTTGCCGCCGCATCTGTTTCATTTCGAAACCACCGAGTTTTACGGGCAGTTGAATTTTCTGAAAGCCGGGATTGCGTTGGCCGACGCCGTGACGACGGTGAGTCCGCGTTATGCGCGCGAAATCACCACGCAGGAATTTGGCGCGGGACTCGACGGCGTATTGCGCAAGCGGCAACAGGTTTTGAGCGGCATTCTGAACGGAGTGGATTACGAAGAGTGGAATACGACTGCCAACGCTGCGCTCGCTGCGCCATACTCGGCAACAAATCTGGAAGGTAAGGCAATTTGCAAAGCGGCGTTGCAAAAGCGATTCGGTTTGAAGAAAGACGCCAATGTGCCGTTGTTTGGCAGCGTCACGCGTTTAGCGGAGCAAAAGGGCATTGATCTGATTCTCGGCGCCCTGGAGGAAATGCTCGCGGCGCCGATTCAGTTCGTGATGCTCGGGAGTGGTGCACCGCATTACGAGCAGGCGTTGCAGGCGTTGGCGAAACGATTCCCGGATAAGATGGCAATTCAGCTCGGATACGATCATGCGCTCGCACATCAGATTGAATCCGGTTGCGATTTCTTTTTGATGCCATCGCGATTCGAGCCTTGCGGTTTGAATCAACTCTACAGTCTGCGCTACGGCACCGTTCCGATTGTGCGTCGCACCGGTGGTTTGGACGACACGGTGATTGACGCGACCGATGATCCGGCGCGAGCGAATGGCATTAAATTTACCGAACCTGCGCCGCATGCTCTATCGAAGGCGATGCGCAAAGCGATGTTGCTGTTCGGCGATAAACAATTGCTCGGGCTGTATCGGCAGAACGGAATGGCAGCAAGTTTTTCGTGGAAAACTGCGGTGAGCCAGTTCGATGTGGTTTATCGAAACGCTGCGTAATGGTGCAAGCGCGCTTCGCGTTATTTGCCAATCTTCACAGTTTCAACTTTGATGCGTGCAGGATCGGCGATGCCTAATTCCAACAGTGCCGCGTTACGGTAAAGTTCCACGTTGGGACGGAGATTTGGGGCTTTGGTGCGACGGCGTTGCGCGTCGAGTTCGCGAAGTGACAACACATCCAGCGCAACCGGATCGCGACTGATGCGAAGCTGATTGAGCATCGTGGAGTAATGCAGTAAACCGCGCTGGCCGCCTTCATATTGGCAAATCAGCGCGTCGGTGATGTTCAACACCACTTTGTCCCCAATCTCAGGAACGGCATAGAGTTCCGGCACGGCCGTCGCGAGACGATCGGCGGAAACATCAAACCGGATAATGTTATCTGTGCTGCCCAGGGCGAGGCTGTAAAGATTGCCGCAAACACCGGCGTCGTTGTGGTTCAGCAGCGGAGTGATGTTGATGATTTTGGTCAGCTCCTGCGAAACGAGTTTTGAGACATAAGACTTGCGGCCGACGCCTTCACCTTTCTTCTCGAATTCAAAATCCCCGAAGACCGGATTGCCGATGATGGGGTTGTCGTAAAACGCTTTTTCGTCCCAACCGGCTTTGGTCGCTGCGCCTGCGCGAACTTTTAGTTCCCGTGCTAATTGGAAAAAACCGGCTTCGCGCAAATCCACTTCGTCGCGGTCCCAAATAACGATGTTTTGCGGAGGCACACCGGCGGCAATCAGACTTTTGGCGACGGCTGCGACGACGGCAGGGCGTGTGCCGCTGTTCGGACCGGGTCGCGAATAGACTTTCAGCCCGATGACATCCTGAGTGCTGACAAGTTGCAACCACGCGGACGTAGCGGAGTTTGTTTCGAAGAGACGCGTGAGCCCGGTTTCGAACATGGGCAGGATTTCTTCTTCGCGTGGTCGAAATGCTTCGGTGGCGATGGGATTTTCGACGACAACTACGGTTACTGAGGCGTTGCTCGAAGTGGCAACGGAGTACGGTGCGGCGAAGCTGGTCAATGCGCCGATTACCGCGCAAAGCATGACGCAGCAGAGCCAAAGCTTGCTGCGCGAATCTGGCCGTAAAATCAGTGCGTTTCTTGACACGTCAGGGCGCGGATGGTACCACGACGCGCGATGCTCGCCACAAAAAATCGGGCTGGTCGGGAGGTGATTGCGTTGTTGATAACGGCGCTTTTCCTGGTCGCCTGCGGTCCGCCCGGACCCCGCGCTTTGTTGCGCGGAAAATCGTTGCTTGAAAGCGGCAAAACCGCTGAGGCAATCGAACAATTCCGAACCGCAACCACGCTGATGCCAACCAATGCGGCGGCGTGGAATTATCTGGGCGTCGCGTTTCATCGGGCTGGGCAATGGACGAATGCGGCGGAATCGTATTCGCGCGCGCTGCGTTTTGATCGCGATTTACTGGAAGTGCGATTCAATCTCGGGACGCTCTGGCTCGATATGAATCGACTCGACGAGGCGAAGAATGAGTTGTTCAGCTACACCTCGCGCCGACCGGACGAAGCCATTGCCTGGGTGAAACTCGGTACGGCGCAATTGCGCGGCGGCGAACTTGTGGCAGCAGAGAAAAGTTTTCGCGAGGCGCTTCGCGTGGAAAACAAAAACGTCGCGGCGCTGAATGGCATTGGCCTGGTGCAGGCGCAACGAAATCGTCCGAGGGAAGCGGTTGAATCGTTCACCGCGGCGCTTGCGATACAGACAAATTTCCCTCCAGCACTTCTGAATTTAGCGACCATTCAACAGCAATTGAACAATCGTACGGAGGCGTTGAAGTGGTATCGCCACTATCTCGCCTTGCAGCCGCGCCCGGCAGATTGGGACGCGGTCCGCGCCATCGTTGAGACTTTGGAGCCAGCCGCTGCGCCGCCAGTCGCGAGTAGTTCGCCGGTTGCGCCGACTAACGCGGTTCGCCAGACGAGCGTGCCGCAGCCGGTTCGCGCACCGGTGGTTCGGAGTGCGCCAGTTACAGCTTCAAATACCACCGTTCAGGCTTCAGTGCGAAATGTGACGAATGCCGCGCCACCGGCACGTGCGGTGGAAAAAACGGTCTCGTCTCTGCAACCAGAGCCAAAACCGGTTGCCAATGCTTCAACTCCGCCACCGGGCGAAACGGTGAAGTTGTCTCCAGATTCGGCTATCAAACCGATTGCGTCTGAAGCGGTGACTTCGCGCCTCGACAGTTCATCGACTAATCGCGTAGTGAATCGGTCTGAACCCGTGAAGCCTTCGTCGCCGCCGCCTGTTTCATCACAGACCGTGACGAAAAATGAATCCGGTCGTTATGCCTATCGTTCGCCTCAAGTCCCTTCGCCGGGCGATCGCGCTTCCGCGCAGCAAGCATTGTTGCAAGGACAGAACGAACATCGGGCACGGCGTACGGCGGAAGCGCTGCAGTTTTATCGACGTGCGACGCAATTGGATGGGAGTTATTTCGAAGCGTACTATCTGCTGGGAACAGCGGCGTATGAATTGCGGAGTTTCAGCACCGCGGCGGCTGCGTGGGAAATGGCTTTGGCGATTCGCCCGGAATCCAGCGATGCGCGGTATAATTTTGCGCTGACGCTCAAGGCGGCGGGTTATTTGCGAGATGCCGTGGCGGAGCTGGAGAAATTGCTGGCACTGCATCCGGATGAGGCACGGGCACACCTGATTTTGGGCAATCTCTACGGCGAAAAGCTAAAGGACGTTCCGCGGGCGCGGCAGCATTATCAGCGGGTTTTGCAATTGGATCCGCGAAATCCCGAGGCGCAGAACATCCGATATTGGCTGGTGCAGAATCCTGGTTAAGGCTGGCACGGCTTTGGCTGGGTTGAAGGCGGCTCAGTCCGCCTTGAGGCGGGCCGCCGCTTGAATATGAACTGGACCGCCAAAATGCCCATCAATTGGTTTGATGTATTCGTCTTGCTGATGCTGTTTATCGGCTATGTGCGCGGACGCAAGAACGGCATGTCGCAGGAAATGCTGCCGATGTTGAAATGGATTTTTCTGATTGGCGCGTGTTCGGTGGCGTATGAACCGCTGGGCTCGCTGATCGCTTCAACGCTTAAAGTTGGAAAACTTTTCTCCTACATTTTTGCTTACGTGCTGGTGGGGACCGTAATTACCTTAGTCTTCCTGGCTCTAAGCCGGTCGCTGGGAGAAAAGCTCAAGGGCAGCGATATGTTTGGCAAAGGCGAATTTTATCTGGCAATGCCGGCGGGAGTTGTTCGTTTCGCCTGTATCACGCTGGCGTTGCTTGCGTTGCTGAACGCCCGTCACTACTCAACTGCCGAAGTCAAAGCGATGCAGAAATTCCAGAACGAAAATTACGGCAGCAATTTCTTCCCGACGCTATCGTCGCTGCAAGACGATGTTTTTCTTCATTCATTCCTGGGCAAACAGATCAAGGACCATCTGGACTTCCTGTTGATCAAGCCGACACCACCAGTCAACCCCAGTGTGCCGGCGATGGCGCGAGAGCGCCGAGAAGCGGGATTCTGATCTCCTGGTGCAAAGAGTTTTACGCGCTTCCGACTCCGGCCTAAAATGCGCCCGTGGCCGGGTTGATTTCCGACAGCACACTCGAACGTATTCGCGCCGCCAACGACATCGTGGATGTCATTGGTGGTTATTTGCCATTGAAACGTGCTGGAGCGAACTTTGTCGCGTTGTGCCCGTTTCATAAAGAGAAGTCACCCAGTTTCAGCGTCAATCCGCATCGCCAGATCTTTCATTGCTTCGGTTGTCACAAAAGCGGCGACGTGTTCACGTTCGTTAAGGAATACGAAAACATCGGCTTCGTGGACGCGGTACGGCGATTAGCGGATCGGGCGAAGATTCCGCTCGAACTGGATAACAATCCGGCTGCGCAGGAAACCCGGCACATCAAGGATCAACTGCTTCAGATTCACGAGCAAATCACTCAACGCTGGCAGGCATGTCTCGCCAATGAAACCGCTGGACAACTGGCGCGCGATTATCTCGCCAAACGCGGTGTGTCGGCGGAAGCGATCAAATTATTTCGTCTCGGCGCAGCACCAGATGCGTGGGACGACACGGTGAATTGGGCAAAGAGCAAAGGTTACGATCTCGCGTTGATGGAAAAGGCGGGATTAATTTTGAAGAAAGAGGAAACCGGTCGTTACTACGATCGGTTTCGCGGGCGGTTAATGTTTCCTATCTGCGATGAACAAGGGCGCGTGATTGGATTCAGCGGTCGGATTTTAACCGGAGATGAGAAGACCGCGAAGTATGTGAACTCGCCGGAAACACCGATCTTCACGAAGAGCAAAGTTTTCTTCGCGTTGGATAAATCGAAGCGCGCGATTCTGGATGCGGGTTTCGCCATCGTATGCGAAGGGCAATTGGATTCCATCGCCTGTTACATGGCGGGCGTGCAGAACATCGTCGCGCCGCAAGGCACGGCGTTTACCGATCAACATGCGCGCATTATCAAACGCTACGTGGATGAAGTGGTGTTGTGTTTTGACAGCGATAATGCCGGTCAGAATGCAGCGATTCGTTCGTTGGACAGTTTGCTTGCGTCCGGTCTGGCGGTGCGTGTCGCCGTGATCCCGGCGCCGCATGATCCTGACAGTTACATCAAAGCATTCGGTGGTGAAGCGTTCAAAGAGCTGATTGCGCGAGCGGATGGATTCTTCGATTACTACCTGAATCGGCTTTGCCAGACGAATGACATTGCGAGTGACAAAGGGCGATTGACCGTTTTGCGCGACATGGCGGAAGCCGTGCGCAAAACCGGTAACACTGTATTGGTGGACAAATACGCGCAAAAAACGGCGTTGCGATTGGGGGTCGCGCCAGATGCGGTGCGAAAGGAATTCAGCAAAGTGAAAATCACCGCGGCGACTGCGGCGGAGGATGAATACTTTGACTCTGCCGCAGCCGAAAGCGAGGGGGCGGTAGAAGTAGCGATTCCGCGTCCAAGTCTAATCGAGCTTTGGTTGTTGAAGCTGGTGCTGCGTCACGAGTCTGCGATGGATTGGTTGATCGCACATCTGGATACGAGCTGGATTCAACATCCGCATGTTCGTGACATCACCGCGCGGCGATTGCAAGTCCATCGAGATAATTCATGGCGTAGTGTCGGCGCGTTTCTGGACGGGTTTCAACCGGTTGCCGTTCGAAGCTTGATTACAGAGTTGTTGGCGGATGACCGGGAGATTCCTAATCCTGATCAACAACTGGCTGACGTGGTGTTGCGGGTGCGCAATCATTTTGTCGATCAGCAGATGGCGGCGTTGACGCAGCAATTGAGTCAGCCGGGATTGAGCGAAGCGCAGAATATTGAGTTGCTCCAGCAGTTGCAGCAGTGGCGACTTTACAAGAAGCAACCGCTCATGCCGTTGGCGTGAAATTAAAAAGGCGCGAACTGAAATCAGTCCGCGCCTCTGGAAAGCTGAGTCGAATTATTTCGCACCTTGCTCAATCCACGCACGAATCAGACTGACCTCTTCTTTGGTCAGCGGTGCGATCTTGGCCTTGTTGTTTTTCGGCGGCATCCAGTGATCTTCGTCTTTGGAAATCTGCGCGACACTGATCAGCAGACTGCTCTTGGCGGCGTCTCCGGGGATAACCACTTTAGAGCCATCGCGTGTGCCTTTCAGCGTGCCTTCGAGCGTGGTCAGTTTTAATCCGGATTTGGGGCGTTCTTCGCCGTGGCACTTCACACAGGAAACATCGAAAATCGGTTTGATGTCAGTGGCAAAGGTGATATTCGCCTTGGTCGCCGCCGGAGGAAGTTTCGCAATGTCGATTTTCTCATCGTGGGCGTTTGCGTTGAGCGCCAGCGTCAGCGCCGCGAGACCGGGGATCAATTTGGTGAGGGTTACAGTTTTACGGAGCTTCATAGTTGTTATTAATGTGCCGAAATTGGAACGAAAGACGTTCTGGCTGTCAAAAACATTCAAATTGAGAATTATGAATTGAACGCCGCCTTGCGATGAATCAAAAGCTTCGTTAACTCTTCCGCGCAGCAATGGATTGTTTTTCTGATGCAACCTTGATCGTGCTCGGTCACGGCACGGATCTGAACGAAAATTCGGCCACGCCGGTGCGGCAGCATGTGGCGGAGTTGCGCCGACGAAATATCTTTGCGGCAGTGCGCGAGGCGTTCTGGAAGCAAGAACCGCAAATTAAAACGGTGCTGACGGAGGTAAAAACACCGCGCGTTTTCGTTGTGCCGTTGATGATCAGCGAAGGCTATTTCGCGCATGAAGTGATTCCACGGGAGTTGGGGTTGGATGAAGATTTTAAACTCCAGAATGCAACATACCAACTCACTTACACTAAGCCGGTCGGCACGCATCCTAAAATGACTGAAGTTTTGTTGGCGCGCGCGCGGACCGTGGTGGAGCAGTTTCCGTTTCCGCGCGCACCGAAGCCGAAAGACATCACGCTGTTTATTGCCGGACATGGTACGGAGCGGAGTGCGCAATCGCGAGCGGCTATTGAGCGACAGGTGGAATTGATTCGTGCGCAGAATCTGTATGCCGACGTGCGCGGTGTTTATCTGGACGAAGAGCCGCGAATCAAAAGTTGTCAAGCAACCGCCAGCACTAAAAACGTGGTGGTTGTGCCGTTTTTCATCAGCGATGGTTTGCACACGACCGAAGATATCCCGGTCTTATTAGGTGAACCGGAGCGTGTCGTAAAAGAACGCCTCGCGGCCAAGCAGCTGACGTGGCGGAATCCGTCAGAAAAATTCGGTAAACTTACCTGGTATGCTCCCGCCATTGGCAGCGAACCGTTGTTGACGGAAGTCATTTTGGAGCGAGTTCGCGAAGCGGTGCAGAGCGAATGAAATCGCGGTGACGCGTGAAAAGATAAATTGTGTCGTTGCGGGTGTTTCTTAAAAATTGCGTATGGCCAAACAACTGCGATGGGGAATTCTCGGCGCTGCAAACATCGCGCGTAAAAACTGGAAAGCCATTTTCAATTCCGGCAACGGAACAATCGTCGCCGTCGCAGCGCGAGATCGCTCACGAGCGGAAGAATTCATTCGCGGTTGTCAGACCGTTGCTGAATTTTCACCAGCACCGCGAGCGCTTGGAAGTTACGCGGAACTGCTCAGTTCTCCTGAAATCGATGCGGTTTACATTCCGTTGCCGACGGCGTTGCGGAAAGAATGGGTGATTCGCACCGCTCAAGCAGGCAAACATATTCTGTGCGAGAAGCCTTGCGCCGTAAACGCGGCAGATTTGCGCGAGATGCTGGAGGTCTGTCAAAAGAATCGCGTGCAATTTATGGATGGCGTCATGTTCATGCACCATCCGCGCCTCGAAGTTATTCGCTCGGTTTTGAACGACACAACACGTATTGGCCCGATTCGTCGCATCGCATCGGAATTCAGTTTTTTGGGCGACGATCCCAATTTCGCAGTGAATATCCGCGTTCAAAATGCGCTCGAACCGGCCGGTTGTCTTGGCGATCTAGGGTGGTATTGCCTGCGCATTTCGCTCTTTGCGATGAATTGGCAATTACCGGTTTCGGCAACGGGTCGAATTCTCGCGGTGGCGGCGGATGGCGTGACGCCGACGCAATTTTCCGGTGAGCTGCTTTTTGCCGATGGCGCTTCAGCGGGGTTTCATTGTTCGTTTGCAATCGCCTCGCAACAGTGGGTCAGCATCATGGGCGCGCGTGGCACGGTACGGATGGCGGATTTTGTTCATCCGCGTAACAGTTACGAATCGGCCTACGAAATCAATGCGACTGAGCACCGGCTCACGGCGAAGCCGGGAAGTGTTATTCCGCTGGACGTCGGGGCGCTGGCACAACCAGGCCATTCTGAGGCTCAGGATACGTTGATGATGCGAAATTTCGCGACGCAGGCTGCTTCCGGAAAATTATCCGATTTCTGGCCGGAAGTGGCGCTGAAGACGCAGTTGGTTTTGGACGCGTGCCTCGCGTCGGCGCGTGCTCAAGGGAAACCGGTAGCCGTTGAGAAAGTTTGAAAAACAGGTGTTCGTGTTCATTAACTTTTTAGAGAAATTTTTCTGTTGCTCTGTTCGTGATGGAAAGAATCGTTGCGCGAGCGAACGCGCGCTCTAAACTTACAGGCATGGTTCAATCTGTGGCCGAGGCCGCAACCAATAATGAAGTTTTGCCGTCTCCGGAGATCCATCTGCGGGCGTATCGATTCATGCTCCTCGCGCGGGTGTTGGATGATAAATTCGCAAGTCTTTATCGGGCCGGAAAAATCATGGGCGGAGTTTTCCTCGGACGCGGCCAGGAAGCGCTGAGTGCGGCCATCGGCGTGTCATTGCGCGAAGGCGATATTTTCGCGCCACTGATTCGCGACCTTGCTGGTCGGTTAGCTTTCAACGAACCGATTCTCGATTCGGTTCGAACTTATCTTGGCTCGATTGAAGGTCCAATGCGTGGTCGCGATGGCAATATTCATCGCGGTCGTCCGAAGGAAGGACAACTGGCGATGATCAGTCATCTCGGAGCGATGATTTCGGTGGTGAACGGTGGGTTGTTTGCTCGCCGCATGCGCGGAATCAAAGGCACTGTCGGCGTGGCCTGTTGTGGCGATGGTGCGACTTCAACGGGGGCCTTTCACGAAGCCATCAATCAGGCGGCGGTGGAAAAACTTCCGCTCGTGATGGTCGTGGCGGATAACCAATATGCTTATTCCACGCCGACCAACCGGCAGTTTGCGTGTCGGTCACTCGTAGATCGTGCAGTCGGATACGGCCTGCGCGGCGATGAAGTGGATGGAACAAATCTTTCTGACTGTTTGCGAGTTGTCGGTGCGGCGGTTGACCGGGCGCGTGCCGGTGAAGGGCCGCAATTGGTGGTGGCTCATCTGTTGCGCCTGTGCGGTCACGGCGAACATGATGACGCCGGTTACATTGATGCGAATTTGAAAAATTCCGAGTTGGGACGGGATTGTTTGAAGCTCGCGGAAAAATGGATTCAGCAACAAGGCTGGACGGACACAGCAACATTGGCGCAGTGGCGTAGCGAAGCGATTCAAAAAGTAGAGGAGGCGGTCGCGACGGTGCAGCGCGAAGCCGGGCCGGATCCGTTCGAGAAAAATTATTGGTCCGCGTTGTCGAATCCGAAATTTGTGGAAGGGAACGAATAATTGCCCATGAGCATTACCTATCTGGAGGCAATTCGGGAAGCACAGGCAAAAGCGTTGGCGGATGATCCGCGGGTTTTTATCTACGGTCAAGACGTCGGGAACTTTGGCGGTGCGTTCAAAGCGACTAAAGGCCTGGCGAAACAGTTTCCTGGGCGCGTGCTCGATTCGCCCATCAGCGAAGATGCAATGACGGGATTGGCGATTGGCGCGGCCATTGAAGGAATGCGGCCGATTGTCGAAATGCAGTTCGCCGATTTTTCCACTGTTGCGTTCAATCAGATCGTCAATCAAGCGGGTACGATGTTCTGGCGCACGAATGTGACGTGTCCCGTGGTAGTGCGATTGCCTTGTGGCGGCACGGCGGGCAGCGGACCGTTCCATAGCCAGATGATGGAGGCGATTTATGCGCATTATCCGGGGCTGATTGTGTTGACGCCGGCAACGGTCGAGGACGCCTACAGCATGTTGCTGGAAGCCGTGGCGCTGGATGATCCGGTAATTTTCTGTGAGCACAAATTTTTGTATTACCACCTCAAGGCTGAGAAACTGCCGACAGAAGCGTTGCCGGTCGGCAAAGCGCGCATTGCGCGTGAGGGACGCGACCTGACGATTGTCACTTATAGTGCGATGTTGCATGAATCGCTGGCGGCGGCAGCGGAATTACGCAACGAAGGCTGGGAGGTGGAGGTTGTGGATTTGCGTTCCGTAAAACCGCTCGATACCGACACCGTAATGGCAAGTGTGGCACGGACGGGGCGATTGTTATGCGTCGGCGAAGCCTGGCCGTGGGGTGGTGTGACGGCGGAAGTAATTACGCGCGTGGTCAGCGAAGGTTTTGATTTGTTGGATGCGCCGCCGCAACGATTGAACGCCAAAGATACCCCTGTTCCTTATCATCCAAATCTCTGGTCGGCGCATCGCCCGACCGCGCGCACGATTGCCAGTGCGGCGCGAAAAACTTTGCAAAGTTAGCAACCCGCTTATGCCGCAAGTTCCCATTATCATGCCCCAGCTTGGCGAATCCATCGCCGAGGCAACGGTGGTCAATTACCTCGTCCAACCAGGCGACTCGGTCGAAGCCGATCAGGACATCATCGAAGTCGAGACCAACAAGGCGAGTATGAATGTGGTGTCGCCGGCACGCGGTAAGATTGGAAAATTCACCGCGCAGATTGGTGAGAGTTATGCCGTGGGCGCGGTGTTGGGTGAAATTGAAGTCAGCAAAGAAGACGCGGCGCGCATGGGGTTGGATACGGTCCAACTCACCAAGGCCAGCGCCGCTTGCGCGGAGGCGCAGGCTGAATCAGCAAATAATCCTGAGGCGCGCGTCGAACCGACGGTGCGCGGACTTCCCGTTCCGGCTCATGCGGCGGGTGCGGGTTACATTTCGCCGCGACTCAGGGCGCGCATGAATGAACTCGGTTTGCACGCCGCTGATCTGGCAGGTATAGCAGGCAGCGGTGCTGCGGGACGGGTGACCGTGGAAGATTTCGAACGCTACATTGCCAGTCTCGACAAGCAAAAGCTCACGCCTGCATCGTCCATGCGTGTGGCGGTGGCAGACGCGATGCGACGGAGTTGGACGCGACCGCTCGCAACGGTAGGCATGCCGGTGAACATGGATCCGCTGTTGGCGCATCGCAAAGCGCAAGCGAAGAAACCCGGACCGACTTTGTACGGCTTGCGCGCATTGGCAATGGCGTTGGCTGAAAACAGCGCGCCAGCGGGACGACTTGTCGGAAATAAGATTGTGCATCCGTCGGCGATCGATGTCGGTTTCGCGGTAGAAGCGGAGGATGGCGTGTTAGTGCCGGTTATTCGAAATGCCGATAAGAAGTCACTCGCAGAATTGGTTGATCGTTACAACGAACTCGTTGAGTTGGCGCGACAACGCAAATTACCTGCTGACGCGACGGGTGGTTCGGTGGTAACGATCACGAACTACGGGACGTTTGGATTGACGATTGCGACGCCGATTCCGTTGCCTGAGCAAACATTGTTAATGGGCATGGGCGCAGGTCGCAAATCGCTCCGCTGGGACGAAAAGAAGGAGGAATTCGTGCCAGTAACGGAAGCGCATCTGACGCTGAGTTTCGATCATCGGGTGCTGGATGGCGGTGCGGCGGGACGTTTGTTGGCTCGCGTCACTCATCTGATGATGCATCCTGAGGAATTGTGATTCCGCATCGCTTTTGCCATGGCTGATTCACTTCAGGCGGAAGTCGCGAAACTCGGGATTGAAAAGTTTCGGCGGCACATTTTTCTCTGTGCGGATCAGACTGAGGCGAAATGCTGTTCAAAAGAGCAGGGGATTGAAGCCTGGGAATTTCTGAAAAAGCGGCTGAAAGAACTTGGTCTCGTCGGGCCGAAACCGCTGGTGTTTCGCACCAAAGCTAATTGTCTGCGGGTCTGTATGCGCGGCCCAATCGCCGTCGTTTATCCGGAAGGCATCTGGTATCACTCCTGTAATCCGGACGTTCTGGAGCGAATTATTCAGGAGCATCTGATTGCGGGAAAACCGGTGGTGGAGTTCGCTTTTGCTCAGAACTCTCTCAAAGTCTGATCGCGGTTTTCACAAGAAATTAAAAAACAGTTGCTTTCAACGAATCTGAATGCTACAGATATTTCAGTCAGGACAGAAATAGGGGAAAATAGAAAGGAATGATATGAACTGGATCGTGATTACATATTTGGTTTATCTGGCAATCAGTGTCGCCTTGACGGTGTGGGTGGCGCGAACGCTGCACAAAAATGGGAGGATTTTCCTGGTGGACAGCTTTGCAGGCAACGAAAAGCTGGCGGATTCGGTCAATCATCTGCTCGTCGTCGGTTTCTACCTGATTAACGTCGGCTACGTGACGCTGGCATTGAAGTATGGGGTGAAGGCGACAACGGCGCAGGAAAGTCTGGAAGTGCTCAGCACCAAGGTCGGTTTGGTTTTGTTGGTATTGGGAGCGATGCACTTTTTTAATCTCTACGTGTTTACCAAAATGCGTCGGCGCGGGCTCATGAATCGGACGATGCCGACTCATGCTGTGCCTCCGGTTGTCCCCGGGGGCGTTCGGCCGACGCCGGCGTGATCTGATAAACAATCAGTCTGAGGGGAGGCGACTTGATGGTTGCCTCGCCTGTTTTATTGAAGGTTGAGCGTGGCCTTCCAGCGTCCGATGGCGGCGCGAATCTGCTCAGCGGCATTCAATTCCTGCTTCACGAATTTCGGAATGAACCACGGGAATGTTCCGATCAAATCGGGAGTGACGAGAATTTGGCCGTCGCAATCCGGTCCTGAACCGATGCCGATGGTAGCGAAGGGAAATTTTTCGGTAATCTCTTTCGCGACGGCAGGCGTGACCAGTTCGAGCACCACGGCAAATGCGCCGGCTTCAGCGAGTGCTGCGGCATCATCGAGCAATTTGGCGTGGCCGGCGTCATCGCGACCTTTGATGCGATATTTTCCGCCTTCTTCGAGCACGTGCTGCGGCAGCATCCCGATGTGGCCCATGAACGGAATGCCGGCGTCGCGAATCGCGCGAACCTGCGGCAAAATTTCGCGACCACCTTCGGCTTTGATGTATTCCGCTCCGGCCGCCACCAATTTTTGCGCATTGGCGAGCGCTTGTTCCGGCGTGTCGTAAGCGCGAAAAGGAAGATCTGCGCCGATCAAAGCGTTGAGTTTGGCGCGCGTTGCGGCACGAGTGTGATGCTCCATTTCAGCCATGGTCACGTGCGTAGTATCCGGGTAACCGAGTACCACCATGCCGAGAGAATCGCCGACAAGCAGTAACGGAACTCCGCATTCATCGAGCAACTTCGCAGTCGGAAAATCGTAAGCAGTCAGCGCAGCGATTTTTTCGCCGCGAGCTTTCATGGCGGCCACGTGGGCGGGCGTAATTTTTTCAGAACTCATGACGCAAAGCTTTTCAGTAATTCTTCGGCGGTGCAGGTCGCAGTTCCCACTTTGCCAACAACAATGCCGCCAGCGTGATTGGAAAGAATCGCCGCTTCAATCGGCGACGCACCCGCAGCGATGGCGAGGGTGAACGTCGCGATGACCGTGTCGCCCGCGCCGGAAACGTCAAAAACTTCCTGTGCCACCGTGCGAATATGAAACGGCTTTTGGCCGCGCTGGCAAAGCAACATGCCGAGTTCGCCCAGTGTGATGAGCAATACGGCGGGATTCAATTCGCGCAAAAGACATTCCGTCGCGGCCATGAGATTGGTGTCCGCAAACGGATCGGCGTTCTTTGTCTCGTCCGCCGTGTGTGCGAGATCGAAAGCTTCTTTGCGATTTGGTGCAATGAGCGACAAGCCAGTGAGATTCAGGTGATGAATGGGCTTGGGATCGAGGCTCAGCCAGATGCCGCGTTCGCGACACAGCGCTTTCAATTCAGTCAGCAACGGTTGCGTGACCGTGCCTTTGCCGTAATCGCCGACGATGATTGCGTCCGTGTGTGGCAACTGCGCTTTGATGGCTGCCAAAAGGCGTTTAGTCTGAGCAGCAGCGAGATTTTCCCGCGATTCGCGATCAATGCGTACGACCTGTTGCGAATGTGCGACGATGCGTGTTTTCAAAATGGTGTTGCGTTCCGGACTCGTCACGAGACCGCGGCAACCGATTTGATGTTCACGAAGCAGCGAACGAAGTTTGTCCGCGGCGTCATCCGCGCCAACGGCGCCGAAAAGTTCGGTCTGAACGCCTAATGTCGTAAGATTGCGAGCGACGTTGGCTGCGCCGCCGGGCATAAAGCTTTCACTTTTGAATTCGACCACCGGCACCGGTGCTTCCGGCGAAATCCGCGCGACGCTACCCCAGATGAATTGGTCGAGCATCACATCGCCGATGACAAGGATGCGCGTCTTACGTGCGGCGGCGAGCAATGTGCGCACGCGCGAAACCGGAAGTTTGTTGCGCTTCATGGGATTAATCGAGGAACGCGGTCAACGGACTGGTGGCCTGGGCGACGGATGATTGCGGTCCGAGCCCGGCTTCATACGCGGCGCGACCGGCTTCAACGGCAGTCTTGAAGGCGACGGCCATGCGATTCGGGTCATGGGCGACGGCGATGGCGGTGTTTACGAGCACGGCGCTGGCGCCCATTTCCATCGCTTCAGCCGCGTGACTCGGAGCGCCCAATCCTGCGTCCACCACGACAGGCACAGTCGCTTGTTCGATGATGATGCGGATTTGGTCGCGCGTTTGAATGCCGCGATTCGAGCCGATGGGCGAGCCGAGCGGCATCACGGTGGCGCAGCCGACTTCCTGCAATCGTTTTGCAAGCACTGGATCAGCGTTGATGTAAGGCAGTACGGTGAATCCTTCTTTGACCAGGATTTCGGCGGCTTTGAAAGTTTCAATCGGGTCAGGGAGCAGGTAACGCGGGTCGGGATGAATTTCCAGTTTCACCCATTTCGGCAATCCGGCGGCCACGGCGAGTCGCGCGAGTCGCACGGCTTCCTCGGCATTCATCGCGCCGCTGGTGTTGGGCAGGAGCAGATATTTTTTCTGGTCAACGAACTCCAGAATATTGGCGAAAGGATCTTTCTTGCCGGACAAATCGGCGCGACGAAGAGCGACAGTGACCATTTCCGTGCCACTGGCGGCGAGAGCGTCGCGCATGATTTCCGGCGCGGCGAATTTTCCCGTGCCGAGGATCAGCCGGGACGTGAACGTTTTTCCCGCAATGACGAGTGGTTGGTTAAGCAACGACACGCCGATAATCTGCGGAGAATGGGGCGATTTGTCGAGAAACGAGCGCGCCTACGAAGGAGGCTGCGGTTTCGTGCGGCGGAAGTAGAAATAAACAGGCGTGCCGATGAAAACGAGGGCGAGGCCGAAGAGAAAATTAATGAGCGCGGGTTTGCCGGCGGCGACGGCGGCGCGATAGGCAACGATATCGTTGTAAGCCGTAAAGCCTAGGAACGTCAGGGCGAAGCCGATGAACAGAATCGGGACGAAGGGGTAACCCGGCACTTTGTAGGCGCGTGGCGCGTCGGGAAGTTTGCGGCGCATGACAAAAACACCATACGCGCCGGCGGCATAAAAGAGCCACGTCACAAAAATCAGCGTGTCGGTCAACATGTCAAAGGTGCCGCTGAATAATAGCGCGATGCTCCAGACACATTGCACGACGAGCGACGCAGCAGGAGTGTGATAACGCGGATGCACCGTGCCGATAAAACGCGGGAAGACGTTCATCCGTGCCATGGCAAAATACACGCGCGCGGTTGCGAGAATGATGGCGTTGGCCGTGCCGAAGGTGGAAAGCATTACCAGGGCGGCAATCCAACGGCCGCCATTGGGAAAAAGTTTATCGGCCACATCGGCGGCGACGAGTTTGGATTGCGCCATTTCATCAATGGGCAACACGTAGGCGTAGGCAAGATTCATCAGGAAATAGACGGCGGTGACGATGAGCATTCCCCAAAGCAGACCGAACGGGATGTTGCGTTGTGGTTGCTTCACTTCGCCCGCGATGTAGGTGAGTTTGTTCCAGCCGTCGTAAGCCCAGAACGCGCCTTGCAAGGCGGCGGCAATTGCGGCGAATAACGCGAGCCCGGTTAACGGCGTGGCGTGACTGTCCGTAGTGAAATGGCTCAGGTTGCCGCGTGACGGAAGCAGAAATGCGCCCGCCGCCAGCAATAGCATCGCGGCAACTTTGGCGATGGTGAAAATATTCTGTACGATTCCACCGAATCGAACGCCGAGATAATTGATGATCGTCAGAATCAGGATGAGTCCAGCGGCAACGCCTTTGGTGCCGATTTCCTGAAACGGCGTGATGTGTCCGATGAGCGGTAAAGGAAATGACCAGTTACGGATTGGTTCGGGAAATTCCGGCAGCGCGATGAATTGAGTCGAATATTCCGCGAATACGTACGTTACCGCAGCGATGCTACCGCATTGAATGATGGCAAAGATGGCCCAGCCGTAGAGAAAGGCGAAAAACGGGCCATACATGCGTTCAAAATAGATGTACTGGCCGCCCGTTTCTGGAATCAGACTGGCGACTTCGGCATTGGTTAATGCGCCGAACAGCGTAATTACTCCGGCGAGCACCCAGACGAGCAGGAGCAGTTCCGGCGAACCGAGTTGCGCCGCCATGACGCCGGGTTTACGGAAAATGCCCGAGCCGATGACGCCACCCACGACCAGCATGATGGTCGAGAAAAGGCCGAGCGTCGGCAGCAGACCGGGACGACTTGAACGGGCGGAAGGCGGTACGGCGCTCACAATTTGCGCGAAACAATGCGGAACGGTCGCACGAGGGGCAAGCGTGTTTTGCCGCCGATGGAAAACATGTTCAGGTGTGAAGCGACGCAATCGGCATCGAGGTAATTTTGGACATTGCTTCGCGCGTGAGGCTCTGAGTATATCTCTGTCTAATCCAACGGCAGCCACGGTTTAATCAGTTGGGGAAGCGGCGAAAGCAAAATGGCTTTGAACTTTCTTCTACGGCAAACGCTTGTGGCGTTTCGAATCTCCCTGCTCGCAGTCGCGATGATGATCAGCGTGGCGGCGCTGCGTGCGGAAGTGCGGTTTGACGTTTTCATCGGTTACGACGGCACGGTGCGCGAAGCGAACTGGTTTCCCATCACGTGCGAAATCATGAACAACGGGCCGGGCTTCGTCGGCGTGATTGAGGTGACGCCGAGCAGTTACGGCAAAGGCCAGACACAACGGTTTCCGATTGAACTTCCGACCGGCACGCTGAAGCGCATTACGATTCCGACGTTTGCGGCGACGCGTTATCAAATGGGTTGGGACGTGCAATTGCTGGATGAACGCGGTCGCGTCCGGGCTGAATCGATGAATACGCGTTCGCAGCGGAGTCTCGGTTGGGAAACGAAACTCATGGGCGCGCTGCCGCGAACTCCATCGGGAATGGTTTCCTTGCGGTCGATTAAGCGTAATCAGCCGGATTTACAACCAGCGGCGGCGCGATTTCAGCCGGTGTTGTTCCCGGATAATCCGCTGATGTTGGAAGCGATGGATGCGATCTATGTGAATTCGGAGGTCGCGGTTTCTTTGCGGGCGGACCAGGTGAATGCGCTGCTCGCGTGGATGAATGCCGGCGGACATTTAATCGTGGCTATCGAACAGATCTCCGATGTCACGGGCGTTCCATGGCTGCGCAACGTTTTGCCGTGTGAACCGCAAGACATCGTTTCCGTGGGAAAACATGGTGAGCTGGATCGATGGTTGAAACAGGAGGCAACAACTCAAGGCAGTTACGCGTTCGGTGATCAATCGTACGACAGCGTTTTTGAAGCAGCGGAAATTCGCGTTGTAACTGGTAAATTGCGCGATGGAAAACCGTTGGTTTCCGTGGACGACAAACCGTTGATCATTGCCGCGAATCGTGGTTTGGGCCGGATTACGACGTTGATGTTCAGTCCCGAACGTGAACCCTTCAAATCATGGCGCGAATTGCCGGCGCTGTGGACCGTGTTACTGGATGTGCCTTTGAAGTTGTACGTTTCGACGGATTACAACTCCGGCTACGGTAACGCGGTAGATGGAATTTTCGGCGCGATGATCGACAGCCGGCAGATTCACAAATTGCCGGTCGGATGGTTGCTGCTGTTGCTGTTGGTTTATCTGCTGGTGATTGGACCGGTGGATCGCATCTGGCTCAAGAAGATCAATCGGCCGATGCTTACGTGGATCACGTTTCCGTGTTACGTGCTGCTGTTTTCCGGATTGATTTATTTCATCGGCTATAAGTTACGCGCGGGCGACTCGGAGTACAACGAGTTGCATATTGTTGATGTTCTCGAACGCGGCGAACGGGCGGAATGGCGTGGACGCACCTATGCTTCGATTTATTCGCCGGCTAATGCGCGTTATCCGATGGTGAGTGAATTGAAGTTTGCCACATTGCGCGGTGAATACATGGGCTCACGCGCAGGGGATAACAATGACAAGGCTGAAATCGTTCATACCGGCGACAATTTTAAAGCGGAAGCCATGGTGCCGGTCTGGACGAGTCAACTGTTTGTGAGCGATTGGTGGCATAGCGGCGAAATTCCGGTGACTGCAACAGTGCGTCAAAACGGCGGCGATTGGGAAGTTATCGTGGAAAATCGCAGCGGCAAAGTCATTCCGACGGCGCGGTTGGCATTCGGAGGACTGATTTATGAATTGGGAGAAATCCCCGCGAGTGCGCCCAAAACGGTTTCGTTGCAAAAAGTTTCTTCGACGACGATCGAGCAATTCGTGAACAGTCATGCGTCGCATTACGCAAGCACTGCGCGTGAGCGCCAATACGCCTTCGGCAGTCGCAGCGGCGGGCGCATTGACGATTTGCCAACGGCAGGAATGGTCACATCGCTGTTAGGTCAATATTCGTCGCACGAGGGTATGAACATCGTGACGCCTTCCGGGCAGGATGTTTCTAAGGCGGTCGGGACTGACCGGGCGGTGTTGTTGGCGTGGTTGCCGGATGTGGCGCCAGTGCCGGCGCTGAATCAGATCAAAACCAAACGCCATGCGGTCAACACGCTTTGGCGCGTGCCGATTTCTGTTTCCACACAAAACTGATTTTATGGGTAACGAAGCACCTCCGATTCCTGCGGTTCAAACCAGCGGCCTGACGCGGACGTATGGTCCGATGGTCGCGCTTTCGAACCTCGACCTCACCGTCAATAAAGGCGACCTGTTTGGTTTCATCGGCTCCAATGGCGCGGGAAAAACGACGACGCTCCGTATTCTCGCCACGTTTCTCGCGCCCAGTTCCGGCACGGCAAAAATCCTGGGTCATGATGTTGTCACTGATGCCGATGCAGTGCGACACGTAATCGGTTACATGCCGGATTTCTTTGGCGTGTATAAGGACATGGAAGTGACGGAATACCTCGATTTCTTCGGCGCGTGTTATCGTATTCCGTCCGCGCAACGCGAGAAAACTGTGAATGACGTGCTGGAACTGGTCGGGTTGAGTGAGAAGAAAGGCGCGTTAATCGGTGCGTTGAGTCGCGGGATGCAACAGCGACTCGGTCTGGCGCGCGTGTTGATTCATGACCCGCAGTTGTTGTTGCTGGATGAACCGGCTTCCGGTCTCGATCCGCGCGCGCGCATTGAGATGATGGAAATTTTGCGCGAACTGCGGCGCATGGGCAAAACGATCATTATCAGTTCTCACATTCTCAGCGAGTTGGAGACGATTTGTAACCGCGTTTGCATAATCGAAAAAGGGAAGCTGATTTACAGCGGTCCGGTGCAGGGCGTGCGCGATCAGATGTCATCGGGCCTGGTGGTCTGGGTGCGCGTCGGCAGCGATACCGAACACGCGGCCACCTTGTTGAAAACGCGTCCGGAAGTGACTGAAGTAGTGCCGATCGATCACAAGCTGAAAGTGACGCTGGCAAGTCACGATATTGATCACAGCATCATTGCGGACACGCTGGTGCGTGGCGGAGCGAAACTGCTGGAATTACGCGAGGACGAAATCGGATTGGAAGAAGTCTTCCTTCGAGTTACGCGAGGCGAAACGCAGTAAAACGAAACCGCAAGGCTGCTACATTGGCGAATTCGCAATGCAGAACTATTTCCTTACGAATTCGCTTCCGTTCCGAACGAAAACGTTCCGGAGCGCCATTCGTTTTCGGTTTTGCTGGCGATGAGTTGCCAACCGGCGGCTTCGTAAACTTCCTGCACGTCCGAAAATTCGTTTTTCAGGATTCCTGCGATGACAACAATGCCGTTGCGTTTCACGCGGGCGAGGATGCGATCGCGTTCGGTAATCAGCAGATTCGCCAGCAGATTGGCGCAAACGAAATCAAATTGCTTCGTGGGCCGGTTGGGGAGTTTCGTCAGGTCCGCTTGAACAATCCGTAATTTGTCACCCACTCGATTTCGGCGGGCGTTATCCCGGGAAACTTTGACGCATTGAGGATCGAAATCGAACGCTTCCACCGGACCGTAACCAAGCTTGGTGGCGGCAATGGCAAGAATGCCCGAGCCTGTGCCCATATCAAGAAACGAACGGTGCTTTCCGTTCTGCGCATGCCGCACGATCTCACGCAAACAAAACCCGGTCGTCGGATGTTGTCCTGTGCCGAAACTGAGTCCGGGGTCGAGTACGACGAGCTTCTGACCGGGGCGCAACTTGCGCTTAATCCAACTCGGCTTTACGAGAAGTTTCGTTCCAACTTCCAAGGCTGGAAAATGTCGCTTCCAGGAATCCGCCCAATTTTCCGGCGCCAATTTACTGATGGCGATACGGCCCGATCCGATGTTCAGGCCAAAATCCCGCAAGCGTTTCAGCTCCGCGCGTAAGGTTTTGCGGAGCGTTGCTTCTTTTGGTGCGCTGGTAACGTAAGTCGAAACGGTAGTGACTCCGGTTTCTACATCCGTGTAAGCCGATGGTCCTGGGCCGGCGCAAGTAGCCAGCAGTTCAGCTACGGCATCTTCGGCTTCGGTGTTGGTGCTAACGGAAATTTTCCAGAGGGGCTGCGGTTTCATTGTGCAAGGTCGCGCCAGGGCGTGAAATTCATCAGTTGCAATCGCGTGCGTTCCGGCTTGATGGTCACGGTGGTGACACTCGCGTATTCGATTTCCAACCGATCCATCTCACCAAACGGCAAACTCAGCAGAATCGAAAGCAGCATGCGAATCACGCCGCCGTGACAAAACACGCCGATAATTTTTCCGCTGCTTTGCTGTAAAATGGTTTGCAGGCATTCATCCACGCGCTCGCGATAGCCGGTGAGCGTTTCTCCATTCGGAATTTTGCCGACCGCCAGCAATTCCAACCATTGATGGGCGTCGTAACCGTAACGCGCTTTGACTTGTGGGAAATTCAATCCTTGCCAGTCGCCAAAATGCACTTCGTGCAACTTCGGCAAAATTACCGGTGTAGGACGCGGTTGTTGCAGCACCGGCGCGAGAGTTTGCTGCACGCGCTTCATCGGACTGCAAAAGATCGCATCAAATGTGAACGAGCGAAGATACGCGGCCAAAGCCAGCGCCTGTTGTTCGCCGCGTGGCGAAAGGTTCATGTCAATCGTGCCGCCGAAAACGCCTTGATATGCGGCTTCGACTTCCGCGTGACGAACGAGATAGAGGGTCGTAGCAGAACTCATTGGATATTAAAACAGCGCGCCCACGTCGAATCGCTCCGATCGAAAGCTCCAATGGCTGACTGCAATGGTAAGCGGGACAGAACGACGTGGCGAAACTGGCAAAGTGACATTAAGCAAGAGGGCTTGGAAAATGGAAGTTTCTGGAATTAAAACTTGGTGACTGGAAATTTCGTTATGCTTTTGCCAGCGCGATTTCCTGTGCTTCGAGCAGTTGGCGCACACCGCCTTTACCCAGCGCGAGCAACTCGGCGAGCTGTGCCTCAGTGAACGTTGCTTCTTCGCCTGAGCCTTGTAATTCAATGAATTCACCAGCGGAATTCATCACGAGATTGAAGTCCACCGACGCGGCGGCGTCTTCGGTGTAACATAAATCACACAACGCTTTGCCGTCCACGATGCCCACGCTCACGGCAGCGACCGCGTGCAGAATGGGATTCTCCGTCAACTTACCGCTGGCGATGAGGCGACGGATCGCAATGACCAAAGCGACATACGCGCCGGAAATTGCCGCGGTGCGCGTGCCGCCGTCAGCTTGTAAAACGTCGCAGTCCACACAGATTGTGCGCGAACCGAGTTTCTCGAGATCAATGGTGGCGCGCATCGCGCGACCGATGAGGCGTTGAATTTCCTGTGAGCGACCGTCAATCCTGCCTTTTGTGCTGTCGCGCGGTTTGCGTTGCAAAGTGGAGTAGGGGAGCATTGAGTATTCCGCCGTAATCCAACCGCCGGGCACGTCCTGTTCCTTCATCCAACGCGGCACATTTTCTTCGACCGTCACGCCGCAAATAACGCGCGTGTTACCCCATTCGATCAATGTCGATCCCGTAGCATGCGGTGCGATGTGATTCTGAAACCGGATCGGGCGAAGTTGATTCGCGGCACGACCATCCACTCGGGCGACAACCGGGGCTGATTGGGTTAAAGCCATAAGACGCGTGAGATGTTAAATCAACCTGCTGCGATGGCAACGCGGAATCGCTACAGGACATGCTTTACCACTGCCAATAGCCCTTGTTTCACGGGAGAACGATGATGCGATGCGCCGCTGCTGTGCAAAACAGCTTCGCGATTGTTCAAATACCAGTCGTAGCTCTGGGCGAACATCTGGTCGGTGGAATAGCGGGGTTGCCAGTTCAATTCTCGGCGTGCTTTGGATATGTCGAAATAAAGCGATCGGCCGTACATCAATGCGTGATAAGCACCTAATGGCGAAAGCCCGAGCCGACTCGCGATGTTCATGAAAAACACCGCAGGCTTCATCGGCACTGAGCGGACGCGTGATTTTGTTTTGGCATGCGTACAAAGATGTTCCAACGCCGCGCGCATCGTCCCAAATTCCGCTGCGCCGCAATTGTAAATGGTTGAACCGCTCCGCCCCGCTGCGAGAATGCACGCTTCAGCCAGATCGTCGGCATGAACGAATTGATAAATGTTATCGCCAGTTCCGAAGACCGGGACGTTGTAACCTTCGCGAATCCACTCGAAAAGAATCTGGAATATGCCCAGCCGTCCATGTCCCATAATCGTGCGTGGACGAATAATGGTGACGTCCAGGCCTTGCGCAGCAAACTTCTGGCAAAGTGTTTCGCCTTCGAGTTTGGCGCGACCGTAAGCTTCGCCTGGAGTGGGAATGGTTTCTTCCGTTACCGGATTGGTTTTCGGTACGCCAAACACGGCGCTGGATGAAACGTAAATCACTTTGCGCACTTTGGCCGAAACTGCAGCGCGCAATAGATTTTCTGTTCCGCCGACATTGACCGAATGGAAAAGTTCCCGGTCCTTGGCCAACGGCACTTGGGCGACGCAATGATAGATTACGTCACAACCTTCAGCCGCGCGTTGCACCGATTGGTGATCTCGAATATCACCGCGTTGAAATTCAACGGTTGCAGGACGATCATCAGCATCCGACAGATCGAAAATCCGGGCCGGCGTGCCGCGTGCTAATAAACGATCGCGCAAAAGCGATCCGAAATAGCCGGAGCCGCCGGTGATGAGTGCGAGTGAGTTTGCCATTTAATCTGTGCGCTGATTTTAAAACTGCGGCGAAGCTTGCTTCAGTTCTTTAGCCTTGCCAATCGCGAAGTCGCCTTTCAGCTTTCGTCCGCATGGCTGTTCCCAACCGGTTTCTTCCGAACGACCCGCGAAGTTTTGCGCGGTTGATTCTCTGGGCTTGCGGCGGCATCACGTGCCTTTGGATTTTGCTTCTCGCGATTCAGGTAATGCTGCGCTGTCTGTTTCCGTGGGATTTGTATGTGTGGGCCGAAAGCCCTTTTCTCACGGATATGTTGAAACTCGAGCAGGGCAAACCGATTTACGGTCCGCTCGCTGATGGCAATTCGTTCGTTTACAGCCCCGGCCTCACCTATCTGACTTACGCAATTTTGAAACCGTTCGGGCTGCATCTGGACATTCGCTTTTGTCGAATTGTGACCGTGGTGATTGCGGTGCTCGCAAGTTTGATAGTGGGTTTTGCCCTGCGTCGAGCGGTGCGAATGATTTTCGGCGAATCAGCAGACAAAAAAGAGGGTAGCACAGTTACCACATGGCTGGGGGCGGGAATCGCGTTGCTGGTGATCTTCAAGAACTTCAACGCCGACATCACACATCCGGATAATCTCGTCATGTTTCACACCGCAGCATTGCTGTGGCTGACGCTACGGTCGTTGCAGGAGCGTTCTCTAAAATGGGCACTTGGCACGATGATTTTTGCGGCGGTCGGAGTTTTTGCAAAACAAACACTCTGTGTCGCTTTTCTCGGGCCAGCGCTCGTGTTTCTGCGATTCAAACCCTGGTCGGGAAAAACCGCGTGGGCCGTGGCGTTCTTCGGAATGATTGTCAGCGCCATTGCGCTAGCGGCGTTGTGGTATCCCGAACACGCAAAGCTCTACACGTGGGATGTGTTAACGCGGCAAAAGCTCCATCTGACGCGCGTTTATTGGATGAGCGTGGAGTTTATTCATGCCGACCGGGCATTGCTGCTGGTAATGGCAATCGGAGCCGCCATTTATTTGTGGCGAACGCGCGATTTATCCGGTCGCAGCTATTTGCAAGTGTGGTTTGCCTTAGGGATTTTTTCTGTCGCGCCCGGCGCGTTGGCCTACGTCAAACATTTCGGCACATGGAACAATTTAATCATTCATCAACTGTGGTTGTTCCTTTTAGTCTGGCCGGTGCTGGTTATCTGGTTTCGTCGCTTGAAAACAACTGATTCAGTTTCTGACGCAAACTTTACTTACGCGACGGGAGTCGTGCTCGTGTTGTTTCTCTTGGCGCTTTTGCCGACGAGATTTCCGATGGGACGTCAGGTTTACGTCGCTTGTCAGGAGATTCAGAATCGTGTTACGGCAGATATCACGGCAGGCAAGCGGGTGCTTATCGCGCATGGCACGATGTATCAATTGCGTGCGGGTTCGCGAGAAATTCCACTGGATCGTGCCAACACTATCGTGGATCTCGGCGCTGCCGGATTAAGCGATCAAGTCGGAACGGTGACGCGGATTAAGAATCATTACTACGACCGGCTCTATCTCGCGGTGGAAGATTGGTACGATCCAGCAATGCGCGAGGCGTTCAGGAAATATTATCAGGTGGATACCATCATCCCAAAACCCGACGTGTCGGACCGGATTGAGCTTGGTCGTTCGCTTGTTTTGATCGGCGATTGCATCATCATGTCGCCTCGCCGTGAAACTGCATCTGCTCCGCCAGAACGTTAAATCAGAACGTCTGTCCGTTTTCGGCGCACCAACGCAGGGCGCGGCGCATGCCTTCTTCGAGCGCAATCGTGGGACGATAACCCAATTCCTTTTCTGCGCGAGCCACGGAACAGGCGATGGTTTTATTCATCTCGGACAATACGTGAATTTTCTGATGATAAAGTCCGCAGGCTTGTAACGTTTTGTCCGCCAACCACGCAATTTCGCTGGCGAATCCAGGCAACCGCATTCGTTTGTGTTTACAGGTATGGCCGAATTCCTTTTCCAACAGGCGTTCAATCGTATCCACGATTTCGTTCATTGAATACGGTCGCTTGTCGGCGATCCAATAAACCTGTCCGGCGGCGTTCTCGCGTATTGCGGCGAGGATCAAACCCTGACTGAGATTATCCACATAAGCCATCGAACGGAGATTGTTGCCGCTCCCGACAATCGGCGCTTTGCCGTCGCGAATCATCTGAAAGAACAACGTCTGACGCGGCGGTTGATTCGGCCCATAAAACCAGGGCGCGCGAATGATGACTGTTTCAATCCTGTTGCTGCGCTCGCGCACGGCCAACTCCATTTCCATCTTTGAGCGGCCGTAGTTCATGTACGGATTGAACGGCGACAATTCGTCAAAGAGATGGTCAGGATGTGGATTGCAACCGCATGGTGAATTGGACGAAACAATCACGGCGCGTTTAACGCCAGCGTTGATGGCGGCGTCGAGCAGATTAACCGTCCCATCACGATTGATTTCATAAAATTCGCGCACGCGTTTCGGATGGATGATTCCCGCCGTGTGAAAGAGAATTGCGCCTTTGGCATCGGTCACAAACCTGGCGCAATCTACAGCATTTCGAATGTCACCGGTCACCACTTCGATGCGATCGCTAAGCTTTTGCAGCGCCGCGGCGTCCTGTCCCGGCAACAACATCACGCGGATGCGGAGATTCGATGCGGGTGACTTCAGTTCGTCGTGTTCAGGAAGGCCGTTCACCAGCA
>CALAYC010000018.1 GCA_937894935.1 uncultured Verrucomicrobiota bacterium
GCTGTCCCATTTCAACAGCTCGCGCTCCACGAGTCGCGCAATCAACGTCGCTGTCATCGCTTTTGTATCCGAGCCGAGGTGCCAGAGATCATTGAGTGTGACGGGAATATCCGTGCCGCGTTTACGCACGCCAATCGCGCCGATTTTTTCCACGCCTGTGCTGGTAACAATCGCCGCGGCCATCGCCGGGACATCAAATTGTTTGCGAATGGGTTTGAGCGCAGCGGCGACCGCGGTGTCGCTGCCGGGACTGGTGGGAGTTTCGCTGTGTGACACGGTTTTGGTGCGCGGCACGACCATGTATCCCGCAGCTTTCCAAACGTCGTTGGTTTCCTGAACAAAGATGACGGTTTCGGTCGCGGCATCCAGATTGGCAAAAGAAGAATTAAACTGAACGACATACACTTCACCGGAAATTTCCGGCCAATTCTTGGTCGTTTGGGCGGAAGTGGATTGACGCGAAATCAATGCGCCGAGCGGTTGACGCACTTTTTTGGCGGCAGTCACCCAATCCTTCTGAGTGACCTCCTGCTGAAACATTTTACCGGCAGCATTCCAGCTTCCCGCGTAATCACCTTTGTCCAGCAAGGTGAGCCATTTTTCAACCAGTGCAACGGAAGCGGGTTCGGGTTTGGTTGGCTTGGCAGGATTTGCGTGACAACTGAAAAACGCGCTGACGAATAAAGCCAACATCCACAACTGCCAAGCGAATCGGTTGAACGACAAAAATGTTGGGCGGCTTAACTTCATGACGGCGATGAGTAATTGGTAGCAGGGACGGTAACATTGATGAGCTTGTAGCTGCGAACGAAAAAGTTCCGCGTCGATTGCGGGTTGAGTGCGAGTCCGGTTTCCGTTAGAACTCCGGCGCATTTCCAGATTATTTCAAAAAGTTGTCCTGAACCCGACTGCCTGTTCGTCGTTTGGTTGAGACGCGATACAACACCATTTAAAACCGGAGTGTATGACGGATAACGAAATCAAATCCACACGACTTGTTCCACACGCCCGGACCAAGGTTTTCCAGGCGCATTCCGATCCCGCATTGTTGACGCAGTGGTGGGGACCAAACGGTTTTACCAGCACTTTTCACGAATTTGATTTCAGAAACGGCGGGCGTTGGCGCTTCACGTTTCATGGACCGGACGGGAAAAATTATGCGAACGAGTGGGAGTTTCGCGAAATCGCGACCGACGAGCGCATTGATTTCGATCATATCTCCGCGCCGCGTTTCCGGCTGGTGATTACGCTCAGCGATGAGGGCGACAAGACTCGCATTGATTGGCTCGCAACGTTTGAGAGCGCGCAGGTTCTGACGGGACTCAAACATATCATCGTGCCGGCCAACGAAGAAAATTTTGATCGGCTCGAAGCCGTGTTGCTGAAAATGAAATAAGATTTCCGCCGTCGCATTTGCGCGGTCGTTCCAAAAATTTACCACGCATCGTCTGTTGCCGTTCGAAACGAAACTGAAACATTCCAATAAAACTATGAGCAAAGTTCGAGTACTGGTCGGCACGAAGAAGGGCGCGTTCATCTGCACCGCCGATGGCAAGCGTCAGAACTGGGAAATCACCGGACCGCACTTCGCGGGCTGGGAGATTTATCACCTGAAAGGTTCGGCGGCGGATCCGAATCGCATTTACGCATCGCAATCGAGCGGCTGGTTCGGGCAATTGATTCAGCGTTCGGACGACGGCGGCAAAACGTGGAATCCGCCCGGTACGAAGCTCGAAGATCTGATGGGCCCGGACGGTTTTCCGAAACCGGGCGCGAGCAACATGTTTGCTTACGAAGGCGACGTCAGCACGCACATGTGGTACGACGGCACGCAACATCCGTGGGAATTCAAACGTGTCTGGCACATCGAACCGTCGTTGAGCGATCCGGACACGGCTTACGCGGGCGTGGAGGACGCAGGAATTTTTAAAACCACTGACGGCGGTCGGACGTGGAAAGAAATGGCAGGCTTGCGTCAGGTGAAAGGAAATCTCTGGCAACCGGGCGCGGGCGGCATGGCGGTGCACACGATTATTCTCGATCCGAAAAATCCGCAGCGCATCTACATCGCGATTTCGGCAGCGGGCGCGTTTCGAAGTGAAGATGGCGGAAAAACCTGGAAGCCGATTAACAAAGGACTGAAGTCGCAATTTGAACTTCCCGATCCCGACGCAGATGTCGGTCATTGCGTGCATCGCATTGCGTTGCATCCATCGCGACCCGATGTGTTGTTCATGCAAAAACATTGGGACGTTATGCGCAGTGATAATTCCGGTGAGCTCTGGACCGAAGTCAGCGGCAATCTGCCGACGGATTTTGGTTTTCCGATTGATGTGCATGCGCATGAACCGGAGACGATTTACGTTGTGCCGATCACGAGTGATTCCTTGCATTACCCGCCGGATGGAAAATTGCGGGTGTATCGCAGTAAAACCGGCGGCAACGAATGGGAAGCGCTCACCAAAGGGCTGCCGCAGAAAGATTGTTACGTGAACGTGTTTCGCGATGCGATGGCGGTGGATTCGCTGGACGATTGCGGCATTTATTTCGGCACGACGGGCGGACAGGTGTATTGCTCGCCGGACGGCGGGAACAACTGGAAAGCCATCGCGGAACATCTGCCGCCGGTGTTGTCGGTGGAAGTGCAAACGTTGAAATGATTATGTCGGACGTCGCTTCCAGCCGAATCGAATTGCGTTTGCATCACCCGAAGGCGTTGCTCGCGCTTGTTGAGAGCGCCGCCGCTTTTCGGGATGCATTCGGTCTGCCGGCGGCAACCGGACTGCGCGATTTTTTCGTTTCCGGCGATGTGTCTTCGGCGTGGTTGGAAGAATTGCGACGAGCCGAGGCGTCCGATCCATGGAAATTCGGTTTTGCAGTTGTTGATTGCGCCAGCCAACAGGTTGTCGGCAGTGCAGGTTTCAAAGGCGCGCCAGACGATGAAGGCCTGGCGGAAGTCGCTTACGCCATCGTGCCGGAGTTTGAGGGCAAAGGCATTGCGACCGAAGCGTTGAGCAGGCTGGTTGAATTTGCTTTTGACGATCCGCGGGTTCGTGTTCTGCGCGCTCACACCCTTCCGACTAAAAACGCTTCGTGCCGCGTGTTGGAAAAGAACGGCTTCCGTCACGTTGGCGAGGTGAACGAGCCGGAAGACGGATTGGTCTGGCGTTGGGAACGGTCAAAGCTCGCGGCTGAAAAAACTTCCACCATTCGCGTTCAGCTTCCGTTTCATCTGAAAAATCTCGCGCGCGTGGAAGGTGAAGTGGAATTGGAAATCGCTGCTCCGGTTACCATCAATGCCACGCTCGACGCGTTGGAGGCGAAGTTTCCGGCGTTGCGCGGAACGATTCGCGAACATGGCACATTGAAGCGGCGCCCGTTCATCCGTTTCTTCGCCTGCAAAGAAGATTTATCGCTCGAATCGCCGGACACACTGTTGCCGGATGAGGTCGTTTCCGGCAAAGAACCGTTCATGGTAATCGGCGCGATGGCGGGCGGTTGAGCGGCGCGGGAGATTCGTGATTGCCCGGCCTTGGCTCCGGTTTACCATCGTTCGCCTATGAATCGAGTGGATCGCCTGGTGGCCATCGCGCTGCATCTGCAGAGTCGGCGCGTGGTGCGGGCGGAGGATCTGGCGGCGCATTTCGAAATCAGCGTGCGCACGATTTATCGCGACCTCGCGGCGCTGAGCGAAGCCGGCGTGCCCATCGTGGGCGAAGCGGGCGTCGGTTACAGTCTCGTCAAAGGCTATCATCTGCCGCCGGTGATGTTCACTTCCGAGGAAGCCACCGCGCTATTCTTCGGCGAGAAACTCGTGGAACAATTCACCGACGCGTCGTTGCGCAAGCAGATGCAATCCGCGTTGCTGAAAATCCGTTCCGTGCTGCCGCGCGATCGACAGGATTATCTCGATCGCCTCGAACGCGTGACGGCAATCGTTTCCGGTGAAGCGCGTTATGTTCCGCGGCTCGCGAGCGAAACGCTTTTGCCGCTGCAACGCGCCCTTGCGGAGCGCCGCGTGTTGACGCTCGAGTATCGCGGCGGTCAACGGCAGGAAGTCACACGTCGTGACGTCGAACCGCTCGCGCTGATTTTTTACGCGGACAACTGGCATCTCATCGGCTGGTGTCGCTTGCGCCGCGACATGCGCGATTTTCGCACGGATCGAATTCTCAAATTGCAGATGAGCGAAGAGCGCTTCAGCGGGCACGAAAATTTTTCGCTCAAGGAATATCTCGAAACGCAACAATCACCGAACGGCGATTTCATTCTCGCGCAAATCCGGTTTCATCCGTCCGCGATGGAGCGCGTGCGCCGCGAACACCGCTGGGGACTCGTGGAAGAAGAATCGCGTGCCGATGGCGTGACGGTGACGCTGTTGACGCATTCGCTCGAATGTCTGGTGGGCTGGTTGTTGTCGTTCGGAACGAAAGCGGAAGCGCTGGCGCCGGTGCGATTGCGGGAATTGCTCGCGGCGGAAACGCAACAGCTCGCCGCGCGTTATGTGCCCGTGCCGCTGTTGCCACACGTGGCGGTGAATGCGCCGCAACAACCGATCTCACGCGCGGGCTGATTCGCGCGTCGGGCGGGGCAAACTAAGGGGGCGGTTGAAAGGGCGGTGTGACTTCTTTTGATCGCCGCCGAAAAACCATCACATCGCGGGCGTCGGTGTCTTCGAGGACAAGTTCCAATCCGTTTTTAATCGCGCGTTCGACGATGATCTGTTCGATGCCCGGCGGCAGATCCGGGCCGGTGAGCTTCACGGTGATGACGTTTTGCCGCCGACAACGTTCGTCGAAATCATTCTCCCAACCGCCATAGCCGGGGATAAAATCCGTTTCAATCGGGCTGAGGTCCGTTCGCATGGTGGCAGTATCTCGTTCGATCAGGCGTGAGCAAATGGGGCAAATTTATCGGCAAAGGGCGGGTTAATCCCCAGCGTCAGAAATCCGGCGGAAGGGAACGATGATTCAGGTGGTTGTGCGGTCGTGATTGAATCGTAACGAGGAAAAAATGATGAGACGGATTTGGATGTGTTTCTTTGCGGTGACGATCTGGGGGCTGGTTTCGTGGGGGGAAACGGGCGCGCAAGTTGCCCAACCCAACGAGCCCGCAAGCACCAATGAGGTTTCGACCTCAAGTGATACTGTTGTGACGGGGCGGGTGACGTCGGTGAATCCGTTGCAGCGCGTTCTGATGATTGATGAGCGTCCGTTTCATTTGTTGCCGACGACGCGAATCACACGCGGCGATCGCGAAGTGGTCACGGCGGAAGAATTGCAAGCGGGCGACATGGTGGCGGGAAAATTCAAACCGAACGGGGCAAACAAAATGGAACTGCTTTCGCTGAGCATCAAACCGGCGGTCGGCGCAGCGGATGGCGGAGGTAAACGCGAAAGCGGCGAGAGTTTTGGCGGTCGCGTGGCGGAGATTGATCCCACGGCGCGAACGCTGACGGTGGGGCGCGAGAAATATTTCGTGCTGCCGACCTCAAAAATCACCAGCAGCAATCAACCGGCGCAGCTCAAAGATATTGATGTGGGCGAATCCGTGACGGGGCGGTTTCGGGAATCAGCGCAGGGACGAGCGGAGATTGTATCACTGGAAATTCCGAAAACGGTCGGCGGAACAGTTGCGCCACCGCAGAGTTCTTCCGGCGGGAGTTTCAGCGGAAAAGTGTCGAGCGTGGATTTGACGGCGCAGACGTTGACGGTTGGTGGGCAAACGTACGCGGTGTTGCCGATTACGAAATTCGTGTTGCCTGCCGGACAGGCGGCGACGTTGCGCAATGTCCGCGAGGAGCAGCAGGTGAGCGGCACGTATCGGCAGGGCGCGGAGGGCAAACGCGAGTTGCTTTCGTTACAGGTCGGGAATGCTACGGAGTGAATGGTTTGGAATCGATTGGCGGTTGAGGTGGAAAAGAAACTTGCCGCCGTGAGGTGCCCCGGCAAACTGTCACCATGGCAACTCCGCAGTCGGACGGAAAACGTCTCACGCCCAAGCGTCGTTTCAATTGGGTGCTGAGCGATTTTTACCGGCAACTGCTCGTCCGCAAGTTGGAGTGGCAGGCAAAAATTTCCGGGCGCGGTTATCACTGCGCCGCGCTCGACGGCGTTTCCGAATACAACATCACCATCAACAGCGATCAGACGGTTTCCTGCAACTGTCAGGATTACGAAACCGTCGGGCAGATTGGCGACCTGAAGAAAAATTCGTTCGAGGAGGTTTTCTTTGGCGAGAAGGCGCAGCGATTCCGCGATGAACTCGCGCGTGGCAAAATGCCGATTCCCACCTGCGCACGTTGTGGCGATTTGCGTCGGCTGCCGCCGGAAGCTCCGCAGACACCGCCGAAAGCGCGTTTGCCCTTTCGCGGTTTGCTGTTGGAAAATACGGTCAAGTGCAACGTGGATTGCACCGGTTGCGCCCGCGAAAACGCGGCGGGCCTGCGCATGAACCGACAGCTCACGATGCCGTTCGCCGAGATGGAGAAGATGGGTGACCTTGTCCAGCGACTCGGCCTGCGACAGTTGTTTTACCTGAACCTGGGCGAGCCGTTCCTGTCGCCGACCATCGGACCGGAATTGGCGATGTTGCGGCAGAAGAATCCGGAGTGCCGCATCGTGACGTCCACCAACGGCGTGTTGCTCAACACTGACGCGAAACGTGAAGCGGCGCTGAATTTCAGCCACATCTTTTTCTCCGTGCATGGCATCACGAATGAAATGTCCGATAAATACATGCGGCGCGGCAATTTTGAGAAAGCCTACGCGGCGATGAAAGAGATGGCGGCGTTTCGCGACGCGCGCGGGCTGACTGAGCCGATTCTGGAATGGAAATATCTGCTCTTTAACTGGAACGACAAACCGGAGTATCTCGCCCGCGCGATTGAAATGGCGAAGGAAGCAAAATTGGATTTCATCTCGTTCTGGCCGACGAACAATCCGTTCTGGGGAATGTCATGGCGTTGGCGCTTGGGATTGCTGAACAAGTTTGGTCAAAAATGTTGGAAGGGCCTGGAAGTGGATCTGCGACCGGAAGGGCGTCGCGGCACGAAAATTCATCCGCATTACGAAGGGGATTGAGGTGGGAGATAACCGCAAAGAGGCACAAGAAGCGCAAAAGGGAAATCGCCCTCGCTCCGATCGGCGGGGAGAGGGAAGGGGTGAGGGGAAAGAATGATTGCCACGAAAAAGCACAAGAAGCGCAAAAGGGATTCGCGCTGCAACGATAGGCATTCGATTGGCTGACATCATTTGCCCTCTTGGCATAGCGTGGAGAGGACATCGCGATGAAATCCGGGTGACGGTGACGGTGCCGACGAGAATCCCCTCTGCACCCAATGCTTCTTTTTTCCGGTTTCCCGCGGGTTGCCCCGGGCGGTTTGGAAATGAGACCCGGTTGTCTTTTCGATTCGAAGCGCGCGAGGCGTCCCGATAAAATTTGCCGGTGAACCAAAAGCGTCTTCGCACCCGATCCGTTGCGCGACGTCGCGGCAGGGACCATCTGAGCGCCGCGCGACGGAGTTGGAACATGTCGCGCATTCGCGGTACGGACACCACGCCGGAGAAACGCGTGCGCTCGTTGTTGCATGGAATGGGTTATCGCTTTCGCCTGCACGTGCGGATTCCGGTGGTGGAAACAGGTAGCCGCAGAAAAGCTCAGGAAACGCAAAATAACCCCCCCACCCGGCTTTCAGTCGCGTGCTCCCCATCAAGTGCGGAAAAAAGCAGCCGCAAAAAAGCAGCAGAGATGTTTCGACGGCGGTTCATCACGCCGGACATGGTGTTGCCGAAACATCGGCTCGCCATTTTTGTGCATGGATGTTTCTGGCATCGGCATCGCGGTTGTAAAAATTGCACGACGCCGTCCACGCGACGTGACTGGTGGCTCGCCAAACTCAACGGCAACGCCGCGCGCGATCAATTGCAACAACGGCTCCTGCGTCGCCTCGGTTGGCGCGTGCTCGTCATCTGGGAATGCGAAACGGAAAAGCCGCAACGTTTTGAACGCGTCGCGAAACGGGTACAACAACTCCTTACCCGACCTTCCGGAAGAAATGATTGCCACAAAAAGGCACAAGAAGCGCAAAAGGGATTTCGTTGTTCGGAATAAGCGCTGCGGAGAAAAATGAATCTTCGGGTGGATGTGTTACGAGCCCCTCACCCGGCCTTCGGATTGCATGCATTGCGAACTGTCACCCTCGCCCGGCTTTCAGTCACGCTTCGCAAATGTGGTTGTTTCCGCTTCCTCATGGCGGCGGCGATAGTCTGCGCTCAATGCCCGCCCGTCACCGTGTATCCGGCGCGACGCAGGTCTTCCGCGAGATCGCGTTCCATGACACACGCCTGTTCGTAAGGCATGGGATTCAGGTGCGCGTAGAGATCCGGCAGAAAGCCGCGCCCGAACCGTTTCACGTAGTAGCTGGCTTTCGTGCCGTTTTTGTGATTGAGAAATCGCGCTTCCAACGTCAGCCCGGTCATGCCGACGTAAACGCACGGTTTGGACGGGTCGCGATCCGGATTGAGTGTGCGCACGCGGCGCAAGCGGGCCACGGCCGGGGCCAGCTCCACGACGTAAACGCTGTGATGCGTCTGCGCCGCCGTTTTGGATCGGGTTTGTTTCAACGTCCTGCGCTTCATTCTCGGGTGGAAGCATAAAGCGACGTGCGGAACACAACAATCATGTGTCGGTGTTGTGGTGGCTCTTTTAATCCGGCTTTGGACCAAAACAACGTCCGTCCTCATCGACAATCGTGCCATCGGGATGAACCGAAACAGGAACGATGTATTCCTCGACCGTCATGGCGTCGTCGAAGTCGCGTTCCCCGTCCAGGAATTGCTGCAGCCGCATGATTTGGTGTTCGACGATTTCCCGTTGGGCTTCGAGCTCAGATTCGAAGACGATGTAACCGCGGGCATCGCTCACCACCGGGACCGGCCCTTGGAAAAACGTGTCAACGTAGATGCAGAAACCAGTTCGTAATTCGGGGGCTGACTCTTTATTCATGACTGCGCCTCTCGTTGGTTTCGGGTTTTTGCGATGATGAAGCGATAATGCGCCGCAATCCGATCAGCTTCCGCTGGGGCGTTGCGTTCCCCGACGATGAATTGTGCAGATGATTTGCCGGTGCGATGATATGTGGCGGTGTTTTTCCACGCTGCCGCGCGAACTTCTAAGCCATCGAGAAGTTGGCCGAGATCGAACTCATCCAATTCAATGCGGTAAGTTTTGCGCATAACCCGGCAGATAGACCTGGCCAGGTACGCCAAAACACGCAAGCAATTTAATGGAGCGCGACTGTGCTCGTAGAGTCAATCGCAGCGCTGCGGCTGGTCTGCGACACAGCCGCGCTCCGACCCGGCGAGTACTTTCTCACTTCGCAAATGCAATACGGTTTGGCAACTTCGGCCCATGGCAAAGTCACCCGCAGTGAAGTGGACGCGCGAACATTTCCTCATTGCATTGAATCTTTACTGCAAGTTGCCGTTTGGAAAGCTTCACAAGGGAAATCCCATCATCATCGAAACTGCGCAGAAGATGGGGCGATCTCCGAGCAGTCTGGCAATGAAGCTCGTCAACTTCGCTTCGCTCGATCCGGTACAACAGGCGCGTGGAGTTCGAGGACTGCCCGGAGCGACGAAGCAAGATCGCGAGATGTGGAACGAGTTTCATGCGAACCTTTCCACGCTTGGGACTGAGAGCGAAGAGCTACTTCACAACCTGTTCACAAAAGATGACGCGAAGGAATTGGACTTCCTTTCGCGCGACAAAGTGCGGCTCGTCGTGCCGAGTGGTCCGACGGAAACGCAAGCGACGGTCAAAGTTCGGCGCGGGCAACAGTTCTTTCGGCAAGCCGTGCTCACTGCTTACGATGTGCGTTGTTGCATCAGCGGCATCAACGTGCCGCGCTTGCTGGTCGCGAGTCATATCAAACCGTGGGGGAAATTTCCTGACTGCCGACTTAATCCACGCAACGGCCTCTGTCTTTCAACCCTTCACGATGCCGCATTCGACGCGGGCCTCATCACACTTGATGAAAAATTGAAAGTGGTTCTGAGCAAACGTTTGCGCAGTTATTTTCCGCAGTCGGCGTTGGAGCAGAATTTCGTCCCGTTCGAAGGGAAGCTTATTCGTTTGCCGACGAAGCTGGCAGAACCAAGCGAGGATTTCCTTTGCTACCATCGGGAAGAGATTTTCCAAAACTGATTCGAACGATTCAAAAAACTGCAATCGCTCTGAATCGCTGGCGAGCAGGTGTTGTCATCAAATTCATCGCTTTCGTTTGGGCGCGGTTTGGGGTTGAATCGGGGCATGAAACGCATCGCTTCGCTTCTGGCATTGGGTTGTCTTGTCTCCACGTCGTTCCTTTCCGCCGCGGAACCGGGTCGAGCAGCGGGCACGGGGGAGAGTTTCAAAGGTCCGCTCGGGTTGCAGCTTTACAGTTTGCGCGATTATTTCAGCAAGGATGTCCCGGGCACGTTGGCGAAGGTGAATGAGTTCGGTTTTCGCACGGTGGAATTGGCGGGCACGTATGGCAAGTCGCCGGCGGAACTCACGGCGTTGCTGGCGGCGAATCAATTGAAGGCGGTGGCGGGGCATTTCAGTTACGAGCAGTTTCGCGATAATCCGGAGGGGGTCGCGAAGGAGGCGAAGGCGTTGGGATTGGAGTGGGCGGGAACGGCGTGGGTGCCGCACAGCGGTCAGGTGACGGAGAGTTGGGTGAAGGAGACGGCGAAAGTGTTCAATCGCGCGGGCGAGGTGTTGGCGAAGGAGGGCATCAAGTTTTATTACCACAATCACGGGTATGAGTTTGTGCCGCACGCGGACGGGACGTTGTTCGATATGTTGGTGAAGGAAACGAAGCCGGGCGTGGTGTATTTCGAGATGGACGTGATGTGGGCGGTGTTTCCGGGGCAGGACCCGACGAAGTTGATGGAGAAGCATGCGGGGCGTTGGGCGTTGATGCATGTCAAAGATTTGAAGAAAGGTGTGCCGACGGGGTCGCTATCCGGCGGAACGGATAATCGCAACGATGTGGCGATTGGAACGGGGCAGACGGATTGGGCGTCGTTATTGCGCGCGGCGCAGAAGGCGGGGGTGAAGCATTACTTTATCGAGGATGAATCCCCCGATGTGCTGCAGCAAATTCCCCAGAGTTTGAAGTATCTGGAGAATTTGAAGTTCTAAGGCGGCAGGATAGTTTGGGCGGGAGGCGCGCTAAGGTTTAGCGGAAAGTTGAACCGTTGGGACTTGCTGCCGCTTGGCGCGTTGTCCTAGCATTTGCACGACCTTCAACGCACGACGTTTATGTCCAATACGAGTCGCATCACTCGCCAATCTCTGAACACGAGCAATGTGCTTTGTGTCATCATGGGCGGTGGCCAGGGCACACGCCTGTTCCCGCTGACCAAAGACCGCGCTAAACCCGCCGTTCCTTTTGCCGGCAAATACCGCATTGTGGACGTGCCGATTTCCAACTGCATCAATTCCGGTTTCCGGCGCATCTATGTATTGACGCAGTTCAATTCCACTTCGCTGCATCGGCATTTGTCGCAGTCGTACAAGTTCGATCAGTTTTCGAGCGGATTTGTGGAAGTGCTCGCGGCGCAACAGACGTTTGCCGATACCTCATGGTATGAAGGTACGGCCGATGCCGTGCGCAAGAATCTCATCCACTTCCTCGATCACGATTTCGAGTATCTGCTCATTCTGAGCGGCGATCAGCTTTATCGCATGGATTTCCGCCGGATGATTGCGGAGCACCGCGAGAACGGCGCGGATGTGAGTATCGCGACGATTCCGGTGTTGCGGCGTGAAGCGGCGGCGCTGGGCATCATGCAGATTGCGGAAAATCGCCGCATCGAGCGCTTTGTCGAAAAGCCGAAAGATCCAGCGGTGCAGGATTCGTTGCGGTTGCCGCATGAGTGGTATCCGAAACTCGGCATCACGGGGAGCGAAGAATATTTCCTGGCGTCCATGGGTATCTACGTGTTCAACCGCGAAGTGGTGCGCCAGCTTCTCGACAATGACCTGACGGATTTCGGTAAACACATCATTCCGCGCTCGATTGAAACGCATCAGGTGTATTCGCACGTGTATCAGGGGTATTGGGAGGACATAGGAACGATTCGCGCGTTTTTTGAATCGAATCTCGACATGGCGGCCGAGTTGCCGAAGTTCAATCTCTTCGACATGAGCGCCCCAATCTTCAGTCGTCCGCGCTTTCTGCCGGGTTCAAAGGTGAACGGCGCAGTGATTGATCACGCGATTATTTCGGACGGGTGCATCATCAATCAGGCGAAAATCAGCTATAGCATCGTGGGATTGCGCATGTTGGTGGGCACGGGCACGGAGTTGTATCGCACCGTGGCGCTGGGCTGCGATTACTTTGAATCCAAGGAATCCATCGCTGAACACGAGCGGATGGGCAAACCGCGCGTCGGCATCGGCGTGAATTGCCGAATTGAGAACGCGATCATCGATAAGAATGCGCGCATCGGTAACAACGTCACCATCTCGCCCGCCGGCAAACCGGAGAATCTGGATCATCCGCTGTACTACATCCGCGACGGCATCGTGATTATTCCGAAGAACGCGTCGATTCCGGACGGCACGGTGATTTAAGCGCGTTGGCGAAAGAGTCTGGCGGAGCTGACGGCGCTTCAGGCGGCCAGCACACCGGAGAGCAAGGCGCACGCGACGGTTGAATCCGGAGCTTCGATCAGGTGATTGCGAAAATCTTCGTGCATCACTTTGCGCGCGAGCTTCGAAAAGACGTTCATATGGTTGTTCGCGTGATCGGATTCGCGAATCGTCAGGAGTAACACCGTTTGCACCGGTTTCCCATCAAGTGAGCCCCATTCGACGGGAGCGCGCAGTCGCATCAACACAAGCGAGTTCGCAGAGACTGCGGAGGTTTTGCAGTGCGGAATGGCAAAGCCGTGGCCGAAGCCGGTGGAGTAAACGGCTTCGCGTTGCCATAACGCCTGTTCCAGCGCGCGCGGTTGTTGCGTGCGCCCGAGCACATAGAGGCGGTCCACAGCTTCTTTGATGACTTCCTGTTTCGTAGTGCTGGTGGATTCAATGATGACCAATTCCGGGTCCACCAACGGCGTGGGCCGACGCGCGGCAAATTCATCCAACAAACCGCGCACATCCGCGGCTGTGGCGCAGGTCAGTGCTTTGGCGGCGAGGTCGCGACAAAGCGTCATCGGCCACGCGGCGACTTCGGCTTTCAACGCAGCAACGAGTGACGGCGCGGCGCTGATTTCGTCGAGCCCCAAACCGACCAGAATGGGGAGATATTCCGCGTGACCACCCATTTCGCCGCACAGCCCGATCCATTTTCCCGCCGCACGCGCTTCGGAAATGATTTTGTGCAAAAAACGCAGAAAGGCCGGCTGCAATGGATCGTAAAGTTTAGCGAGACGCGGATTCGCGCGGTCCGCACCGGCGAAATACTGGAGCAGATCGTTTGAGCCGATGCTGAAGAAATCCAGTTCGCGACACAGCACGTCGAGTTGGAACGCCGCAGCGGGAACTTCAATCATCGCGCCGATGGCCATGTTCGCGTCGTAAGGAATTCCGGCAGCGCGACAACGATTCTGCTCTTCGCGGATGACCTGTTTCGCCCAGGCAATTTCTTCTGCCGCGGTAATCATCGGAATCAGAATCTTGAGCGGGCCGTGAGCGGACGCGCGCACTAAAGCGCGAATCTGCGAGCGGAAAAGATTTTCGTATTCCGGATAAATCCGCACCGCGCGATAACCGAGGAACGGATTGTTCTCGGCGGGCAGATGCAGATAGGCGAGCGGTTTGTCGCCGCCAATATCGAGCGTGCGCGTAATGACGGGGCGACCTTTGGCGGTGCTCAGCGCGCGACAATATTCTTCAAATTGTTCGTCCTCGGTCGGCGGCGTGTCGCGATCGAAGAACAACATTTCGGTGCGGAACAAACCGATGCTTTCCGCGCCCGCATCGAAGGCGGCTTCGCCTTCCGCTGCCGTTCCGATATTGCCAGCGATGCCGACGGGGCAATTGTCCGGCGTCCGCGCCGGTTGATGCGCGAAACGACGCAAGCGCGCTTTGCGTTCGGCGATGCGGCGTTCTTCCATCGCGTAATAGCGGCGGATGGTGTCGTTCAATGTCGTGAGCAGCAGACCGCATTCGGCGTCCACGATAGCTTCGTCGTGGCACAGGGTTTCATTGCGAAGATCCGCGACATCAATGATGGTCGGGATACCGAACGAACGCGCGAGAATGACCGTGTGCGACGTGTTGCCCGCGTGACCGAGCACGAGGCCTTTGAGAAACTTGCGATTCAACGCGAGGAATTGTCCCGGCGTGAGTGATTCTGCGACGACGATAGAATCCTGAGTTAAATGCGGTTCAGCAGTGACGGCGCTCGGGCCGTAGATCTGACGCAGCAATTGATAGCAGACATCCTGAACGTCGAGGGCGCGTTCGCGCAACAAAGCCGAGTCGGTCTGCGTCAGAATCATGGTGAAATATTTCTCCACGGCGACGATGGCTCCCGCGGCAGTGCGTTGTTCCGGTTGCAGAAATTCGTGCAGCTTCTGACGAAATTCCGGATCGCGCGCAATGGAGCGATGAGCTTTCAACAACTCGATTTCGAGGCGCGAATGCTGTTGCTCCAGACGCGTTTCGTAATCCTCGGCGATTGCAGTCAGTGCTGCGTCCAGTTTGCCGGATTCTGTCGCGAAATCCGCATTGCGCTGGAGCGGAAGATTCGGCGGAACTTGCAAGCCACCGAGTCGCACCAATCGTCCACGACCGATTCCTGCCACGGCGGGTTTGCCATGGCGAATGATCTGATTGCTTTGGGTCAGAACCGGCGGCAGGACAATTTCGCCAATGAGATTTGAACTCGCCGGTGTTGGATCGTCGCAGCCAGGAAATTCGTGTCGCACGAAATCAGAAAGCGCCGCGTGCGCCGCTTCCGCATCCGCACCGGTGATGACGATGCGACAGGGATCGCGATGGCGGACTTCCGCGCCAATGATTGCGAGAACGCTTTTGACGTTGGCGACGTTGCCGGTGCGATCGTTGGTCAGCGAAATATCAGCGACGAAATTGCGTGCGACTTCTTCGAGAGCGCTAGCGGGACGCGCATGAATGCCGTTGGGCAGCGGACAGGCGAATTTCAGTTCCAGCGACATGCTATCATTCGGACCATAACTGTCTTGGCGCGGTCACGCCGCCAGCGTCTTTTGAAAGATCGCCACGGGATCTTTCAATGCGGCTTGAACCGGGACCTGCACTTTGCGAATGCGGTCGAAGCGCTCCGGTTTCTCGATCGCAATGTCGGTGGCGAGAATGGCGGCTTCAGCGGCGTCAATATCGGCTTGCGATAACTCGTTTTCGATGCCCATCGCGCCCTGGGTTTCCACTTTGATGGTATGGCCGAGTTTCTGGGCGGTTTTCTCCAACTGCTCCGCAGCCATGTAGGTGTGAGCGATGCCAGTTGGACAGGCGGTGACGGCGACGAATTTCATGATCAGATAGCGGCCGGCGCCACGGCCGGCTTTTCGGTTAGTTTTTTCAAGGTATTGATGAGCACGGCGGTTACTGTGGCCCCGGCAACAATCGCAACGATGTAGATTATGCGGTTGTCCACCACCGGCAAAACGATGGGGCCGCCATGAGGCGCATGGCCGCCGACGCCGCCGAGCATGGCAATGGTGGCGGCAACCATTGAACCAATCATAATGGACGGAATGACGCGAAAAGGATCGCCGGCGGCAAAGGGAATAGCGCCTTCGGTAATGCCAATCATGCCCATGCCGAGCGCAGCATAACCGGATTCGCGCTGTTCGTCGGTCCAAAGTTGGCGGCTGATTAAAGTCGCAAGGCCGAGTCCCAGCGGCGGCGTGCAAATGGCCGCGGCACACGCGCCCATGATAGCGTAGTTGCCCTGTTCGATCATTGCCGCGCCGAAGAAGAACGCGGCTTTGTTGACCGGGCCGCCCATGTCGAAGGCAATCATGGCGCCCAGCAACATCGCCAACAGGGCTTGCGAACCACTTTGCAGGTTTTCGAGAAAATGGCCGAGCGCCACCATGACCTGGGCGATCGGCATGTTCAGCGCGAGCATCAGCAAACCGACTGGCAGCGTGGAGCAGATGGGAATGATGATGATCGGCATGACCGGCCGGAGAATTTTCGGCACCGGAAGCTTTTTCAATCCATTGACGAGGTGGCCGGCTACGAATCCGATGAGAATCGCACCGAGAAATCCCGCGCTGGCATTTTTTTCGCCGACCACCTGCGGGATAGCGGCAATGAAACCGCCCACAAAACCCGGGACGAGCCCCGGTTTGCCTGCCATCGCAAAGGCGATGAACCCGGCGAGGACGGCGGGAAAAAGTTGGAACGCTTTTTCACCGATAAGCGCCATGTTTTTTATCAGCCAGGGAGCGTTCGTGAAATCCGGTCCGCCGTGGGGATTTAACAGCTTGAACTGAAAGGCGTAGGTGACGGCGAGCGCGATCAGAATTCCGCCACAGGCAATGACCGGGATGACGTGGGAGACGCCCGTCAAAAGGTATTGCTTGTGTTTTTGAAGCTGTTCTTTCACTGTGCGCCCAAGTCAGCAGGATTGGATCATGGATTTTATCCTCCTGATGTGAAGCCTCTGCGACAAGCGGAAAGATGTAACCTTTATTGAACTAGCGTACTATGGCCGTCGTCGGTTGATCTCGCTACCCTTCCAGTTGTGAATTCCCCTGAATCTGCACCTCAGTGGCCGGAAAAGTTGTTGCGACAGCAGCAGGTTAAGCGGGTTTTTGTGTGCGGTCGTTCCATCGAACCACCCCTTCTGAGCCATGTTGTGAATTTCCCCCGGCTCGAAGTGCCATTGGCTGGTTGTTACGAGAATCAAATCGAATCCGGGCAGCGGAAAATTGTCGTTCAGCTCAAGCCGGGCGACGCGTTATTTGCGCCGCCGAACTGTTGGAATCTTCCAATCTGGCGGAAACCGGTACGGCTGATGTCGGTTCTCTTTGGGAAAAAGCAATTAGGTATCAGCATCGTCACTTTAAATGATCCGGCGCAATCGCCGTTGACCGCTGAAAAATTCACGCAAACCCGCCCGTTGACCGGACCGATTCCGAAAATTCTGGATGCGATGATTGATTTGCAGGCGGCGGGCGATGCGAACGCGCCTTTCGCGGAGTTGGCGCAGGCGCTGTTGCAATGTCTCGGCAGCTCCTATCATCGTCCCGAGCCGGTGGAATCCTGTCCGGCGAAGTCGTTGCTGGAAGAGGTCTGCGTTTATCTGCAAAACCATTATCCGTACGACGTCACGCGTGAGTCGGTGGCGCGACATTTCGGCGTCTCGCCTAACTACCTCTCGCGGGTCTTTCAATTGCAGGGCCACATGACATTCAGCAGTTATCTGATGCATGTGCGGACGGATCGCGCGAAATTTCTGCTGCGGAATTACAATCTCAAACTTGATGACATCGCGGCGCGCTGTGGTTATCGCGATACGGCGTATTTCTGTCGCGTCTTCAAAAAAATCGCCAAGGTGACGCCGGCGGAATATCGCGCGAATCAGAAAGTCGGTGCGACGGATCCGGCGCTTCAATTAGAAAACCATGTGATGGCATTAGCGAATGCGAATGAAGATGTGGCAAGGCGTTAATATTTGCCCATCCTTCACGCTTGTTTCAGTGCCGGTTATAATTCGTTTTCAGAAAAATTAAGTAACGCGTGATTTAGACATTTGGCGGCAATCAGGAATTTGCTCGGTCTCAAATCACTCATTTCGGTTACAAAAATACAATAAAAGGTACATCTTTCAGATTGTTGACGGACGAGTTTGTTTAGAGGATGTCTTGGACGTTACCCATAGTTGTTTAAGTCGTAAAAAATCATGTCGCACCTTCAAGTCGCACCCCGCGCTCGACGAGGATCTGTTTCGAATCGAGCATTTACGCTCATCGAATTGCTGGTTGTGATCGCTATTATCGCGATCTTGGCGGCGATGTTGTTGCCGGCGTTGGCCAAGGCAAAGACGAAGGCGCAGGGTATCCAATGCATGAGCAACACCAAGCAATTGACCTTGGCGTTTATCCTTTATGCGGGTGATAACAACGATGGATTGGTTGCGGCACAGGTCGGACTTGCAGGTCGTCCGGTCTGGCTTACTGGAGATGTTGGATTTGACATCGGTCCCGGGCTTCAGCATTGGGATTATAGGAACGACATCGAAAAAGGGCCTTTGTGGAATTATTCCGGTAAGTCTCCCACGCTTTATAAGTGTCCCGCTGATAGAAGCTTGGTTACTTACGCAGGGCAGAAGCGCCCTCGGGTGCGAAGCATTTCGATGAGTCAAGTCTTTGGAAACGGCGAATGGCTGGCAGGGGGGCAGAATGCAGGTCAAACCACGTATCGGACGTATGGCAAGCTCGGCAATATCATAAATCCGGCCAAAACCTTCGTATTTGTCGATGAACATCCAGATAGTATCAATGATGCAGCGTTTGCAAGTCAGGTGGCGAATGCCGAACCGATGAATCCTCCGGGTAACGAGCGAATCATTGATTTCCCGGCAAGTAACCACAATGGTGCCTGCGGTTTTTCGTTTGCTGATGGGCATTCCGAAATCCACAAATGGATCGGGACTAAAATTAAACCTGCTCCAAAGTATGAATGGGTGCCGGGAATGTTGAACGTGCCCGCAGGAGACTCTGGGCGGGATGTTCGCTGGATGGCGGAACATACTACCGTTCGCAGGTAACGTCATTCACAGGTCGTTAGCCTGTGCTTAAGCCTCAGGAGGCTGAATGTCTATATGCTCGTAAATTTGTGCATAAAATTTTGTTTTGAGTCGTAAGTTGTAACCCACAACACCTAGTAACCCACCATGAAAAAACTAATCCCTAACCTACTATTGCTCGGGGCGCTTGGCGCGTCTCAAGTCCGAGCTGATTTCAATCCAGTATTGCTTACACCGAGCAGTTTTACCGTTGACGTCGTTGTCGAGAAAGAGGCCGAGCGACCAATGCCTGATTACACCACGGCCACGATGGATGGTGGTACGAATAACAATTCCAATGTCTGGTTTGAGCAGGGATTTGACAGCACCCGGCCTAGTACCGGTATACCGCTCGCCGGTACGACTTTCGTGGCTCAAGGGGATGAGAACCGCACGTACAAGATGCCGCCGTCGTACGCTACGAATAACGTCTTGTTTCTTAGCACGGCGGGATCGCCGTCCGGATCATTTACGTTTACGACGCCGACCGCTGCTGCCGTTCTGTCGCTGTTGGGAAGCGCCGCTGGTCCGGGGGCGCCTGGCACGACCTTGAACTATACCGTGCATTTTCAAGGTGGTGGCACAGAATCAGGTACCGTTGTTATTTTTGACTGGTTCAACCAGGGACAAAACATTGCTTGGATTGCGAATGGTCGGGTAAGCGTCGGAAGCGGGCAAACCAGTGATCAATATGGGAATAATCCGCGGCTTCATTATAGCGAAATCTATCTGAGTAACACGACCACTCCGGTGACGCGTGTGGACCTGAGTACCGCCACCGACCATCGGGTAGCGCTGTTTGGCGTGAGTAAGTCCACTGACTACACCGTATTCACGCCGGTGGATGTGACGGGATTCAACCGTGATATGGTGGTTGAGAACACCGCGCCATTGACCGGCAGTCTGTATGGCAAAGCCAACGTCATTATGAACGACGCGGCCACCAATGTGAACAACTGGACTTGGTACGAAGTCGGATTTAACAAGCAGGCACTCACGACGGGCATCCCGGCGGCCGGATCAGATGTTTCCGGCGGTACCCCGCTGCACACCTTTACAATGCCTCCAACGTACGCCACCAACAATGCCATCTACCTCGCAAATATTGAGAACTACACCACTGGCACCCTCACTCTGACCACGCCGACCGCCTACAGTGGATTGTCATTCCTGGGTGCGGCGGGAAATGGTCCGGTCAGTGTTAACATTACGGTTTACTTTGCCGACAACAGTGTGGAGTACCACACGATTAACGTGCTCGACTGGTTCAACGGTGGGAACTCGTTCTACATTGCCAATGGTCGTTACAATCCGAGCACGCTCGGGTTCGACAACGTCAATAACAACAATCCGCGACTGGGCAACTACGACATTACGTTGGGCAACACCACCATCCCGGTGACGAGCATCGAGTTCAGCTATGTTTCCGGCGGACGTGCTTCGATTTTCGCGGTAGCTGGCCAGACGACCTCGGGAGGAACATTTAATCCGGTGGCAGTGACCGGTTACACGGCGGACCCGGTGGTGGAAGCCAGCGCCTATCGGTATCCAAATCCGCTTTTGACGCCGCTCACGGCGACCATGGATGGCGGCACGAACTTCAATGGCTCCAACGGCGCTTTGAACACGTGGTATGAACAGGGTTATTACCGGTATGCTCCCAATACGGGATTGCCGCCTGCCGGCTCTGTCATCACCAGTGTTTCGTTGCCCGATCATCACTATCAGATGCCGGCGACCTACACAGGTAATAACGCGGTTTATGTGGACGCGGTAATTCCGGAAGCCAATATCACCTTTGCCGAGCCGGCCCCCTACTCGGCGCTCTCCTTCCTGAGTACCTGTGCCAACGGAGGCAACGGGGTTACCAATCAGTGTATCATTCAATTTGCTGACGGCACTATGGAGACGAATTCCTTTGTCTCGCACGACTGGTTTGCTTCTCAGCCTTATGCCTTCACGTCGTCGGGACGGACGGATGTCGGTCGCCGTACGATCAACAATGTTGGCACGACCAATCCGAAGTTGTTCGAAGCCCAATTTGCATTGAATAACACGGTCAGCCCGGTAACTAACGTTTTGCTTCGATTCGTTGGTGCATCCAGTGCGAACGCCCGCCTGTTCGTCTTTGCGGTCAGCGCAACGGCTGGAGATGTTCCGCCGATTATCGCTTTAACCACCATTAACCCCGCGGCTACCTACGTGGGTTCCAATGTAACCTTCACCGCCACGATTACTGGTGGTGCTGAGCCGATGACGTTCCAATGGCAGAAAGGTACAAATGACGTTTGGGTGAACATGGTTGATGGTCCGAATGTTTCAGGCGCCACGACGACTCAAATGGTCATCACCGCTACATTTGATGATGTTGCCGATTATCGGTTGGTGGCTTCTAACGTAGAAGGCACAGTTTACAGTGGCGTTGTCAGGCTGGATCGGGTGCTTACCACTTTGACGGACATCACCACACCCCAAGATGCCATTTCCATCGTGCGCGGCAGTACGCCTGGCGGCGAACCGGTAACTGCAGCGATTAACAACAATACGTCCAAATATCTCAACTGGGATGATGACGCAGCAGCTCCGTTTGTCGGACCGGTTGGTTTTGTTATCCGTCCGAATGCCGGCAATACTATCGTCTCGGCGCTACGCTTCTACACGGCTAACGATGCCGATGGGCGTGATCCGGCGGATTACGTGCTGGAAGGCTCGTTGGATGGCGGCGATTATGTTGTCATCTCATCCGGACCGCTTGCCTTGCCGAGCGGACGCAATGCTGGCGGTGAGACGCTGAATCCGTTGACGCACAACTTACAAGAAGTGCGTTTTCCGAACACCGCCGGTTACAATATCTATCGGCTGACGTTTAACAACGTCAAGAATAACGCCAGTTCAACTTCGATGCAGATTGGTGAAATCGAGTTCCTCGGAGTTGTGAATCCGAATCCGCCTCCGACCTTCACGGTTGTTCCTACTGACGTGCATGCGAACGAAGGTGCGTCAGCGACGTTTACCTCGTTGGCGACAGGGCCGGGACCGATTACCTATCAGTGGTATGACGTCACCGGTGGCGACCCCGGTGTTCCGCTTGGCGGTCAAACCGGTCCGAACCTCACTCTGAACAATGTTTCGACGGCTCAAAGTGGAACCCGGTATCGTGTGGCGGCTACGAATCCGTATGGTACGGTGCGCAGTCCTGAGCCTACCGAGCCGGGTGCGGAACTGATTGTTACCAGCGGTCCGCTTTACGTTGCACAGGATCTGCCTTTGCGTCGCGTTGGTTATGTTGGCCGTAACCTCAGTCTTGCTGCAATCATCGGCGGTTCTGCTCCGACCTATCAATGGCAGTCCAATGGAGTGAATCTCGTCAATGGCGGTCGTATTTCCGGCGCTGACAGCAGTGTGTTGACGATCTCCAACCTGCAGCCTGGTGATGCGGCAGTCTATCAATTGCTGGCGGACAACGACTTCAATGCTCCGGTCAGCACTTCGCCGCTGGAACTGAGTGTAACGGTTGCACCGACGTTCCACAGTGATGGTATCGAGTGGACCTTTAACAATCAGGGTAATGATATCATGTATTTCGAAGATACAGATGTTCTTGTGTTGACCACTGGCGGCGATCAACGTCGCGCGGCTTGGTTGACCATTCCGATGCAGATCGACGGCTTCCGTGCTTCCTTCCAATATCAAGATGTTGGCGGTGGTGGCGCAGATGGTATGGCGTTCGTTGTGCAGAACTCGTTGCAAGGCACCAATGCCATCGGCGCTGGGGGTGGCGGACTCGCCTACGGCGGCATTCTCAACAGTGCGGCTGTCCAGTTTAACATCTGGGGCACGCCTGGAATTGCCTTCAATCGGGATGGAAATACCGGTGGTTACAGTGAAACGTCACCGGTCAATATTGCCAGTGGCGATCCGATTGATGTTGTGTTGGACTACGACGGTGAAGCGATCCGAGTCTCGTTGAGCAACACCGTGTCTGCGGCGACCTTTACCACGAACCTCAATGTCGGAAGTCTGGCGTCGATTGTTGGTACCAACGTGGCCTATGTAGGTATTACGGCCGCTACGGGTGGAACAGCCTCGAACCAAAAGATCAGTCACTTCCGTTACGTGCCGCGTCCAAATGCATCGGCAGTGCAGGACGGTAATAACCTTGTGATTAGCTGGCCTGCGACAGTGGGCGGTTATTCCGTGGTTGGCAGTTCGAGTGTAACGGGAAGCTATACCAGCGTTCCGGGTGCAATCATTCAGACCAACGGATTGAACCAACAGGTGATCGCGAATCCAATCGGCAATCAGTTCTACCGACTGGTATTGCCGCTGCCATAAGGATTCGTTCGTTCCAAATCTTAAAATATGCACGAGGGCCGGGTTTTCCCGGCCCTCGCTTTTTTCTTTTGTGGGCTAGTTGTGCAGCAACAAAAATCCAACTAAGAGTACATTGTTCCTGTTGTTGAAGTTCCAGTCTGGAGAGAGAATCGGCCTCAACTCTTAGGCCCACAAAACAAATGGATTAGGGGAACTGCTGCCGTGAGTGATATAAATGCTTTAGTTGCCGCTGATAGCTCGTTGCCGCCTGAGGCGTCAGGAAGAAATGAATCGGCGCGCTTTGTTTTGTCGTCCGGTCTGGCGTCATTGCCATCTCCCAAAGTCATCCTGGGATCACCCGCTACAGAACATTTACCGAAACGGGTGAGTCTGGTGCATGAGACGGTGCTTGCTCTCAAAGATTGGATCAGCCAAGGGGTAGTGGATGAAATTTTGCCCGGGGAATTTGAATTGAAAGAGAGGCTCGGCGTCGGACGCGATACATTGCGCTTGGCTTTAAAACAATTAACCGACGAGGGCTGGCTTTTTCCGACGGCTCAAGGCCAACAGCGTCGAGTTCGAAAAGATCGTCTTCCTTCGCGAAAGAAAATCGTTTCCGAGCAACGTCCGGTCCTGTTTCTTTCGCCATTTGAGATCGAACATCGGCAGACCTTGTTGGAAATGGAAGATACCCAGACGGCGTTGGCCGAGCAGGGAAGAGCCTTAAGATTTATTTCGCCGAAGATTTTTCAACTGGCGCATCCGGAAAAGCATCTTGAGCGTTTGGTGAAAACGCATCCGGCCGCCGCGTGGATTCTCTATGTGAGCAGCGAGCCGATGCAGCGGTGGTTTTTTCAACAGAAGATACCGACTTTCCTTTATGAACTGCCATTTCCGGGCATCGAACTTCCCTATGTCTCTTCGGACTGGGGTGAAGCGGCCTTTCATGCCGGGGTGCAGCTTGTCAGGCACAAGCATCGCCACATAGGTGTTTTGGAATATCATGAGCGGCGGCCCGGGTTTGTGGAAGAAGAGCGTGGTTTGGAACGTGCCCTGGCTACTGTCGGCGGGGGTAGAGTTACCGTCTTCAAAGATGATCGAACTCCGGAGGCGGTGGCGCGAGCCTTGGAATCATTGTTCAGTTTAAGAGATCGCCCCACTGCACTTGTTCTAACTCGTGCAGCACAATTGTTGACCTGCTATTCCTGGTTAACCGCACGCGGAATACGAGTTCCCGCGGACTTGTCGCTGGTGTCGCTTCCGAACGACAGTTGGTTCTCTGAATTTTATCCGCCGGTGTGTTATTACCAACCGGATCCGAAAGCGATGTCTCGTCTGATTGCGCAACGTATCTTGGAGTTAGTTGAAACCGGCAGAGTCACTCGCAAATCGGTCTTGGTGCCGATGAACTACGTGTCTGGTGCGACGATTGGTCCTGCCAGCGGTAAGTAGGCAGATCATCCTCCGGCTCTATTGAGCAGAAGCGCGACGCTTCATTTCTAGCTGTTTCAACTTTTGAAGATAATCAAGCGCAAGAGCATGAGTTGGAGCCAAGCGAGCGGTCTCTTCAAATTCATGAAGCGCTTCGGGAATGCGATTTTCTTTCGCAAGAGCAACCCCGAGATTGAAGTGTGCCGAGACGTGCTCTGGATTCAAACGGACAACAGCGCGAAATTGTTCTGTGGCAGCGGTAAATTCTCCTCTGGTGGCAAGCTCAACTCCCAAGAGGTAGCGAGCCTCCCAGTAGTCCGGCCGAAATTCAATCGCCCGACGCAGGCTTTCAATTGCTTCGTCGCGTTTCTCCAATGCGGCCTTGGCTTCGGCGATGCTGAAATGGAGCCGAGCGTTGGCGGGTTGTAATTTAAGCGCTTTCTCGAAAAACGCTAAAGCAGACGCCGGATCCTTTTTCCGAAGTCTGATGTTACCCAATTCAATCATCGCCTCTGCGGCATCAGGGCGCATCTGCACTGTGCGATTTAAAAGCTGTTCAGCTTCATCGAACTGACCAAGGCGTGCGTAAAGTTTGCCGAGATAAAAATTGGGTCCGAAGTGATGAGGAATTAATTCGCGAACCCGCTGCCATTCTTTGAGAGCGGACTGGAAGTCACCGACGCCTTCCAGCAGCTTGGCGAAATTGCCGTGGATTAGAAAATCATTCGGCCTCGCATTGACCGCATTTTGATAAATGATGCGTGCGGTTGCGAGTTCGGAGGGCTGCATATCCTTACGGAGTTCGAGCAGTTTATTTTTCAGAGAATCAACCTGGTCGGCATGATTCAGTTGAAAGGTGAATGGAGGACGTTGATGCCGTTGAAGGATATTCGCATAGATACGGTGGCGATCCCACGGAGTCACAGCGAGCATCTCGTCACAGGCTCCTTGCGAGAGCCATGTTGGCTTGCTGTCGATAGCCAGGAATTGAGGTAATTTTGCAATCTTGTCGGCTGCAAGAGTGGCGAGCTGATAATTTCCGGCGAAATTCAGGTGAACATGTTCGTAAAAAAACTGATTTTCATCGGGAGCTTCAAGATTTGCCATCGTCAAATTTTCTTCAACATCCAGGAACACGACGCCATGATTCGCATACTCGGTTGCTTTCTTTCGGATGATGGAATTGATTTGTGAAGTAGCGCGAAATGCCAACGCGTCGTAATCACGCGCTGCTTCAAAATGTTGCCGTGCATTATTTAGTTCTTGAAGAGCGAAATAACCGCGGCCCAGACGGAACTGAAGATCCGCGTGTTTGCTATCGACAGCGGCAGCAGCTTCGTAATGATGGATTGCCGCAGACCAGTTGGCATTGCTTTCGAACTGGATCCCGGTTTGAAAATATTCGTTCCAGGTTTTCTGCTGAGAAGCGGTGAGGGCCGGAGCATTGAGCGAGGCAAAGGGGGCGCAGTCTTTGATGTTGGTGGCAACGGTACAGAGGATCACAGTGACTCCGGCTTTTCGCGCAATTTTCAGGATGGCGTCAAGATTTTGTTCAAACTGTTCATACGTGCGTTGGCGTCGTGGATCATCAAAGTGACGCTGGGAATTGGCAAACATGCTCATCCCTTGCCAACTGGCAGCTCCCTTAGATGACAGGTTGAAGTGACTGCTCCAGTCTTCGAGCAACTGGTAAAAGCGAAATTTTTTTAGAATGAGGCTGAGTTGGATGACAGGGCGCGGAGGAGATTGAGGGCCAAAAACGGTTCCAGCCCCGAATGGACCAACAATTTCGTTATTACCCATGTAAACAATCCATACATCTCCTTGTTGGCGAGCACAGTCACGCGCGATTGGTAACAGGGCATGGGAATTAATTGCCGTCATCGCCGCGGGAATGACCTCCCATTGTTTTTCGGGAAGTTGGGCGTTTAAAAGAACTTCGAGATAGCGTCCAAATCCGAAGGCCGGTTCGGGGTCTCCCAGAGCGGCCGATTCTCCCAGGATAAAGATCCGAGCTGTATTTGATTGTTTTGGAGTAGGAAAAACGGTCGGCGATGGAAGGCGAACCAGATGAGGTGGGAAGAACTGCTGACCGAAAGTTGGATTTTCTACGATGACTTTTTGTTGACCGACAGGGGCGACGCGGAAAAAGGCAGTTGAGTAACCGTAACCTCCTAATCGGAGCAGTATTTCGAGGATAACGATTACCATGCACGGAACCGCAAAGAGAGCAATAATCCGAAACCATCGTTGGTGTTGCTCCAAAATGGGAAGGGGCCGGTTCCGTTTAGAATGCGAAGCCGAAGAGTGGGGGCGTTTCACGGGAAAAACCTAGCAGGTGGATTGGATGGCAAAAGGATATTTCTGGAAACAAACAAGTTTGGAAAAGAAAAATGGAGAAGGCTGTTTTGTTTCCAGACAAGCAGTTCCCGCTTCCAAGTTTGTGAGGACGGTGGCAAACGTTTCTAAACCGACGCTGGAATCATTAATGATGAACGAAATATCCATGCTCTTTTTATGTTTGGTGTTCGGCCTGAAAGAGATCGGATAGTTTGCGATTCCACGCTGAATCCAGTTCGGCAAGATAGTCTCACTAATAAAAAACCCAACCAATAACCCCAAGCAACAGTCAAGCTATGTGTAAAAGACTAGTTCAGATGCTGTCTGCGTGTCTCCTCGTGGCAACTTCCGCTCACGCAAGCACGAACGTATTCGACTTCAATTCCGACCCCAGCGGAATACTGACAATATTCCGAGTGGAAGAAGCCAATTCCGGCGGCCAAGCGGGTGCTTGGTTCCCGACTGACGGCAGTCCGCTTGAAGTGGGAACTCATCCCTCAACTAACGGTTACTTGCAAATTACTGCTGGTACGAATGAAAGTCCGGGGTCTTTTGGTCACCGCGCGGTGATTATTTTTGATGACTTCGATAATGGGCTTGTTGTGGCTGGATTCAAATTTGAATGCGACCTCCGAATTGGCGCGGGCACAGCTCAGCCAGCTGATGGATTTAGCTTGAATTATGCGCGTGGTGATGATCCGGTAATTCTTAATAATGACGGGACTGGTTTTGCTTCGAGTCCGGGAGGGGAAGGAAATCTACCAGAAGAGGGTACCACCACCGGCCTGTCTGTCTGTTTTGACGCTTGGGATAGTGGCAGTGGCGACGTTGTCGGTGTGACTATTCGTGTGGATAATGTCATTCGCACTAATTATGCTCTGCCAGTTCGCAACGGGGCGTGTGCAGATTCGGAATCAATGCAAACGGGCACTAACGATATGGGTGTAGCAGGGTTGTGTTGGCAACCTTTATATGCAGAATTGACCACCAGTGGGTTGCTTCACGTCAGCTACAAGGGGTTCCCGATCCTGACCAACTATTCTGTTAATTTTGCACCCAGCCCCGGTCGTTTGATTTTCGCCGGGCGAGTTGGTGGAGCAAATCAATATCAGCATGTCGATAATATTCGCTTGGTGACGATCCCCTCAGCAGCTCCGGTAGTGGGACCAACAACGGGCAATGCAAACGGGTTCAAGCTCACCATCAGTGATTCCGGTTCTGCCACCCCGGATACTAATACTATCGTTGTAACCCTTGATGGTGTTCCTGTTGCGCCCTCGCAACTTGTTCAAAGTGGTAATGTCGGGGGCGGTAATGGGGTGACCACCTTTGTGTATCAAAATCCTTCGCTGGTACTTGAGGCAGGCTCACAGCACACCAATATCGTTCAATTTACAGGATCTGGCTTTAGTGGAACAGTTTCGGCTACAAATATTTTTGTTGTTCCCGCCTATACTCTATTGACTGCAGCCGACAAAGCTCCAGGAACGGTGAATACAAGCCTGCTTGGTTTTTCTGGTCGGATTCATCAACTTCCGGTTGGGCGGTTGCCGGGCGGCCCTAATGAGAGAATTGCCAAGTCCGAGAAGCATCTGGTGGATGGATACATTGATCCTTCCACGGGTTTGCCCTATGTTAATATCGCGGGCGTATCCGCCTTTGTGGACTCTGATTTCATCAACTGGGCCCAGGACGTTCCGATTGGAGGCGAGCCAATTGGTAACTTTAGCCTTGATCGCCCTGCTCCTGCTAATATTGCAGACGAGCCGATACCGGGAATTGATGCGAGTGTGAACGAGAATACGGACAACTTTACTGTGGAGTTGCTGACTATTCTCGATCTTCCGGCCGGAGCTTATGAACTGGGCGTTAATCATGATGACAATTATCGGGTTACGATGGGGCCGGAGCCGCGGGACTTGTTTCGTGCCCGAGTCATTGCTAGTGGTAATGGTGCCGGAGACAACACCGGAATCCGAATTGTGGTGACGAACGGTGGTTTTTATCCGATGCGCATCGTAATGGGTGAAGACGGTGGTGGATCGCAATTGGAAATCTATTCCGTAGATTTTGTTACCGGTCGAAAAGTGCTGATTAACAATGCCGCTGACCCGCTATCGATTACCAGCTACTCGGACACCAATGCGCTGACTCATCCTTACGTGGTTTACACTATTCCGTACCAAGGGCTCAATGGTCAATCGAGCACTAATCCGATCGTCGTCAAGTTCCGGGATGGGCCGGCTGGCACTATCTTGGATAATTCTATTCGCATAGATGATCAGGTGCCAACGATCGTTAACAATGGTGCCGAAACAATTGCGTCGCTTCTCGTAAACACGCAATCATTCGGTATTCATACTGCAAAATTGGTTTATAGCACTTCTCTTGGTGGCCCGTTCACAAATATTTGGAGTTACGATGTTTTCTCGACCAAGACTGACGTGACTCAACCAGGAGATCCAATTGTTCCTTATTCTACACTTACCACAACCTCTCCTGAGGCGGAGGGCGTGACTAATGCAATCGCAAATAATTTGCAAAAATATTTACGTTTCAACAACAACGTGACCATTTCGAATCATGCGTTAGGATTCATCGTAACCCCCTCTGTAGGTCCGACTGTGGTTACAGGTTTGCGCCATTTTGTTGCGAATGATGCTCCTGAGCGCGATCCAGCATATGTTGTGCTTGAGGGGTCAGTTAACGATGGGGCTTCATGGAACACCATCTTTTCTGGTCCGGTCATCTTGCCTGTTGGACGTAATGGAGGCGGAACGAATGAAGCAAATCCGCATGAAGCGTTTGTTTCAGAGATTGAGTTTCCAAATACGCATGGGTACTCCAGCTACCGATGGTACCTAACACAAACTCGAGGCAGTGTTAATCTGATGCAAATAGCCGAAGTTGAATTGTTAGGTGTTCCAGGTGCGTTGGCACCGTCTTTGAGTATTTCGAGCGCCAGTGG
>CALAYC010000019.1 GCA_937894935.1 uncultured Verrucomicrobiota bacterium
GGAATGTAAATACAATGTACAGACTTTTCTTACAAAAAGTTAAGTACAGGCTCTAGCTCATGTTTTGCAAGCTGCCTGGTAAAGTCATCGTCGGTTGCCTTTTCGGCGTACATAAGAAAGAGGCCTTTCTGCCACACTACATTCTTGAGATGTTCAATCACATGTTCTATCTGCAATTTAATCACTGGCGGGAGATCTAAGCTGGCATTATCAAACCAATTCTTTAGCTCCCAATATCCACCTGTTGCCGCTTGATGCTCTTGCGTATTTTCGGCACGAGGCATGACTGATGAGTAGGCATCAACGACGCGTTTGTAGTCCAAGATACGTTTGTGAGATTCCTTGATCACGCTGGCCATGTTCTTATAGACCGCTTCTTGAATCAGACCTTTCAGCTTTAGGTCTGCTTCCAAAGTATTGAGGCGACGACTAAAGTAGTAACCCAAAGCAGCAAGCAAAAAACTGTTTCCAAGAAACGAAATTATCAGCTCAGGCCAATTCATATTGCGATTATTGACCCGGTATTTTAGGGGGCAAGCGCAATATTCTTGACCACTTGAAGGACTCCTCCAGATCGTCAGCTTCGCTGAAATCGCGTTTCCCGCGCGCCATTTTCTCCGTTCACTTTTCGTATCCTTCGTGTATTTCGTGGTTCGCCATTTCTGAACCCAAAAAAAACAAACGCCTCCCGAGCAGCGACAGGTTTGCAAGCTTGTCGTTGGGCGTAAAACGGGCTAGTTTCTCCGCCATGAGCGCGACATTGACGATCCAATTGGATTCCGACGTTCTGCAAAATGCGGAACAAGAGGCCAAGGCGCGGCACACCACGCTGCCGGAAGTCGTCGCCCAGCAATTGCGCGTAATGGCCCGGAACTGGCAGACCAGCCGCGCGGGCCAGACGCCGGTCACAGACGCGTTGCGCGGTGCCGTCACGCTGCCGCCAGATTTCGATGCGTCCGCCGCTTTGACCGAGGAATTGCAGAAGAAACATGGCCGCCAGGGATAAAATCTTCCTGGATACCGATGTCGCGCTGGATCACCTGGCTGACCGACAACCCTTCGCCGAGTACGCGCACCGAATTTTTGCGCTGGCCGAAACCGGCGAACTTACCGTCTGCGTATCCTCGCTTTCGTTCAGCAATCTTTACTACATCTTGCGAAAGCCGAAGGGACACCAGGACGCGCTGACATTGCTCGGGAAATTGAAACGGTTGGTCCGCATCACCACTGTGAGCGAATCGGAAATCCAGTCCGCGCTGGCAGCGAACTTCAAGGATTTCGAAGATGCGATTCAGCATTTCGCGGCGAAGGCGGAAGGCGGCGTCAGTGCCATCGTCACGCGCAACAAGTCTGATTATCCTGCCAGTGAGTTGCCCGTGTTCACGCCAGATGAATTTCTATCGAAGTTTGAAGCGACGACCGAGGGAAGTTGATCGCGAGCAGTCGCGTAGAATTTTCTCCGTTCACTTTTCACGCGCTTCGTGTATTTCGTGGTTCGCCGTCGTTGAACTCAAAAAGTAAAAATCAAAAACTCGTCACGCTGTTACTCAACTGGTTCGCCACCAACGCCCGCGACCTCCCGTGGCGACGCACGCGCGATCCCTACGCCATTTGGGTCTCCGAAATCATGCTTCAGCAAACCCAGGTGAAAACAGTGATCCCGTATTGGGAGCGCTGGATGCGTGAGTTGCCAACGATTGAAAGCCTCGCGAATGCAAGCGCGGACAAAATCCATAAACTCTGGGAAGGACTCGGCTACTACACCCGCGTTCGCAACATGCAAAAAGCGGCGCAGCAAATCGTCGCGTCTTCGCGAAGCCGCCGACATGAGGAGGCAGAAACTACAAAAAACGCGAACTCGTCCGCCTTGTCACCTCGGCGGCTACAAGTTTACCAGTTCCCACAGACCTTCGACGCAGTTCTCGCGTTGCCCGGCATTGGCCGTTACACCGCCGGAGCGATTTGCAGCATCGCTTTCAATCAACCCACGCCCATTCTCGACGGCAACGTCATTCGCGTGTTGACCCGCATCTACGGTATCAATTCCGATCCACGCGAAAAACAAACCAATGCCCAACTCTGGCAACTCGCCGGGGAATTAGTGAAAACGGCATCGGAGACAAAGACCAACGCATCCCAAAAGCCGCGTCCAAAGTCTCTCCCTCTCCCGGGGGAGAGGGCCGGGGTTAGGGCGGTCGTTAAAACCAAAACACCGAACGCCTGTTCCCACCTCAACCAATCTCTCATGGAACTCGGCGCGCTCATCTGCACGCCACGTTCGCCAAATTGTTCCACGTGCCCGGTCCAAAAACTCTGCGTTGCTCGGAAAGAAAATCTCCAGGAGCAACTCCCCAATCTCGGCAAACGCCAAGTCGCCATCGAACGCCGCTTCGTTGCCTTTGTCATCGAACGCGACAGCAAATTCCTCGTGCGCCAGCGCCCCGCCGGAGTCGTTAACGCGCACTTGTGGGAATTCCCCAATATCGAAGTCGAAGCGCATCTTTCCAGCTCGCGAAAACTCAAAACTCACGGCAAGCAATTGAACAACAGAAACTCAACCAACACGCAAACCCTGCATTTCACCGAGCCGCGCTCCAAGGCGAAAGAACTCGGCTTGAAACTCGCCGCCGCCAAACCATTCGCCACTATCAAACATTCCATCACCCGCTATCGCATCACTCTGGAAGCCTGGCACGCAAAACCTGCTGCCATCAACGGAGCGACAGTCTCCGCCCCGGCCCGAAGCCGAAGCGCTGGAAAAAGCACGCCAGACCAAAAGTCAGTGTTCCTCGGCGAATGGCGCACTCTTAAACAACTCCATCAACTCGCTTTCACCAGCGCTCATAAAAAAATTCTCACGCAACTCATTGCTCCCGCCGAATCCGACCGATAAGTTTACATTTCAGAATTCCAAAAATTTTCTACTTCTTTGCCGTTCTTTACGCTGTTCCGGCTTTCTTCTTTTCTCCCCAGCAAGTTTACTTATCCTGCCTGCCGATGTTTTATTTCGACTACAACGCCACCGCGCCCGTCATGCGCGAGGCGCGCGAGGCCTGGCTGGAAGCAACGGAAAAGATTCATGGCAATCCCTCCAGCCCTCACGCGTTTGGCCAGGCTGCGAACAAAGCATTGACTGAAGCCCGCGAAAAACTCGCGCATTATCTGGGTTGTCATCCGAGCGACATCATCTGGACCAGTGGCGCCACCGAGGCCAACAACATGGCCATGCATCACTTCGCACAAACGCTTCCCGCCGATGCTGAAGTCTGGATCAGCGCCATCGAACATCCCTGCGTTCACGACTCCACCAAACATTATTTCGGCAAACGCGCGAAATTTATCCCGGTCACACGCGACGGCGTTGTGGACCTGGAATGGTTCACCGTCGAAATAGCCGACAAGCGTCCCGGCGTTGTAGCCGTCATGTGCGCCAATAACGAAACCGGCGTCATTCAACCCTGGCGCGAAATTCTCGCCATCTGTCAGGCGTATGAAGTGCCGTTCTTCACCGATGCCGTGCAATGGCTCGGCAAAATGCCGGCGAAAGGTTTAGGCGATTGCGACTTCGTCACCGGCGCTGCGCATAAATTCGGTGGACCGCGAGGGGTTGGCTTTCTCAAAGCACCGCACAAAAAGAAAATCAATTCCCTGCTCTTCGGCGGCAAACAGGAACGCGGGCAACGCGCCGGCACGGAAAATCTGCCCATCATTATTTCAATGATCGCCGCACTCGATGTGCGCGAAAAACAGCTCGCCGAAAACCATCATCAGACCCGCGCCGAGTGGAAGGAGAAATTCGAGAAACTCCTGCTGCGCCATGTTCACGGCACAACGATCGTCGGTCTCAACAGTCCGCGTTTGTGGAACACGACCTCCGCGCTCATGCCGGAAGGCGGTCAACAACGCTGGGTCACGCGCCTCGACAAAGCCGGTTTCGCCGTCAGCACCGGCAGCGCTTGCACGACCGGCAAAGAAGAACCTTCACACGTTCTAAGCGCGATGGGTTACAAAGCCGGCCAAGTTACGCAAGTCCTGCGCTTCAGCAGCGGTTGGGAAACCACCGCCGCCGATTGGGAAGCATTGGAAAAATGCGTGGTGAAAGTTTATTCGGAGATACACGGGAAGTAACTCAAGCAACTCACCTCCTCTTGTAGCTCCGGACAAAATAAACAGGCCGCCTCGCATCGCAAAGCGGCCTAATTTCAAATTTTCCAGTTTAACTCTTCCAATCAAACGCCTTCTTCTTCACGGCGTAAATGTAGCCGACGAAGAGAATGCCGAGGAAAGAAAGCATCGAAGCGAGAATGAGATTGCGCGTGGCCGGATCAGCGAGCATCGACTTGTAAACCACCGCCCACGGATACATGAACACCACTTCGATATCGAACAGGATGAACAGCATCGCCACGAGGTAAAATTTCACCGACATCCGCGTTGCCCCCTCGCCAATCGGCAACATGCCGCATTCGTACGCCGTGTCCTTGATTTTGCTTCGCGCCCCGCGTTTGCCGAGAAGGACCGACATGGCAATCATTCCCCCCGTCGCCGCGATAGCGAGCACGAGCAACATCAAAACTGCGATATATTGGAACAACTGCGTCGAATCCATGCACAAATAGTCCAAGAAGAACCGCGTTTTCGCAAGTTTTTAGGCGAACCGGCCTGTTCGTGCTGCTGCGTTAATATGTTCTAGTCGAGCGAGGACTTCATTTGCGAAAAAGCCACAAAATGAAGGTCAGCAACGCACTCAAGAGAAGGCACGTCACCAGCGGAAAATGAAAACTGAATTTCTCGCCTGTGTAGTGAATGTCGCCGGGTAAACGTCCCAACCAGCCTTTGCCGAGACCCGACCACAGCAACGCGCCAATCACCATGCTTGCCGCGCCTAACACGACCAGAACTTTTCCCATCTGCTCCATGTCGCCGCTAATTTACTTCGCCACCTCAATCTGTTCAAAACCCTCTTCAATCGTCGCCGTGCTCTGAATCCGCGCCAGCTTCGCGTACAACCCGCCCTGCTCCACCAGTTCCTCGTGCGTCCCGCGCTCGACGATTTCGCCCTGTCGCAACACGAGAATCTGATCCGCTTTCCGAATCGTGCTCAGCCGATGCGCAATTACAAAACTCGTCCGCCCGCGCATCAGATGTTCCAACGCTTCCTGAATCAATCGTTCCGTCGCGGTATCGACGCTCGCCGTCGCTTCATCGAGAATCAAAATCGGCGCGTTCTTCAACAACGCTCGCGCGATACTCACGCGTTGTTTTTCGCCCACGCTTAATTTGACACCGCGCTCGCCCACCGACGTATCGAAGCGATCCGGCAATCGCATGATGAACTCATAACAATTCGCCGCCTTGGCTGCGGCAATCAGTTCCTCCGCACTCGCACCGAGGCGACCGTAGAGAATGTTCTCGCGAATCGTGCCGTTGAACAAAAACGGCTCCTGACTTACCACGCTGATGTTTTCGCGCAATGAATCCAACGTCACACCGCTGATGTCCTGTCCATCCACCGTGATGCGACCCGCCGTCGGTTCGTAAAATGCCGGCAGTAGATTCACCACCGTGGACTTGCCCGCGCCCGTCGGTCCAACGAGCGCAATAATTTCGCCGGGTTTAGCGTGCAATGAAATGTTGCGCAGAATGACGCGCTTTTCCGGAGCATTAGTTTCCAATTCAGCCCGCGGAAATTCAGTCTCCGGCGTTTCGGTCGTGACCGCAGATTTTGCAGTTTGAATTCCTGCCGTATCCGCTTCGTAACTGAAGCTCACATTCTCATAAACCACTTCGCCGCGCACCGGTACGCGCAACGGTTGGCGTGGCTTGCCATCGCGACGTTCCTCCGTCGTATCGAGAATATCCAACACGCGTTCGCCTGCAGCGCGACCACTTTGCAGCAATTGATTCAGCCCATGCAGTTGCCCGATCGGCGTGTAAAACATGCCGAGATAAAGCAGATAACCGACTAACGCGCCTGGCTCCATCGCGCCGTCAATCACCATCCGCCCGCCAACCCACAACACCAACGCAAAACCAATCGCGCCCGCAAATCCCATCGCCGGCGAGTAAATGGCCCACACACGCATGATGCCCAATGTTCCTTCGCGCAAATCCGCAGCCCGACTTTTGAATCGCTCGTCCTCGTGCGTCTCGCGATTGAACGCTTTGATCTGGCGCACGCCTTGCAGGTTATCCATCAACAACGCGTTCATCGCGCTCGAAGCTTCGCGTTGTTTGCGATAACGCTTATGCGCTGTGAGCGTGTACCACAATGCACCCGCCGCCAGTAACGGAATCGGCGTCATCGCCACCAATCCCAGCGTGGGATTCTGAACAAAAAGAATCGCCCCCACGCCAATCACACCGACCAACGCCACTACGCCCTGCTCCGTGCCATCAATCAAAACGCGTTCGACGGAATTCACGTCTTCAATCACGCGCGTCATCAAATCGCCCGATGCCCGTTGATCAAAATAACCCACCGGCAAACGTTGTAATCGCGCGTACACTTCGCGACGCATATCGAAGATTACGTTCTGCTCGAAATGATTGTTAACGAGAATGCGGAAAGAGTTGAATAGATCGCGGAGGAAAAACGCGCCAATCAAACCGAGCATCACCCAGGTCAACTTCTCCGCGCGGCCGGCGCGAATCACATCGTCAATCGCATAAGCCGTTAATTTCGGAAACGCAAATGATGCGAGCAACGACAGCACCGCACACAACACGGTGGTCACCGCGAGCAGTTTGTACGGTCGCAGATAAACCGCCACGCGCCGCACCACTTCCCAGGTGGAACGTTTGCGCGCGGCAAAATTCGATTCAGTAGCGCGAGGATGTGAAGCCATGGAAATTATAGTTCAACCGGCGACGGAGATGTTCAGCGCGAGTTCGGCTAACAACGAAGCACACCCTGCACTTTTCCATCCGTGTACATCAGTGTTCATCCGTAATTAAAATTAGCCCGAAACCTTCCGCTCCAAAAACTCCACCATCGCCTTTGCGAACGGCGCGAGATCCAGCGGTGTACGACTCGAAATCAGATTTCCGTCCACCACGACCGGTTCGTTCACCCAGATTGCACCTGCATTTTCCAAATCGTCTTTGATGCCAAGCGAACCCGTAGCGCGTTTGCCTTTCAGAATCTTCGCCGAAATCGGAATCCACCCGCCGTGACAGATAAACGCAACCAGCTTGCCCTGTTCAAAAAATTCGCGTGTCAGCGAAAGCACCTTCGCGTCGCGACGCAACTTGTCCGGCATAAAACCGCCCGGAATCAGCAAGCCGCAAAAATCTTTGCTCTGCGCATCTGCCAGTAACAAATCCGACTTCGCCGGATAACCGTGTTTGCCTTTGTAGGTTTTGATTTCCGGCGCCGCGACCCGCATCACGTATCCGGCTTCCTCACAACGCAAGCGCGGATACCACAATTCCAGGTCCTCGTAGATGTCGTCCACGAATGTCAGCAATGTTTTCTGCATGACCCGCAGTCTAGCCGACCTTGCCTCAGCAGCAAGCGACGGACGGCTCAATTGTTCCTCGAAGTAATCGTTCTCGCACCTTTGTTCGCAAATCCGACTGCCGCAACCGCCGCGCTTGCTTCCGTTTTGTCGTGCCGTTCCATTACAACCGCAGCCATTTCTCCCGCTTGCCAAGCGCGTGAAGGTTCTGTTTCAATTTGCGCGTGCTACATCAGCAGACCCTGAACCGTTCGGTCAGTTTTTCCGGGATCGGCCTTCATAGCGGCAACCGCGTCAACATGACGTTCTTGCCCGCTCCGGCCAATTCCGGCATTCGCTTTCGCCGCGTGGATCTCGACGGCAAACCCGAGGTGGAAGCGCGCGTTGAAAACGTTTCCGAAACCAACCGTTCCACCACCATCGCCAAAGGCAACATCAGGATTCACACCGTCGAACACGTCCTCGCCGCCCTCGCCGGATACGGTGTGGACAATGCCATTGTGGAACTTGATGCCAACGAACCACCCATCGCTGACGGCAGTTCCCGCGAATTCTGCAAACTCATCGAGTCCGCCGGAATTTTGCCGCAGGACGATATCCGCGAGGTTTACACCGTCACCGAACCGCTCCAGATCGAGATGGGCGAAACCACGATGACGCTCGTGCCGGATGACGGTTTCAAAATCACCTGCACCAGCGCGGATAAAGGCGGTCGCTTCACGCAATTTTACAGCACCGACGTCACCCCCAAAACGTGGGAAAAAGAACTCGCTCATGCGCGCACGTTTTGTTTCTACGAAGAAATCGAATACCTGATTAAGAATGGTTTAATCAAAGGCGGCAGCCTCGAAAATGCCGTGGTTATTCGCGATGACGCCGTGCTGACGACTGAGCCGCTGCGTTACACCAATGAATTCGTGCGCCATAAGATGCTCGACATCATTGGCGACCTCTCGCTCGTCGGAAAACCGATTCGCGGTCACCTCATTGCAGTGAAACCGAGTCACGCGGGTAATTGCGAAATGGCACGTCAAATCGTTCTGCAAATGCAGAAACCGCGGCGCGCCGCGCAAACTTTTGCTCCGCCACCGCCCGCTCCGAAACCCGTTTCCGTTCCTGCTACTCCGGCGGAAATTCCGCCCGAAGGCATTGGCGCCGCCGGCATCGAGCAAATCATGAAATGGTTGCCGCATCGTTATCCGTTTCTGCTCGTGGACCGCGTGTTGAGCATCGAAGGTAATCGCGTTGTGGCGCTTAAGAATGTTTCTATCAACGAACCGTTTTTCCAGGGGCACTTCCCCGGTCACCCCATCATGCCGGGTGTGTTGCAACTCGAAGCCATCGCGCAGGTCGCCGGCATTTTCATGATTAAAGCGCAGGCCGGCGACAACCAGATCGCTTACTTCATGGCCGCCAACAACGTGAAGTGGCGCAAGCCGGTTTTGCCGGGCGACACCCTGATTATTGAAGTGGAGATGACGAAGTCGCGTGGTAAAATTGGCAAGGCCAACGGCGTCTGCAAAGTCAACGGCGAGGTGGTCAGCGAAGCTGAAGTGACGTTCCTCGTACAGGACGCCTGAGTGCCGTGTCATGATTCATCCCACTGCAATCATTCATCCTGCCGCCAAAATCGCGGCTGATTGCGTCATCGGCCCCTATTGCGTCGTCGGCGAGCACGTCGAACTCGGCGCCGGTTGCAAACTCCATTCGCACGTCGTCATTGATGGCCACACCAAAATCGGTCGTGAGAATGAATTTTTTCCTTTCGCCAGCATCGGTCTCAAAACGCAAGACCTGAAATGGAAAGGCGGCATCACCCGCACCGAAATCGGTGCCCACAATACTTTCCGCGAAGGCGTCACCGTTCACAGCGCCACGAGCGACGGCGACGCCACACGCATCGGTTCACACAACAATCTCCTCGCCTACACGCACGTCGCTCACGATTGCCAACTGGGCGATCATATCATCATGTCCAACAGCGCTGCGCTGGCCGGCCATTGCGTGGTGGAAGATTACGTGGTGATCGGTGGCTACGCCGCCGTGCATCAGTTTTGTCACCTCGGCAAATTCGCCATGATCGGAGGTTGCTCGAAAGTCGTGCAGGATATTCCGCCGTTCATGATTGGCGATGGCAACCCGGCGGAAACTCGCACAATCAATAAAATCGGCCTGGAACGAAACGGGTTTTCGGAAGAATCTCAACAGGCGCTTCGGCAGGCTTACAAACTTCTATTCCGCGAAGGACTCACCATCGCCAACGCCATCGAACGCATGGAAAAGGAACTTCCGCCGCTACCGGAAATCCAGCATCTGATTGATTTCGTTCGCAAGAGCGAACGCGGTCTCGCGCGCTGATCAACCGCACTGCGCCTTGTGCCTCAGCGCATGGTCCACGAGCACCAATGCCGTCATCGCCTCCACCATTGGCACAGCCCGCGGCAACACACACGGATCGTGCCGCCCCCGCCCCTTCAGCGTCGTGTTCTTGAACTTCGTTGAAACCGTATCCTGCTCCACCATCACGGTCGCCACCGGCTTGAACGCCACGCGGAAATAAATCGTTTCTCCGTTGCTGATGCCGCCTTGAATTCCGCCGGACTTATTGGTTGTCGTGCGGACTTTGCCACCGCGCATCCGGAACGGATCATTATGCTCGAGCCCGGTCAGCAACGTCCCGGCAAACCCACTGCCAATCTCAAATCCTTTCGTCGCCGGCAAACTCAACATCGCTTTCGCCAAATCTGCTTCCAAGCGATCAAACACCGGTTCGCCCCAACCCGGCGGCACGCCACGCGCAATTCCGGTTATCACACCGCCGACGCTGTTCCCTTCGCTACGGACTTCTTCGATGAGCCGAATCATCTTGTGCGCCGCTTTGGAATCCGGACAGCGCACGATGTTCGATTCAATATCGGAAAATCTTACTTTCTCGACGTCCACCTTGGCCGCAATGGATTGCACCTGTGTCACACATGCCAGCACTTCCACACCGAATTTTTCTCGCAAAATCTTCTTGGCAATCGCCCCCGCTGCCACGCGTCCAACCGTTTCCCGCGCGCTGGTTCGGCCACCGCCCGGCCATGCGCGAATCCCGAACTTCGCCTGATACGTGTAATCCGCGTGTGATGGCCGGAACTTTTCCGCCATTTCGTTGTACGCCTCCGAACGTTGGTCCGTGTTTTTGACCATCATCGAAATCGGCGTACCGAGCGTCTTGCCTCCAAATGTGCCGGACAAAATTTGCACCGTGTCCGTTTCCTTGCGCGGCGTTACGATGGAAGATTGCCCGGGCCGACGCCGGTCGAGGTCCGGCTGAATATCAGCTTCGGTCAATTTGATGCGAGGCGGACAACCATCCACCACCACGCCGACGCCACCGCCATGCGATTCGCCCCAGGTCGTGATGCGGAAAAGCTGTCCAAACGAGTTAGCCATGCCCGCATGGTGCCGGAAAACGTCAGCAGGGTCAAACCCCGGCCATCTGCGGAAGATTTCCGCGTGACGCCCGCCCGCGCTCTTTGATTCAATGCCGCGTGTGTTGATTATCACCGACGAACGCTGCACCGACTATCAACGTCTCGGCCACCCCGAGCGTCCGGAGCGCATCACCAAGACCATCGAAAAACTTCGCTCCCAAACTGAGTTGCCCATCGAATGGCTGACGCCTGAGCCCGCCAAAGACGAATCCATTCTCCGCGCCCATCCACCGGAATTTATCGCCCGCCTGCGCATCGCTCACGATTTCGACGCCGACACCGCTTACTTTCCCGACATTGAATTTCTTGCGCGTTTAGCAGCCGGCGCCGGTCTGCTCGCTTTGGAAAAAGCCCGCGCCGGTGAAACCGTTTTCAGCCTCATGCGCCCGCCCGGCCATCACGCCACGCGCCACGACGTAATGGGCTTTTGCTACATCAGCAATATCGCCATCGCCGCCCTGCACGCATTGCAAACCGGCATCAAGCGCATCGCCGTGTTCGACTTCGACGTTCATCATGGCAACGGCACGGAAGATATTTTGCGCGACGTTCCCGGTGCGGCGTTCTATTCCATTCACGAACATCCCTGTTACCCCGGCACCGGCGCAACGCATGTCGGCGAGAACTGTTTCAACTATCCTGTCGCCCCGAACAGTTCGCGTGAAACCTATCGCGGCGCACTGAACCAAGCGCTCACTGACCTCAAAGAATTCAAACCTGAAATCATCGGCGTGTCGGCGGGTTTCGATGCGTATGCGCACGACCCGCTCGCGCACAGCCCGTTGCTCGCGGAAGATTTTCATTGGCTCGGGCAGGAACTTCGCAACGTCGGCGTGCCGGTGTTCAGCCTGCTGGAAGGCGGTTACAGCGATGATCTGCCCGAACTGATCTTCGCCTACTTGAAAGGTATCAATGGCCAATAAACTTCCGGATCGTTTTGCGACTGGTAGGGCGCGTCACTCCGTGCGCGCCGACCTTGGCCTGTCACGAGATGGCGCGCACGGAG
>CALAYC010000020.1 GCA_937894935.1 uncultured Verrucomicrobiota bacterium
TGAGGATGAAGTTTTCATCGGTCATGGAGTGACCTTCATTAACGATCGTTTTCCTCGAGCTACCAATGCAGACGGCAAATTGCAGACCGAAGCAGATTGGAAGTGTGATGCGACCCTGGTGAAACAAGGAGCGTCCATTGGTTCGGGGGCGACCATCTTGTGTGGAATCACGGTAGGAGAGAAGGCGATTGTGGGTGCGGGCAGTGTGGTGACGAAGGATGTTCCACCCGGGGCTGTGGTAGCGGGCAATCCCGCTAAAGTGATTCGCTCAGCACCGTGAATTGGCGGTGATGCTTCTATTGTTCGAGGAGTTGTTTAACATCGGATTCAAAGACGCGCCGATTGTGGTTTATCCGTAATCGGCGCGGTTCTTTTCCGACATTTTTCATTATTTAGTATTTGAGTCGAATTTCGCAAGATAGGGTCAGACATCGCATATGAAATCTGAAGTCCATCCGGGGGTAGAAGGTGAGGCCGCGCCCGCGGGCGGTCTGGCGGTGGGCGATATTCTGTTCACGATCTTCCGTCACAAGATTCTCATATTGAGTTCTGTCGTGCTGGGGATCATTGCGGCGGGATCGGTCCGATTTATCAAACCACCCAACTACGAATCAACCGCTCAGGTATATCTACCCTGGGTGGTGGAAATTCCTGGAGTGAATCCCAACGATCCGGTGACCGGTTTTACTCCTACCGGTGCTGGCGGCACGATGCAGTTGGATACGGAAGCCGACATTCTGCGGAGTTTTGATACAGCGACAAAGGTCGCTTCAGTGATTGGACCGGAGCGAATTCTGGCGGCGTATGGTGGCGGCAGTAATCTGCTCGCGGCCGCCGGAGTGGTAGCGGGCGGAATTTCCGTAGCACCGCCCAAGACGATGTCGCTTTCCATCACTTTCGCGCATCGCGATCCCGAGATTGTTCAACCGATTTTGCAGGCAATTATGGAGGTTTACATGCACCGCCATAAAAAATTACGGCTGCCGGATGTGGAGGAGTTTGAGGCGAAGCGGAATGAAGCAGGCCAAAAGCTCGCGGAAGTTGAAGAGCGGATTACCGCACTCAAAGTCAAAGCGGGAGCGCCGGATCTAAAACAACGTCGTGAGGCGGTAGCGAAAGAGCTGATTGATCTTCAGACAAAAACAATTCAGGCCAAGGTCGAACTTTCTCGCCGTAAAGCCGAGTTGGGGCAATTAGGCGAAACGATTAATGAACTGCAAGCGACCAGCCTGCCGTCAGAAGCCGTCAGCAAATATTCCGATGTTCTGAGTGATATCGAAGAGATCAAGCAGCGAAAACGCACGATGCTTTTCGAGCAGGATGTCACAACCAATCATCCGAGTGTGTTGCGATTGGACGTGAAGATGAACCAGCAACTCCAATTGAAGGAAGCGCTTGAACGTGAGTTTCCAGTCTTGACGAACTATGCCGTGGTGACCGCACGTGCGAGCGGTTCAACCAACTCTCCGTGGGTCGATCTCGAAACTGAACTGCTCACGCTCAAGAAATTGGAACGGACTATTGAAGCCAATGAAGCAATGGCCGTTAATTTGACCCAGGAATCGTTTCAATTGATGGAAACGGAACGGGAGTTGGCCGATCTGGAACGCGTGCATAAATCGTTAAAGGCGGATTACGATTATTACACCGATAGCATTGATACGGTGAAACGGGATGACACCGGTTCGGGAAAAATTCCTAACATCAAACCACTGCAAGCGCCCACGCCACCTTCATTGAACAAAAAGAAAATGCTGAAACTCGTTGGCGCGGCATTTGTCGGTTGTGCCGGGCTGGGTGTCGGATTGGCTTTCTTGATGGATATGGTGCTGGATCGGACGATTCGCCGACCGTCGCAGATTGTACGCGCCTTGCATTTGCCTGTCGTGTTAACGATTCACGATGTGGAACGTGCTGCTTCCGCAGCCAGTGCCCGCAATAAAAATCGTAAACTTCAGCGCACTGAAAAGACAGAGCAGGCCGGTAATTTCTCACTGGCGGGCTGGGCTCCTGATAATCTGATGCAATCGCACATCGAAGGGTTGCGGGAACGAGTAATCACGCATTTTGAAGTTAATGGGCCTGATGTGAAACCCAAGCTGGTAGGAGTCACAGGGTGTACCGAAGGGGCGGGGGTGACGAGTCTTGCAAGTGGACTAGCGGTGTCACTATCTCGAACAGTGAATGGTGCGGTTCTTCTGGTGGATTCGAGTTCGGAACAATCCGTCATGCGGTCCTTTTACAAAGGGAAGCCTGGTTATGGTCCTTCCTTGGCGCCTGAGGAAGACGCTGAAAAATCCGAGAATGAGAATCTGTCGCTAACGAAAGTGCGCCAGTCTTCCAATGGTCATGATCGACTCGCGGGAATTTTCCCGGAATTCGACAACTCATCTCCCAGGTTGAAGGCGGACGCTTATGATTATGTCGTTTTCGATATGGACCGGGTTACGCCTGCCAGTATGACTCCGCGTTTGTCCGGTCGAATGGATCTGGTTTTGTTCGTAATTGAGGCTGGTCGAACCAAAGATTATACGGCCAAAGAAGCCTGTGGATTACTTCGGGAATCGCGTGCCAAGGTGGCCGCTATTTTAAACAAATATCACAACCCTGTGCCCGAATGGCTTGCCCAATACTAGCCTTCACTCGGCAACGGCACCTAAGCTGCTGATTTTGCTGCGATTAGGCAGTTTCGGAAGGGCGACATCGGGAGCTTTTATGCGTAAAGACAGTGCAATTCTCGTTTTCAGTTCGTGCCAAGAGTGCGAACTGACGGGGACGAAGTCTGTCTTGCGGGCGACGTTGTCACCGTCAACTGTCTCGTTTTAATGAAAATCTGGATTGATCTGGATAACACGCCGCACGTTCCTTTCTTCAAACCGATTATTCGGGAGCTTGAATCGCGCGGACACGTGGTAATCCTCACCGCGCGAAACGCTTTTCAGGTTTGCGAGTTGGCGGCGAAAATGGGCCTCAAACCCAAGCAGGTCGGGCAGCACTACGGGAAAAATCGCTTCCGAAAAGTATGGGGATTAGGCTGGCGCAGTCTGCAATTGCTTCCGACCGTGATGAGTCATCGGCCGGACCTCGCATTGTCTCACGGTTCCCGCTCGCAGATTCTAATTTGCAATCTCCTTCGCATTCCGACGGTGATGGTGATGGATTACGAATTTGCGGAAACGCCGTGGCTGTTGCAACCGCGGTGGGAAATTGTCCCGCAGGTATTACTTTCCGCCGACTTGCAATGTAAACATCCCGAACGAGTCAAAGCCTATGATGGCATCAAAGAAGATGTTTACGCCCCGGACTTCAAACCTGATCCAACACTCGCGAAACAACTGGATCTGGATCCTGAGAAAGTTATCGTAACCGTTCGGCCCCCAGCCAACGAAGCGCATTACCATAATCCGGAAAGCGAAACGTTTTTCGTCGAATTCATGCAGCGGCTTATAGCTACGCCGAACACCAAAGCCGTGCTCTTGCCGCGTAATAAAAATCAGGAAGCGCAGATTCGCCGCGATTTTCCGCAATGGTTTAACGAATCAAAAGTCATCGTTCCGAAGGAAGCGGTTGATGGATTGAATCTGCTTTGGCACTCCGATCTTGTTGTCAGCGGTGGCGGAACGATGAATCGCGAAGCTGCTGCGCTCGGTGTGCCGGTTTACAGTATTTTTCGTGGCAAGATCGGCGTGCTGGATCGGCATCTGCAAAAAGAAGGACGAATGGTCCTGATTGAGAAACTGGAAGACGTGCACAAAAAAATCCTCCTGCAACGACGAGAGAAAACCACTGTTCAAACATCGACGTCGCGAAGAGCTTTGGCGGACATCATTAAGCATGTTGAAGCAATCATGAAGCATGAATTTGGAAATAAGAAAAACGCCGGTTCAGAAGCTGTGACTCCGCCATGAGCAGGGAAATCAAAATTATCATTATCGCCGGGGCGCGACCAAATTTTATGAAGGTCGCTCCAATTATCCGTTGCATTCGCACGCGTGCAGAATCGAGTGCGAATAACGGAACGAGCCTCAGCTACAAACTCGTGCACACTGGGCAGCATTATGATGAAAAGATGTCCGATATCTTCTTTCGAGAATTGGGCATCCCCGCGCCGGACATTAATCTGGAGGTCGGCTCCGGCTCACACGCGGTGCAAACCGCAAATATCATGACTAAGTTCGAGCCGGTTTGTGTGCAGGAAAAGCCGGATTGGGTCGTGGTGGTCGGCGACGTGAATTCTACCATGGCCTGCACGTTGGTTTGTTCGAAGCTGGGAATCAAGGTGGCGCACGTGGAAGCGGGGTTGCGCAGTTTTGATCGCAATATGCCGGAGGAAATCAATCGCATCGTTACTGACGCGCTTGCGGATTTGTTGCTGACGCCTTCTACTGACGGTGACGAAAACCTCCGGAAAGAGGGCGTTCCCGAATCGAAAATTAAATTAGTTGGCAACGTCATGATCGATTCGCTCGTGAGCAATCTCGAAAAATCGCGCGCGAGCAAAATTTCAGAAACACTGGCACTCAAACCGAAGAACTTCGTTTACGTAACACTGCATCGTCCATCGAACGTGGATCAGCAAGAAAGTCTGACGACCATTATGAATGCGTTAAAACGCATCGCCAAAGATTGGCCGGTTGTCTTTCCGATGCATCCGCGCACTCGCAAGATGTGCGGTCAATTTGGTATCGCACTGGAAGGTGTGCCAGGGTTGCGAATTATCGAACCGGTGGGCTATCACGATTCCTTGTATCTGACGGAATTTGCACGATTCGTTTTGACGGATTCCGGTGGGCTGCAGGAAGAGAGCACGTATTTCAAGACACCTTGTTTGACATTGCGGCCAAATACCGAACGCCCGGTAACGCTGACGCACGGAAGCAACAAACTGACGACGGTTGTCGCGCTGGATGCGGATATTGATGCGGTGTTGAAACAGCCGGCGCAGGCGTCCAGAATTCCGCCGCTTTGGGACGGAAAAGCCGCTGAACGCATTGTGGATGTGTTGATCGAGCGAGCTTAGGTTTGGCCATTCTTCATGCCGAAGTTTGTTATCATTACGCCAGCCCACAACGAGGAGGCGTTGATTGTTCATCCGGCGGAATCCATAGTGGCGCAGACGTTGCGTCCATTGAAATGGGTGGTGGTGAATGATGCTTCAACGGACCGCACGCGCGAGGTCATCGAAGGGTACGCGAAGAAGTATCCGTTCATCGAGGTTGTGAATCTGGAGCGAGCTGCCGGTCGCCATTTTGGAAACAAAGTGCGGGCGTTCAATGCCGGATTGGAACGCGTTCACGGACTGGATTACGAGTTCGTCGGAAATCTGGACGCGGATATGTCCGTCGACCCGGATTACTTCGCGAATCTGGTTCAACGGTTTCAAAATAATCCACGGCTCGGAATTGCTGGCGGGATGGTTCATACCACTATTCGCGGGAAATTTGTGAGCCAGGAAGTGGCGCTCGATAGTGTCGCGGGAGCCGTGCAGTTGTTCCGGCGCGAGTGTTTCGAGCAGATTGGCGGTTATCGAGCGCTGCCGTTGGGAGGAATTGATACGGCTGCTGAGATCGCTGCACGAATGAGTGGATGGGAAACGCGCACGTTTCCTGAATTACAGGCGCGTGAGCATCGCTTTACCGGCTCGGCGACGGCAAGTCCGTTGAAGTCTCGCCTCAAGGAAGGCCGTCGTCTCTACGCGTTGGGCTACAGTCCGATGTTTTTCTGCATGCGTTGCCTCTATCGTTTTCGCGAACGTCCGCTTTTGGTTGGTAGTCTGGTTGCCTTGTGGGGTTATTTCAGCAGCGCTTTGAGCAGGAAGCCCGTCGCGATGTCACCGGAGATGATCACATTCTTGAGAACTGAACAACGCGGCAAATTGAAACGGCTGTTTCGGTTTCGAACCGCCTGAATTGCATGTGCGGCATTTGTGGAGTTTTTGATCTGAGCGGAAAGCCGATTGATCGCGACGTTCTGGCGGCGATGACGGAAACCATTCGGCATCGCGGTCCGGATGGCGACGGTTGTTTCATTGATAACGAAGTCGGGCTTGGGCATCGGCGATTAAGTATCATTGATCTTGGTGGTGGTGCACAACCGATTGGAAACGAAGACGGTAAACTTCAGATTGTTTTCAACGGCGAAATTTACAATTTCGTCGAGTTACGCGCCGAACTGGAGGCAGCGGGACATCACTTCAAGACCAAGTCGGATACTGAAGTGATCGTGCATGCCTACGAGCAGTGGGGACCTGATTGTGTTAAGCGATTCAATGGGATGTTCGCTTTCGCGCTTTGGGATGGATACAAGCGGGAGTTGTTTATTGCGCGGGATCACCTGGGTATCAAGCCGCTGTATTATGTGATGATCGGCAGCAGGCTGGTCTTTGCCTCGGAGATCAAATGTCTGTTGTTGCATCCGGGCTGCCCGCGTGAAGTGGACACGGGTGCGTTAGCTGAGTTGTTCACGTTTCGCTACGTGCCGTCGCCCAAGACACTATTCAAATCTATCTTCAAATTGCCACCAGGCTACTCGTTGCACTGTCGAAAAGGTGGCACAAAAATTCAACGGTTCTGGAATTGGGTGCCCAAACACCGGGAAGGAATACGGGAAAGCGATTTGATCGCGGAGTATCAGTCGCTGCTGGAAGATGCGGTGAAGTTGCAATTGCGGAGTGATGTTCCGTTGGGATTATTTTTGAGTTCCGGCGTAGACTCGGGAGTGTTGTTGGCGATCATGCGGCAATATGCATCAGGGCCGGTGCAGACCTTTACAATCGGATTCGAAGGAGGAGAGCGCACTAACGAGATTGCTGATGCAGCCGTAACAGCGAAGGAATTCGGTGCGGATCATTACTCGATGATGGTGTCGCACGAGGACTACTTCAATTACTTCGACCGTTACATGCTTGACCTTGAAGAGCCGGTCGGACACGAAGCTGCGCCTGCATTTTACTTTGTTTCGAAAATTACAAGTGAACGAGTAAAAGTGGCGTTAACCGGACAGGGGGCGGATGAACCGTGGGCCGGATATGGTCGTTACGTCGGAGTGAAATTTTCTTCTATCTACAGTCGGCTGCCAGGAGTTGTGACGCGCGGAGTTGGTCCGTTGTTAGCGCGAATGCCCGGACGAATGGAGCGACTGAAGCGGGGGCTGATTTCATTGGGGGAACCGGATATGTTGACCCGGTTTGCAAAGGTGTATTCCTTTTTCAGCGCGGACATGAAGATGAATCTCTTTCGTGGCCCGTTGGCAATCGGTTCAGAAGCGGAGGCGTATCGGACCAAGGAAGCGCTGCGTGGATTGCAGGAAGATGTGAAGCACCTGGACCCTGTTTCGCAAATGCTTTACATGGATACACGCGCCAATCTACCTGATGATTTGCTGATGGTGGGCGATAAGACGTCCATGGCTAACTCCATCGAGGTGCGAGTGCCATTCCTTGATGTTCGGCTTGTGGAATTCATTGAAAGTCTGCCGCTGCGTTACAAGTTGAATGGCGTTACCGGAAAATATTTACACAAAAAGGCGCTGCTGAAATGGCTGCCACGCGAAGTAGTTTATCGAAAGAAAAAAGGCTTCGCGCATCCGTTGAGTAAATGGTTCGCGACGTCAATGCGGCCGCGCTTGGAGGAGTTGTTGTTGAGTTCGGATGCAGCGATGGGAATCTACTTCGATCAGAATTACATTCGTCAGATTCTAGACCGTCATCGAGATGGATTGGATGATTGTACGCGACATATTTATTTGCTGTTGTCGCTTGAGCTTTGGCATCGCGCCTTTATTAGAGATTCATCACTCGTGGCTCCAGCGGGACGCTAAAAATCTGAGTAAGACCAGGGTTTTTCTGGCGGGATTTCCCGACAACAGAGGCCAATAGTACCGAACGTCCGTTGCTTGACGGCTTCGGACCAGAAGTTACGATAACGCTGCATGTCACAGGTCAAACTTCGAGGAATAAATTTCAAACTGCTGGGGATTCGATGGCTGATGTTGCCATTTGCCGGGTTGTTCGTGGCTCAGGCAGAACCAGCAGGTATCACAATCTTCGAGGTTCGGAATACAACTGAGTTGCAGTTGACGCAGTCGTGGCCGGAAGAAAGTGATTTTTCGCGTAGTCTTAATTCAGCGGATTTTCTGAGTGATTCAATTTTGATCAATCCGTTTACGGGAACCGAGGGGTTGCTGGCAGAGGCGACAGCGGGTGCGTTCTCGGTGCGTGCATTTACGCCCAGTGCGACTGCGGCCGGGGCGTGGAATACATCATCGCGGGCGTTGGCCAGTTGTGAGGTCTGGTTTTCACCCATCATGAGTGGCACAACGGGTTTTCAACTCGAGTTTTCGGCTGATGGACATTGGTGGGATGCCAGTCGCGGCGTTCTCAGTCTCGTAAATACCACAACCGGCACAGAGGTGTGGAATTATGAATGGGCGTTTCGATCCGGTACGGTGGGCGGGATATCGGTTTTCGATTTGATGCAGAACGATGTCTCGGCGGACATGGTTTTAGGAGGGGAACTGCTGGAGAGCGATATCTATAAACTCACGATGCTCACGGAGACGTTTGCGGGTGACAGTCCACGCAGTCCGCAGGTGACTCTGCAAATTTCCGGTTTGAATCCAATCTCTGCTGTGCCCGAACCGACGGCGCTCAGTCTCGTCGCGATTGGGGCGCTATTACACTTGAGCCGCCGCCGGAGCTAATCAGGAGGCGAATAAATTCGTGCGGGCAAAGTGGGGCGGCCGAGTTTCAGGTCGATGGATCTTTCAATCATCATCGTAAACTGGAAATCCAAGGACTATTTACGTAAGTGCGTTGCTTCCGTACTGCGTGAGACTTCAGAATTGGATTTCGAGATAATCGTCATTGATTCTGCGTCATTCGATGGTGCCGGTGAGATGTTGCGAGAGGAATTCCCGCAAGTCCGTTTCATTCAAAGCCACGAAAATCTGGGCTTTTCCAAAGCCAACAATCGCGCCTTCCGAGAATCTCGCGGCAATGTGGTTTTGTTTTTGAATCCAGATACGGAGTTGGTCGGGGCAGCGATCAATCGTCTCTATTCGGCCTTGCTTCAGTTGCCTGACGCCGGAGCGATTGGTGGCAAACTGCTGAACAGCGACGGAACAATTCAAACAAGTTGCATTCAGTCTTTCCCGACGATTCTGAATCAGATTCTAAGTGCTGAAGCATTGCGACGGAGGACTCCGCGGTCGCGCCTTTGGGGGATGCGTGCCTTGTACGAAGAACCGCGGCAACCGGCGAAGGTTGAGATGATTTCAGGTGCCTGTTTAATGATGCGGCGAAAAGTTTTTGAAACCATTGGGCAGTTCGGTACCGAATATTTCATGTACGCGGAGGATGTGGATTTGTGTTACAAGGCGCAGCAGGCCGGTTTCAGCAACTACTATGTCGGTGATGCGGTAATCGTGCATCACGGTGGGGGCAGCAGCCAGCAGGCGCGGAGTAATTTTTCCAGTGTAATGATGTTTGAATCCATCAGTCAGTTCTTACGGAAGACGCGTGGTCGGATTTATAGCCTTTGCTATCGCGGAGCGTTAGCTGGCACTGCTTTGATTCGTCTGTTGGTATTGGTAATACTTTCTCCGTGGTTGTTGTTCAGGAATGGTGCGAGCCGCTGGCGCAGCGCGTGCAGTAAGTGGTTGGCAATTTGTAATTGGGGCCTTGGATTGTCGCGTTGGCCGAGACAAAACAGACGTTCGGCGACGACGCCCGCCGGTTCAACGGTGAGTTAAGTAATATGTGCGGCATTGCTGGTAAAATTTATTTTGATGGACAAACTCCTGTTGAGCCGGAGGTGATCCAGCGGATGACCGATGTTATTGTGCATCGTGGTCCGGACGGGGCGGGACGGCATCTTTCGGGTGCGGTCGGTCTGGGGCATCGTCGGTTATCAATTATTGATCTTCGGCCCACTGGCGCGCAGCCGATGGCAAATGAAGACAAAACCGTCTGGATTGTTTTCAATGGTGAAATTTACAATTATCAGGAACTGCGCGAGGAGCTGCTTGCCCGAGGCCATCAGTTTTCATCGACGACTGATACCGAGGTCATCATTCATCTCTACGAGGAGTACGGCGAGGAGTGTGTGAAACGGTTGCGAGGCATGTTTGCTTTTGCGATCTGGGATCAACGTAAACAGGTTTTGTTTCTGGCACGCGATCGCATCGGTATCAAACCGCTTTACTATGTCAACACAGGCAAGGCGTTGCTGTTTGGATCTGAGATTAAATCGTTGTTGGCAGATCCAACAGTGCCCCGTGAGGTGAACCTGCGCGCGATTGATCGGTTTCTGACCTATTATTATCTGCCTGGAAACGAAACTTTGTTTCGAGGAATTCTGAAACTTGAACCCGGAAATTGTCTGACCGTCAAAAATGGCCAGGTGACTAAACGGGAATATTGGGATCTGGCTTTTAAGCCTGAAGCGCGATGGGAAAATATAGATGAAGCGGTTGCGGAATTGCAGCAGCTTTTATCACAGACCGTACGCGATCACATGATCAGCGACGTGCCTGTTGGAGTGTTATTAAGTGGTGGCGTCGATTCAACCGGAGTGTTGCGTTACGCGGCCGAATATTCGCCGCAAGGGCTTAATACTTTCACTGTGGGATTTTCGGGGGCCAGTTTTGCCGACGAGCGGCCATTCGCAAGAATGGCAGCGGAAAAGTTTGGCACGGTGCACCATGACCTGAGTCTGACGGCAAATGATTTTCGGGATTTTCTACCGCGTTACGTGACTCACATGGAAGAGCCGGTATGCGAGCCGCCAGCGATCAGCTTATACTTCGTCTCACGGTTGGCGCGGGAAAAAGGCGTGAAGGTTTTATTGTCGGGCGAGGGAGGCGATGAGGCTTTTGCCGGTTATCCGAAATACCGGAACCTGATGGTACTTGAGCAATGGAAAAGAAGGCTTGGTCCGGCCCGGGGATTATTGAATGGCGGTTTCAAATTGTTGGAGTTGGCGCGTGGACAGGATAATCGTCATTACCGCAGTGGCGTTTCTCGGGCAATGCCTGATTATTATTACGGCCTGACAGCAACGCCGGAATCTCCGTTCAATCGCAGCAAAGGTACGTTGTATCGGAAAGATTTTGCGATGGCTTTGAATGGGGCTATGTCCCATCAGCCTACTCGCGACCTGTTCGCACGAGTCCAAGGAGGAGCGACACTGGAACAAATGCTCTATGTCGATTCAAAATCCTGGTTGCCGGATGATCTGTTGGTGAAAGCGGACAAAATGACGATGGCGACTTCAGTCGAGTTGCGCGTGCCTTTATTGGATCATCGGGTGTTGGAGTTTGCCAGCAGGCTGCCGGCTGATTTCAAAGTTAACGGTGGGATGATGAAGCGCGTGTTGCGATTGGCACTGCAAGACTCCGTGCCAGCACCGATTTTGCAGCGAAAGAAAGCAGGCTTTCCGCTGCCGTACAATCAGTGGTTGAAACACGAGTTGCGGGACTTTGTCGGTGACCTTGTGTTGGATTCGCGCGCGGCATTGAATCGCTATTTTCAACCTCAGACAGTTCGGGAATTGGTGGCTCAGCAGCAGAAAACATCGACGCAAGATCGCAACGGAGGAAAGGCGCAACACGCATTGGATTGTTCGCAGGAAGTATTCAGTCTCCTGGTTTTGGAATTGTGGCATCGCGAATTCGGATTGCATTCCTGAAGCCTAACCGTCGCATGATGTTTCCCGTGATGACGGACAGAAAATGGCTGAGTGGTGTTATTCTTTCTTTATTGTTGGTGTTGTTATCGGGATGTGGAACTGAGAGCGAACGAACTGAATTTTGTGTACGTGCAGGAGCGAAGGGTGGCGACGGCTCCAATTGGGATAGCGCCTTCTCGCAATTGCCAAAGCGATTGAAACGAGGAGCTACCTACTATATCGCAGCAGGCACTTATCCGAGCTACCGTTTTAATGAACGCGAACGCGGTACGAATTGGATCGTGATCAAGAAGGCGACAACGGCGGAACACGGCCCGTCCGAAGGATGGAAGCCGGAATTTGCCTCCGGGCCGATTGTTTGGCTAGGGCCGTTGTATGTGGATTCGAGTAATTGGATTTTTGATGGAGTGCAACGGAACGAAACCAACTGGTTTGATGGCGCGAGCTACGGATTTCAGATCTGGCACAATGAAAATGAGCAGCAGATGCGGTTGGGGAGTCATGGAAGAGCTGTTACCAATGTTGAATTGCACAACATCTATTTCCTGGCGCGTAACAGTGGTTTGTCGACAACAGTAACGGGGCGGCGTTACGGTCTGGATATTGATACGATGGGTGGCAGTGGCACATTCACCGGGTTGAAAGTGAGCCGCTGTTTTTTTCAGTTTGGGAATGTGCCGATTTTTTCCAGAAACAATGATGGAATGATCGTGGAGTATTCTGCGTTCGACGCGAACGAATCCAATGCGGCAAATCACGGTGAGGCGATGTCGGCGTATTATTCCAATCGCGGTTTGATTATTCGGTATAACCAGTTTCGTTCTATCACCGGCACAGCGGTGATTGCTTTCAGCTCTGGTGCTTCGCATCCGGTTGAGGGGTTTGAGATTTACGGAAACGTGATCTGGAACTGCAACCTCGGAGATGGAGTGTTTGGCTTTGATCGCGAAGAGTGGCCATTTGCGAATACAAAAATTTACAACAATACAATTGCGAGAAAGGCCGGTGGTCTGAACAGCGGCATAGCGATTCGGAGCGGTCACAATAACCAAGTTTTTAATAATCTGTGGATTGATTGTGGCGATGGTTTTTGGAATGGGGCAGGCGCTGAGTATAGTCACAACGCGTATTCGTGGTCTTGGGAGGAGGCGGATGCGCAAACGAACATTACGCCATCCATTTTTGTTGATTACGCACGCGACGATTTCAGACTGCGTTCCGCGACTCATGCGGGGCGAATATTGGCAGCGCCTTTCGATCGTGATTTGACCGGTGAGATCCGAGGTGATGATGGTGAATGGGATCGTGGTGCGTTTGAGTTTTGCCAAGGAAATTCCTTGTCAGCAGGGACTAAGAAATGACATCGCTTGTTTAAATCTCGGACGTTTTTTTCCAGTCACTAAACACAGAGCGCTTGTTGGTAACCGTAGGAAAACTTCTGTTTGCATTCAGATTCGGTTAACGCCCTTTTTAATTCGACTCGAACGTTTTTAAGATGTGCTTCTCATTCACTTTCATTTCAAAGGTTTACAGGTAAGACGGTGGAGCAATTGGGCAACTTTATATGCATAGGAAGGTGCAGGCTCACCGAAATTACAGAAGTGATTTTTGGATTGGCGTAGGGACTGCTTTCAGTCCAACCAAGATGAATAGACTTTTTACTGTTTGTGGATTGATCCTCGGACTGCTCTGTGGTGCGAGCGGTAGCAGCGCTCTGGCTCAGAGCGTATTTTACGTTCGCGCTGGTGCGACAGGAAACGGCAGCGGCTCTGATTGGGCAAATGCGATGCCGTCTCTTCCGTCGAATATGCAACGGGGTGCGACCTACTATGTCGCTGGTGGTAGCTATTCTTCAATGAGCTTCACCACCCCGGCGAGCGGCAGCGCTTACATCACGATTCGTAAAGCCACGGTCGAGAATCACGGGACAAGTGTCGGATGGATGGATTCCTACGGGACGCAACAAGCGGTGTTCAATGCGCCGATTTCGTTTCGTTCAGACTACTGGATTTTTGATGGCGGAACGCGGAATGAGAATAACTGGTTCGACGGTTCAGCCTACGGCTTCATGATTCGGGACAATGGCAACGTTCAGATTGATCAACGCGGGATTGGCGGTATTGATAACATCACTATTCGGAATACCTATTTGAAAGGTATCAATAGCTCTCCCGGAAGCGGTGGAGATATCGGCCGTCGACATGTGTGGATTGATCGACAGGGGAATCCCGGCACGTATTCCAACTGGACCATCAGTCGGTGTTTCTTTCAGTACGGCAACGTGGGCGTGCAAGTCCGGGAATGCGCCAACTTCGTTTGTGAATACAATGCCTTTGCCGACAACTGGAGCTCTCAGCCTAACAATCACGGCGAAAATGTGTCGGCTTATTATGGTGGCAATGACGGCCATATCTACCGGTTCAATCGTTCGCGGAATATGATCGGTACGGCGGCCTGGGCGGTGAACGTGGCGAGGAATTGGCAGGTGTACGGTAATGTCTATGAAGATTGCGAATACGGCGATGGATTCATCGGCTTTATTGGCGGCAGTTGCACCGGATTCCAGATTTACAATGAGACCATCATCCGTCCGAAAGTCTATACGCGACAGGTGAGTTTGGGCGGAAATTCAGTGGTGAAGAATTGTATCTTCATGATGGGGAATCTCGGAACACCGAGCTTTGACGGTTGCACGGTCAGTTCTTGCTCATTCTCGGGAAGCGGTACCGGAGCGAATGCTCAAACGAGCTTGGCGACCAGCACTTTTGTGAATTATTCCGGTGGCGACTATCGACTGGCCCGCGCCACAGCGGCAGGAGAAAGCCTTCCGTCACCTTTCAATGTCGACTTGTTAGGAAATGTGCGTGGGGCTGATGGGGTAGCTGATCGCGGTGCGTTTGAATACACCGGAAGCGTTACCGATGTAACGCCTCCGACGTTATCAAACATCGGTGTATCGTTGAGCACGCCACTTGTTGCGGTGATCACGTGGATCACCAGCGAGCCGGCGACGGGTGTTGTGGATTATGGAACGACCACGAGCTATGGCGCTACCGTGAGCAGCTCGTCTTTGGCCACCTCGCATACGGTGACAATCACCGGGTTGTCGAGTGGTACTACCTATAATTACCGGATTCGTGCCACGGATGCGGCGGGGAATCAGTCATCTTCTGGAAATCTGACGTTCTCCACAGGTGTTTCCGATACCGTTGCTCCATCTGTGACATTGAGCAGTCCGTCTTCCGGAAGCGTGTTGAAAGATTTGGTGACTATTTCTGCTACCGCCAGTGATAACGTTGGGGTTGTCGGAGTAAGATTTTTTGTCAGCGGCATTCAGCTTACCGATGACGCCACCAGCCCGTATTCGTATCAATGGGATTCGACGGCAGTGGCCAATGGCACATATCAGATTTATGCGCAGGCTCGGGACGCGGCTGGCAACACGCGCTGGAGCGCGACGAATACCGTTACTGTTTCCAATCCAATCGGAGCGCTGCCATCGCCGAACTTTTATTGGAGCTTCAACGAAGGCGCTGGAACGACTTCTGTTGACAGCTTTGCCAACAGCGTAATGACCTTGCGTAACGGTGCGACTTGGACAACCGGCAAAGCGGGGAACGGATTGGTGTTTGACGGAGTAAATGATCGCGCGGATGCACCTCACAGTGCGGCGCTGAACATTACGGGTAACGCGATTACGGTTTCGACATGGGTGAAACTCGAAAACCTGGGAACGTGGCAGCAGATTCTAGCCAAGGTGAAAGATGTTGGTGCTTTCAACGCGCCATACTTTGCTTGGCATCTGTTCGGCGGTCACGCTTCTGCAAGCACCTGGACTCCGATGTTTCAGCTTGTAAATGCGGAAGGAAGCGGCGCCTTTGTCAGTTCAGCGACTTCAGTTGCATACGGTCAGTGGGTGCATCTGGTGGGAGTCTATGACGGGACGATGATCCGGATTTATGTCAATGGTGTCGAACAGGGAAGCGCTCCGCAAAGCGGTAACATCATCAGCTACTCGCAGCCCTTGTATATCGGGGCACATGGTGGCCCTGGTGAATTTATGAAGGGCGCAATTGATGAACTCCGGATTTACGCTCGGGCTTTGACGGCAGCGCAGGTGCAAAGTCTTTATCAGGCTTCATCCGGACCGGCAGCGCCTACCGCGTTGCGTGTGGTTTTCAACTGATTCAATTAATCATCAAGCGCAGTGCTGAGGAATTGACCGCAGCGCTGCGCGCTTTCCGGTCGAATTGTAGAGAGCACAATGCTATTTCGTTTGCTGCTTACTGGAAGCAGCAAACGCATTTTCCGGGTGATTTCTTCCTTTCGACGGGTGATTTGAAGCGGTGATTGAGGGGCTGTTGGGGCAGTGAATCCAATCTTTTACCTTTTGGTGCTGGTGTTGATCGTCGTGCAGTTTCGACTGCCGCGATGCTACGCTGCGGCACCGCTTTTGATTGCAGCCTGCCATTTTCAGAACGTTCCTGTGCTTTCGCTGGGGGCGAATTTCGACACAGCGAAATTGGTAATTTTGGCCGGGCTGATTCGTGCCGCGCGTGAGAAACTCATTCGTTTTTCATGGCAACATCCGCTGGATCGTCTCGTCATGCTGTGGGCGGGTTGGATGGCAATATGCGGATTTTTTCATAATCCGCCGGACCATAATCCCGTTACGATCCGCTTGTCACAATTGTATGGCGTGGTCGGGTCCTATATGTATGCACGCGCTTTTCTGCGTAGCCCGGAGGATTACCACAACTACATAAAATGCCTGGTTGCGATTATCACGCCGTTGGCATTGATGGCCGTATACGAGAAGCTGGCACAATCCAATCTTTATGGAGTATTGGGCAGCGGTTCAGGAACGGTGACCATTCGGTCGGGGCGTGTGCGTGCTGCCGGGCCATTTTCGCATCCTATTTTGTTAGGAACTTTTGCCGCGACGTCTTCGGTCCTGGTCTGGCCACTGCTTCGAACAGCGAGACGATGGGCAATCGTGGGATTGGGGGCCTGTGTGGTTATCGTGTTGAGCTGCGCTTCAAGTGGACCGATCATGACGATTGCATCCGCAATTATGGCGATGATGCTGTGGCGGTGGCGAACGAGTGTCGGGAAAATCCGTGCGGCGGTAATTGGAGTTTTTGTGTTATTGCATCTCGCGATGCAGGCGCCGGTATGGTATTTGATGGCGCGAATTGATTTGGCGGGTGGCAGCACGGGATGGCACCGCGCGGAACTGATTACGGCGGCGTTGAATCATCTGGGAGAGTGGTGGATGACGGGGACGGATTACACGCGTCACTGGATCGCGTATGGTATTGACTGGAGTGCGTATCATACCGATATCACGAATCATTACATTGCGATGGGCGTAACCGGAGGTCTCCCGCTCATGTTGTTATTCATCGGGATCATGTTGAAAGGATTTCAAATGTTAGGACGCCGGATGCGTCAGTTGCGCCAGGCTCGCGATCCTTTGGAGTTTACGCTTTGGAGCGTAGGCGCTTCACTTTTTGCGCACTGCTTCACGTTTCTCTCCATTTCGTATTTCGATCAAAGCACAGTGCCGCACATGCTCGTTATTGGAGCGTTACCAGGACTGTGTTTGAATCGGATAGTGCGAGTGGCTCCATCGTTTGAAAATCCGGCGACGTCCGGAAAAATTCCAGATCCCGCTTGAGCGAAATGAATTCCTCCGTTCATTCGGGCCGATCCGAAGGCGAAACGGCTGTTGCCGACCAGGCAACGCAATCGCGTTTTAATTGGTCCTTGATCGCGGCGGTGAACGATCAACAGTTGTTAGAAAAATGTTTACTGGGTTCACCGGTAACAACTCCGCCAGCGGAACGGATCTGGCAGAGGGGGTATAGCAGTGCTGCGAAGGCGTATAATGCCGCGATCGACCAGGCGACGACCGATGTGTTGGTGTTCGCCCATCAGGATGTTTTTTTGCCGCCGGATTGGACGGAGCGCGTGCAGGCAGCCTTGACGTGGTTCGCGGCTAATGATCCCGATTGGGCGGTCGCGGGTATCTGGGGGGTAGGGAATTCGGGAGCGCGGCACGGTCATGTTTACTGCACCGGATTGAAACAGACTCTCGGACGCAAATTTGAGGAGCCAAAGGAAGTTCGAACGGTGGACGAACTCCTTTTCATCGTGCGCAAATCTTCGGGCATTCGCTTCGACGAGTCTCTTCCTGGGTATCACATGTATGGCACGGATATTTGTCTGGAGGCGCAGCGTCGCGGGCTCAAGTGCTATGCGATCTCGGCGTTTTGCATCCATAATACCAATGGTTACAACATGCTGCCGCTGGCTTTCTGGCGCAGTTATCTGTTCATGCGACGCAAATGGCGTAATCAACTGCCAATTATCAGCCCTTGTGCCGAAATTACTGCGAATTGCTGGCCGATGATCCGCTGGAACATCGTTCAATCGATTAACATTCTGTTACGGCGACATCATCCGGGGCGACGCGTTTCTGATCCTGCGATCATTTATCGCGATCTGTTACAGCAACGGGCGTTTTGACGGCCGTGAATTTTTCCGAGGAATTGTTCTGACTGACATGTCGAAATCATCCGCGCGTGTACTTTTTGTGAGTCATTCCGCTTCCCGTAATGGAGCGACTATTTTGCTGCTTCATCTCTTGCGGTGGTTGCGACGGAGAACGGACTTTCAAATCGAGGTTCTCGTGGCAGGCAAAGGCGATTTACTGCCGGAGTTTCAGGCTCTCGTGCCAACGCGAGTGTGGCGCAATCCGGCGCGGGTATTGAACTCGCTACCTCACAAAACACGCGCACTGCTGTCGTCGCGATTGGAAAGTGCATTCCTGAAAACGTTGCTACGAGGAAAACGTTATGACCTCGTGCACCTCAATACCGTGGCCAATTGGCGGCATGTTCCGCATCTGATCCGTCACAGCCCCAGCCTGCTGTGGCACGTGCACGAAATGTCATATGCCGTGCGGCTCACGATGGGGGATGCCTGGGAACAGGTGTTTCCAATGGCGCAACGATTCGTGGCGGTCTCTCAAGCGGTGCACAATACTCTAGTTAACGAATTTAAAGTGCTGCCAGAATCGGTTGATTTGGTACACGGATTTATTCCGCCAAATACTTTTACGACCGACGAAAAACAACGCTATCGAACACGGATTCGGAAGGAGCTTGGTTTTGCTGAAAATGCGTTCGTTGTAGGGGGGTGCGGAGCGCTCGGTTGGCGCAAAGGCACGGATTTGTTTGTGCAGATCGCAAAGCGATTTGCGCAACAACAGCCGGGTCAGCCGTTGGGATTTCTCTGGGTCGGCGGGCATCTTAACGATCAGGAATCGTTGGAGTTTCAGCAGGATGTGAGGCTGAGCGGAATACGTGTGCCGTGTCGATTGGTGGCAACTACTGCGGCAGTGGCCGAATACTATTGTGCGATGGATGCGTTCGCTTTGACTTCGAGAGAAGACCCGTTTCCGCTTGTCATGTTGGAAGCGGGTGCGGCAGGTCTGCCGACCGTCTGTTTCGAACAGGCTGGCGGTGGAGCGGAATTCGTTCGGGATGGAGCGGGATTCACTGTTCCGTACCTGGAGCTTGAGGCTTTTTGCGAACGACTTAGGACGCTTCAAGGTAATGCAACGTTGCGGCGGCGACTAGGTGATGAAGCGGCGCGACGGGTTCGTGAGATTTATACCGTTGATCATCAGGCGCCGTTGTTGTTAAAAAGTATGGAGCGCTGCCTGAAACTAAATGCCGACCGATCTATCTGTTTGCGAAGCTGACATGCCACGCGTTTCTGTTCTTATACCAGTTTACAACTGCGAACGTTACTTGCAGCAGGCGCTGGAAAGCATTCTGCGGCAGACTATGGCCGACTTTGAGGTGTTGGTCCTTGATGACGGTTCTTCGGACCGCTCGGTAGAGATTGCCAAAGCGATCGCTGTTCGCGATCAACGGGTGATTGTTGCGGAGGGGGGCCACTGCGGAGTGGTCGCACAACGCAATCGAGGGATAGCCTTGGCCCGGGCAGATCTGGTTGCAATGATGGATGCCGATGACATCGCATCGCCAGACCGACTGGCAGTTGAAGTGGCATTTTTGGAAAAGCACCCAGAAGTCTGTGCTGTGGGAGCGCAAGTATTGCGAATTGACAGCGATGGTTTGCCAATTGATTTCTGGAAGCTGCCAGAGAGGCATGAAGATATTGATGAAGCACATATCGAGGGGCGACCCGGAGCGATTGTAAATCCGACTGTGATGATGCGTCGCGATGTTGTCCAGCAGATTGGGGGTTATCGGGCCAATTACGATTCTGCCGAGGATTATGATTTATTTTTGCGCCTCGGCGAGGTTGGGCGCTTGGCAAATGTTCGTGGCGTTTTACTTCGATATCGATTACATCTGAAAAGCTTGACGTTTTCCCGTGCGGAATATCAAAGGGAGATGGCCCGGAAAGCGTTGGAAGAGGCTTGGTTACGGCGAAAAAGGTCGGGGACAGTTCCGACTGGAGTATTAAAGATTAGAACTCCATCGGAAGAAGAATTAATGTGGGATTGGGCGCGCTCTGCATTTGCGGCACGAAACTTCCATACGGCCCGGAATCACAGCTTGCGGTTGTTGCGGCGACGTCCCATGCAATGGCGGCGCTGGGTACTCTTCGGTGCAGCGGCGCTGGGTCCGCTGGGGTGGAAACTTCGACAATTATTCTCGTTTCGAATAGGGGATTACAAATCGTCAGACTGAACTCCAAAATCGTTAAAAATCAAGAATGTAGCCATCATTTCTTGTAAAGTCCGCAAGAAATCATGACGATATGGCGGTTGATTGGCCAAGAGGTAGCTGACACTGGTAATTTGGGCATGGTTATTTAGAAAAATGAGTTTCTTAAAACATTGTTAAAAGATCTTTAAGTCCACTTCTATACACTGATTAGGAATAGGAAACTGATTTAATGCATCTTCTTTTTGTCTATCCGAGCCCGGGTATTTGGGGCGGAATTGAAACTCAGATTGTGCGAATGTCGCATTGGCTGGTGTCACACGGCCACCAAGTAACCGTGTTGACAACTTCTGATCGCCATTGGGGTGAGCTTCTGCCTCCCGGTGTGCGATGTGTCGCACTCGGTGAAGAGTTTTGGCGGTTGCAATATTATTTTCGAGCCAAACGGATATGGCGCAGGCTGAATGTGCCACGGCCAGATGTTATCAAAAGTTTTAATTGGGAACTTCACACGGCTTGGATCGCGTACCAGTTGGCTGTAATCACCGGAGCAAAGGCGGTTGCCGGGTTTTACGGCCCCTGTCAGCACTTGCGAGATCAGCCACTGGATTTCTATCTGCGCAGTTTTTTGAGGAACACCCCTGCTCGTGCCCGCGTTTTCATGTCGCCTGAGCAGATTGAATACTTGGAGGAAAGGCATGGCCAAGGCGGAGAGTTATGGCTGCTGCCAGTTGACTCGAGGCTTTTTCTTCCTGCCGTACGGCGGCCAATCCGAGGGCGCATTGTATCAATTGGCAGATTGGGGGACATGAAAGGATATAACTTGTACATGATTCAGGTTGTTGACGAGTTAATCCGCCGCGGCCACCAGGTGACGTGGACCGTGCACGGCACTGGTGAATATGAAGCTGAGATGCGCAAGATAATCCAGGCACGCAAGCTGGAAGGCGTTATCACGCTGGCTGGTCCGATGCCTTATAAACAGTGCCGACGGATGTTGGCCGAAGCTTACGTATTCGTGGGGATGGGGACGAGTATTGTCGAAGCCTCTCTGTTTGGCGTGCCGAATGTGCTGGCGTTAGCCTATGATCATGCTGGCATGACTTACGGTCCACTTTATCGCTTGCCGCTCGGTAGCGTTGGTGATGTCCGCCGGGAGTCCCCGACCTTAAAGGTGGTAGATGAAATTGAACGAATCCTGAAGTTGTCGCCAGCGGAGTACGCTCAAGAGGCTGAACGTGTGTATCAATATGCACAGCCGTATGAGTCAGAAATGTCAATGCGGCGGTTCGTTGAGATTATGGAAGCTGCACCGTGGCCACAGCAACGGTTCGGGCCGATTCTCGAAAACTATCTGCTAGGGGTACGAAGGCGACTTGTTCGTTGTTTAAGAAAGTGGAGGGGCAGCAAGTCATAATTAATGGTTCGTTGAAAGGCGGGAGCAAGGCATGAGTCTAAACCTTGGCACGAGTAAGGATGCTGGTACGGCCACCGAAGGCAGCCGACTATGTCCTATCGTGATGGCATGCGACGAAAGATTTGCGATGCCTTTAGCAACGGCACTGCGCTCGTTGTACGAGAACAACAAGCGTCATTGGCCGATTCAGGTTCATATCCTGACCGACCGATTTTCGCAGGATATGCGACAGAGGGTCTCCGACTCGCTGCCTGGCGGGGCTGCAGACTTACGTTGGGTAGAGGCGGATGTGGAGCTATTCCGGACTTATCCACTACCGCAGCAGTTTACGCCCATATCGCTGGCGAGACTCAGCATTCCGCAGCTCTTCTCAGGGACCGCCAGGCGTGTGCTCTACCTGGATGCGGATTTGCTCGTGCTGGGCGATCTGGAGGAACTCTGTAACATGGATATGGGCAATGCTCCGATTGCAGCAGTTATTGATTCCTGTATCGATCCAGACTTTAAAGCCGGCCGAATCGAGCGTTGGCCAGGAGTACCGAAGGTGGAGAACTACTTCAACTCAGGAGTGCTTCTCTTTGATATCGATGTATGCATCCGGCATGAGTTGACACGTCAAGCGATGGATTATCTCTCCACGCATAAGACGTCTCCTTATCCGGATCAGAATGCGCTCAACGTTGCGTGTGATCGCGCATGGAAGGTATTAGACTCACGTTGGAACTTCCAAGGGCATTACCTGATACCTACCGCAGTCGATAAATTGCCTGCCTCGCAACGTCCTGTGATTGCTCACTTCATCACGGTCAACAAGCCGTGGACCCCTGGTTACCGTAGCGTCAACGCCCGGCTCTACAACCATTACCGCAAGCGGACACGCTTTCGCCGTTCTTTTAGCGATATTGTCATAGATGTGATTGAAAGTCTTCGCAGCCGCGTTCGTCTTCGCAGCCGGCTTCGACGTGTTTTATATCCGGCGCAAGGTGCTTAATGAAACCGCGTGTCTCCATTGTCATCAATAATTTCAACTACGCTCGCTATCTGGAGCAAGCGATTGGCAGCGCTTTGTCGCAGACTTGGGAGAATATTGAGGTGATTGTTGTCGATGACGGCTCCACCGACAACTCTCGTAAGATTATTGAGCGATACAAAGAGCAATGCACTGTCATCCTGAAAGCGAATGGTGGGCAGGCTTCCGCATTCAATGCCGGATTGCGCATGGTTCGAGGTGAATACTTACTAATCCTTGACTCTGACGACTACTTGTATCCGCGAGCCATTGAGACTTTCATTGAGCAGTTCCCGGAGAACGGTGCTCGCGTCTATTGTCGCGCTAGACTGGTGGACGGTGACGGAAAGGATATCGTCGTCACTGCCGCCGAAATGAAACGTTACTATCGGGATTTTGAGGGTGACCTGTTCGAGCACGTGCGCCTTGGCGGCGACTTCTTCTGGTCGCCGACCAGCACGAACATCATCCGTGCCGACGTGGTCAAGGCGATTGGTGAGATTCCAGAGGAAGACTTCCGCATCAGCGCAGATGCTTACTTGCTGGTCAACGCTTCGTTGCACGGCGCGGTTAAGTCGATCGACACTGAATTGGTGGCCTATCGCATACATTCGAATAACAATTTCGCGTCGAGGACACAGAGCTACAACGACGCCAAACAACTGGCGAGAAGCATAGATGATTACTACCGCCGTCGCATTTTGTTCGCGCGCCCATGCCAGTTGAAGGGAGTGACGGATCCGACTTTGCCGGAGTGGAAAGATTATGAATTGTTGAAGTGTTTGTGCGTGGCTTTGCGCCTTGGTGTGCAGAGCCCGCATTTGGAACACTGGAGACGGCTCTCTCTGGCCGGTCTCGTGATGCGATATCTCCGATATGGCCGCCTGGGTTTTCGGCGATGTATTCAGGCTGCATTCCTTTTTTTGATACTGCTTCTTCCAAAGCCCATTATGCTGAAATTGGTTTCCAGCAGAGATAACAGCGCGACGGTTGAGCAACCGCATTCCCTCGTCGAAAGAACGGTTTGATGAATAACAACGCGCCCTCTGCAACTGCGCCCTCGCCACAGGATAAACCGCGCACGTCTCATGTCGAGGCGTTGAAATCATCTTCGATCATCGGCGGATCAAGTGTCATTGTGATGCTCATCCGCATGGTGCGTACAAAAGTGGTGGCGGTATTTTTGGGGCCAAGTGGCGTGGGGTTAGAGGCAATATTTGATTCAGTTATGAGCGTGGCTCGGACGTTTTTTGATTTTGGTCTAGGAACGGCGGGCGTCCGGCAGATTGCAGTTGCGGCGAGCTCCGGTAATAAAGAATCCGTTGCCCGCACTGCTTTCACTCTCCGCCGGGCCTGTATGGTTCTGGGCGTGGTTGGGGCTGCTACAGTCTTTTTCGCGCGCACGGCAATCAGTGAGTTGGCATTTGGTGATTCGGAGCATTCGACGAGTATCGGACTGCTCTCAGTCACCTTACTGTTTGGTGCAGTAGTTGGAGGTCAGGGTGCATTGTTGAATGGCTTGCGTCGAATCGGTGACATGGCGCGAATGAACATATGGGGAGCACTCATTGGCACTGCCGTCACCATTCCTGTCGTTTTGATCTGGGGACAAAACGGCATTGCTGCCTACATGGTGATTGCATCGGGGTTAGGTTTGCCGGTGGCATGGATCTACGTGCGACGAATAGAAATTCCCCGGGTTAGAATGCCTGCCAGAGAGGTTTTGAAAGAATCCTGGGCAATGTTACGTCTTGGGCTGGCATTTGTAGCGACCTCTCTGATGTCCATAACGACTTTGTTTCTGCTGCGGGTAATTGTGACTCGTGTGGAAGGGCTGGAAGCCGCTGGCCAGTTTCAGGCTGCCAGTGCATTGTCCATGGTATATGTCGGCTTTGTTCTTCAGGCCATGGGGACCGATTTTTTTCCTCGTTTGACGGCGGTGGCGGGTGACAATGCCCGGTGTAACCAGATGGTGAACGAACAGGCGGAAATCTCCTTTCTACTGGCATTGCCGGGGCTGTTGGCAACTTTGGCGTTGTCGCCTTGGGCGATAAAAGCATTTTATTCCGATCGATTTGATATGGCGATGGAGATTCTTTCGTGGCAGATGGCAGGAATGTTTCTTCGCATCGCCTCTTGGCCACTAGGCTTTATCCTTATGGCCAAAGGCCGAGGGATTGCTTTTGTGCTCACCGATGCAGCCGCTTGGACAACCTATCTTCTGTTTGCGTGGGTAGGACTGAAGACCTTCGGCCTTCCTGGGATTGGCATCGCTTTTCTGGGGCTGTATATATTTTATCTGGTTATGATTTACGTCGTTGCTCGCTCCGTCTCTGGGTTCCGGTGGTCGAGAATAAATTTTTTCCTGCTTATTATCGGATCTACCTGCATCGCTCTTGCAATGGCTTTTCGCCTCAGGTTGCCTGAGCCTTGGAGTAGTGGTGCTGGCGTAATAATTTCAGCGGCCATGGGTTATTATTGTTTACGAAAACTTACTAAGATTCTCGGACCAGATCGTATCAATCGTATCAAGGAAAAATTGATACGTCCTTTGTCATCGTTTTTTGTCCGGTGAAATGCTTGGAATTTCAGGCGGCTTCTTTTCTCGATCCGGAAGCGTTCTTCATCAAGTTAGATTTCACGAAAATTGTTGTCTGAAGAAACGGTGAACGAACGTGATGATTTGAATGTAAGAATGCGTTCCGTAAATTCCCGGAATTTATTTCCGTAATCACTGTCGATGCAAGTTTCTTAGTATGACGTTAGTTAGTCTGGTGGCCTATTTTGAGCCAATCAGCAGTTTAAACGGAGTGGTGCGAAACCACGCGCGGAAATCGATTAACAAAGAATTTGGCCTTAAAACCTATGATCCTGCAGGATCATGGGCTTTTCGATTGTGGGATGAAGCTTTACGGAAAAAATTTGAATGTCCCGGTGATTTCCTTGGAGCCGGTGCGAAATCAGACGGGGATGAGAATCCGGTTAATCTCGGTTGTGGGTCGGCGGGAAGACGGTAGCTTGTTTGCGACGCGGTTCGCTCAGGAATGAAGCTCGATACTGACTGACTGGCTGGCATGATCGAACTGTGAAGGTTTTGGTTTCGGTTCGGCAGGGGGACAGTGGCTAAACTGAAAGTTTTTGAACGAAGACGATTTATGATGAAACCCATTTTGGAGCGTGGTCGAGTTGGCGGTTTATTGGTTATTTTGTTCGTTGTTAGTTTCTTGGGAGCGAGTTCTATTCTGGCTCAGGGATACAACACCAATACCTATCATTTTACCTACAATAGTCGGACGGAATTGTTGGCGGACGGTTGGGATTTTATTGCGCGACAATGGGACGGGGGGCCACGGGATACAGAAATTACGGACTCGGAAGAGGGCGCGCTTGTTTCGTATGATCAGGGGGAACATCCTGGAGTGTTACGTATTCCGGCTGACGTTGGTGATCTTTATCAGTACCTGAACAATACGCGCAATAGTATCTTTCGCGACCTGCCGACGAATTGGGCAAGTGTGCGGCTGGAATTATCCTTCACGCCGACAAACAACTTCCAACAGGCGAATCTGGCCATTTACGATAATGATGACAGTTATGTATCGGTTGTTCATGTATTCAATGTAGGAGAACGGATAACGATGACTCGGGAATTTCGAGGGGGATTATTACACTATTTAGAAGCAGGCCAAGCTCTCATTAGTTCCAGTCACATTCACTTGAGAATAGATCGTGATCAGTACGACCGGTTAACTGGATTTTACTCGTTAGATGGGAACGATTGGATTGCCGTGGGGAGTCTTAGTCAGGCTTTCGAGAGTCCGCGGTTGGCAATTATCGTGGGTGGATCAAATGAAGGCTCTCCTAATGTCGATATTCATAAAGTTGACGTCATCACCGTGCAGACGTTTGATCCGCCCCGGCTGGTTCTTCAACCTCGCCAAATTGTTTTTAATGCAGTAGCAGGCCAATCCAACACCAATCGGCAGCAATTGCGCGTGACGATAGATCGGGATTATTTGCCTGCGGCCAACTGGACTTTGACGAATACAGCATCATGGCTGTTGACGAGTATTACAAATGGCAGCACACCTGACAGTGCAGATTTGTCGGTGGATACCAGCGGCTTGCTCCCGGGAGTGTACGAGACTGTTATTGCCTGTGAGGCTCCTGGCGCAGTGGGAACCAATGCTCGTGTTACGCTTATCATCAATCCTGCGGAGCGGGTGCAAATTGCGCCATGGAAGGGCGGCTTAAGGGGGGCTATGTCGCTTAGCGTCGATGATGGTGATCCTAGCGGATTTGCCGACCTTTACGCGCACGGACTGCGGGGTACCTATGTGATGAATGGCGATGTGGCGCCTAATTATTATACCGAATATTACGAGGCCGGTATGGAACTAGGCTCCCATACAATCACTCACGTTTGTGGTCCTTTGCCAGACGGCACATTGCGTGGAGAAATCGAGGGAAATGTGGCGGGGCTTTTGGCAACCTCTCCTGCAACCGAGGCTGAGGTAATCTCATTTGTCTGGCCGTGTGGATATACCAGTATTAAAGCGCAATCCGTAGCGTACGATTATTTCCTCTCAGCCCGCGGCTACAATATCAATGAATTGGAGGACTCCAGTCCGTACAATTTAATGAATTTGAAGAGCTTTAATTCGCACGAACATACGCCGTTCCCGCCGGAAGATTTGAAGACGCAGGTGGACGCCGCTATTGCAGAAGGCAAATGGTTTAACCTCGTTCTTCATCAATTTAATAATCACGATGAGGCGGTTCAATATTCTGTTGGTAAGGATATCTGGGTGGATACGATCGGTGCAGTAACTAAGTACATTGTGCAACGCGATCGGACGGTTTTCCTGAATTATCAGGAAGGTCCTGAAGTTGTTAAATTTGATTTTTACCGACTGCCGCTTGATGCTACCCCATTACGAAACTTCGAGACGGTTCTGAGTACGAATGATGTGCTCACTTTCAAGCTAAATGTTTCTGGACTTCCTTCTGTGACGAGGGTGCGCGTAAATGGGGAAGATGTCTCTGTAACAGCCCGCGACGGGTTCCTTTATTGGAATTCTTTGGTGACTACAAATATTCAATCTGTAGAACTCGATTTGGGAGAAAACGCGATTCCTGTTTTGTCGACGGTCTCGAATCAGATAGTCGATGAGATGATGACTTTGACGGTGACGAATACTGCGGATGACGCCGACTTGCCTTATCAATCTTTGTCTTATGTGCTAATTGTGACCAACTCGGAAGGAGTCATTCAGAATAATGCCCAAATTTCAGCAAATGGCATTATCAGTTGGACCCCGACGGAAACTCAAGGACCAGGAGTTTATACATTTATTACTGTCGTTACAGATACCGCTTGGCCGCCGGGCAGAGACACAAATGTTTTCACGGTCACTGTCAATGAAATCAACCAAGCACCGGTATTGCCGGTCAAATCTGACTTTACTGTTATTGGCGCCGGGCCCTTTTCAATCACCAATACGGCCGTTGACTCAGATTTGCCGGTAAACGCTCTGAATTATTCTCTGATTGCTACCAACGTCTTGGACGGTAGTGTTGTGGACGCACACATTGATACCAATGGAGTGATTACCTGGTCTCCTTCGAGCGATCAATTGCCAGCGACAATCCGATTTACGACGGTAGTTACGGATACCAATGTCATGGCTGTTAACGCGCAGAATCTCAGTGCTACAAATACATTTACGATGACGGTATTAACAAACCTCATTGCCTTGCCTTCTGTGGAAAATCAGTTTGTAAATGAGTTATCGCCACTGATTGTCAATATGGCTGGCCATATAGTGATTGATTCACCAGAGATTATTACGAATACAGTTCTTTTTGATTATCCAGATCGTATGGCGTTTCTGGCCGACGGTTGGAGTTTCTGGGCGACGAACAATGGAGTAGGGCGGAATACGGAGGTTCTGGACACGAATCCTGAATCAGTACAGTACGCCCAAAACAACGGAACATTGGGCACCGTACTGCGGTTGCCATGTGATACAGGTGACTTGTGGGATGATTTGAATGATACTAAAAATAGCATCTTTCGGGATTTGCCAACCAACTGGATGAGCCTGCGTTTGACGCTTTCTTTTGCGCCAACACAAGATTTTCAACAAGCCCAAATCGGACTTTATCAAGATGACGATAATTACATTCAGGTCGGGGTGTTTTATAGTTCGTTCGGTAATCCATTCGGCAGTTCTAAGTATCGTGTCGTTTCGTTCACAAGTGAAAGTATGGGAGAAGGTGCGATTGTGGCAAATTCCGATGAAATTACAGAAAGTGAACTCGTTTTACGACTGGATCGAAATTTGGAGAATGGAGAAATTATAGCCATGTATTCCTCGGATGGTGAGGAGTGGGTGGTTCTCGGCACAACCAGTCAAACGCTTACCGATGCCCGGTTGGGAATATGGGCTGGGGGCGCCATTAATCCTTACGCCAGCACTTTACTTGCTTGTGACTTAAGCCGCTTGGACATCGTGACGTGGAATTCTGTGCCGTCGGTTACGTATGCATTGACGGTGACCAATATTCACGATGATAGTGAGGTTGATAATGCCAATATAGACGAAAATGGTGTGATCACCTGGATTCCCACAGAGGCGCAAGGACCTGGGACCTATCTTTTCACTACCGTGGCGAGTGTTCAAGGGTACACCAATATTGGCACTTTTATGGCCACGGTTTATGAGATCAACGTGGCGCCAGAGCTGACGCTACCAAACGATGTTATTATTTCCCCGCTTTCGAATTGGACAGCGCAGGCAACGGCTTCAGATGTGGATATTCCTTCCAACAGTATAATGTACGCTCTGGTTTCTGGACCGTCCGGTTTGACTGTAAGCCCTGCCGGTCTGATTTCTTGGACTCCTGGTGTTGATCAGGCTGGAACTACGAATGATGTGATTATCAGTGTTACGGACAGCAATTCAGCTGCAATCAACAATAAATTTTTGAGCGCGGCAGGCGGTTTTAAAGTTGTCGTAGCTCCGGCGCCAACGATGGTGTGGATTACGGCCAACAATACCAATCGGGTTTACGGTGATGCCAATCCGCAATTTACAGGTTCGGTCGTTGGTCTCAGTCCGGAAGACGAAATGGACGTCACGGTAACTTATACGACGACTGCTGATGGCAGCTCTCCAGTGGGGGCGTATCCGATTATACCGGTTGTACAGGATCCCAACAATAAATTGAGTAGTTACACGCTGATTGTTACCAACAACGGCGTTCTGACAGTGACGCCAAGAGCGGCAAGCGTAACGGTCAATGTCGCCAGCAAAACTTACGGGCAAGCGGTTACGTTTACCGGAACAGAATTTACGACCAGCGGGTTCATCAACGGAGACGTTGTGAATAGCGTAACTTTAACGAGCGCGGGTGCGGTAGCTACGGCGGATGTATCAGGCAGCCCGTATGCGATTACAGCCAGTGACGCGATTGGTAGCGGTATCAGCAATTACACCATCAGCTATATTCCTGGAGTGTTGACGGTGAATCAGGCTCCTCTTACTGTGAGCGGATTGACTGGGGATAATAAATCCTACGATGCCACAACCGCAGCAACGGTTAGCGGAACGGCAACACTGAGCGGCGTAGTAAATGATGATGAAGTTATCTTAGAAGGTACGCCAGTTTTCAGTTTTGCGCAGGCGATGGTAGGGACTGATATCGAGATAACTACAGTTGGTTTCACGCTTGGCGGAGCGGACGCGGATAATTACATTCTGATTCAACCTACGTTGAACGCGGACATCACAGCCAAGTCGCTCACGATTAAAGCAGATGATAAATACAAAGTATATGGTCAGGCCGATCCATTGTGGACGGTGAGTTATGACGGATTTGTGCTCGGAGAGGGTGTTGAAGTGTTGGATGGCAATCTGGATGTATCGCGAGTGCCGGGCGAAGCGGTGGGCGAGTATGTGATCACGCCTTCAGGGCAGACCAGTGTCAACTACAGCATCAATTACGTGACAGGAAAGCTGACAATCGTGTCGGCGCCGGTGCTGGTAAACATTGTCGAGACACCGCCGAAGTCGGGAAATTTTACAATAACATGGCGAGTGGTGAAGGGCCGGACTTATCGATTTGAATGGAACTCGGATCTGCGGAATCCGGAGTGGACTCCAGTATTGATAGATGGACAGGTAGATTATATCGCCACCGATGATTTGGTAGTAGTGAACCACGAACTTGGCATCAACGCAGGAAAGGGTTTCTACCGAGTGTTGGATGTTACTAATCCTTAATCTTCGGTGAATACGTCGGAGTTATTAAGATTTAATTTGGATATGTTCAGACATTTGATGACATTTCTGACGAGCGTTTGTATCGGACCCCTTTTCGGAAGAAATAGAAAGCCGGGTTTTGTTGCGTTGGTTTATGCCGGCTTCGTGTTGGCGGTCGGATCATTGCATGCAGCAACACTGCCTGCGGGTTTCATTGAAACGACAATTCCGGGACCAAATGGCGGGGATTGGAATGAAGCAGCGGGGATATTATTTGATGATAACGTACGCATGTATGTTTGGGAACGCTCGGGGCGGGTTTGGATCCAGGATGATGGTGACACTACGTGGTCGTTGCTAATTGATATCAGCGACGAAGTGGGTGCGTTTAATGATCACGGGTTGCTCGGTTTTGCTTTGGACCCAAATTTTGTGCAGAACGGTTATATTTACATGATGTATGTGGTAGATCGTCACCATCTCATGAACTTCGGAACACCGAACTATAATCCCAATGCTAATGATTATTTTTCGGCTACTATTGGTCGCATTACTCGGTACACGGCCAATCAAGCCGATGGGTTTCGAACTGTGGACTTGGCCACCCGGAAGGTTTTATTAGGGGAGACTCGTCAGACCGGAATTCCGATACTTTTTGACTCTCACGGAGTTGGGACGCTTGTGTTTGGCACGGACGGCACTCTGCTCGCATCTTGCGGCGATGGTTCGGCTTACACGGGTGTTGATACAGGAAGCAGATCTGATACGTATTATCTCCAAGCGTTGACAGATGGAATCATCCGGACTAGTGAGAACGTGGGAGCATATCGTTCCCAGATGATCAATTCGCTTAACGGCAAGGTGTTACGATTAGATCCTGCCACCGGCGATGGGGTGCCAGGTAACCCATTTTATGACCCAGAGAATCCACGTGCACCGCGTTCTCGAGTTTGGAATCTGGGATTGCGTAACCCATATCGTATCGCAATTCTTCCAGGTAGCGGTAGTCACAACCGCGAAGATGCTAATCCGGGTATTTTGTTCATCGGAGATGTTGGTTGGAATACGTGGGAAGATATGCATGTGTCCACCGGTCCGGGCCTGAATTTTGGGTGGCCGGCTTTTGAAGGGATGACGGCTCACCCGGATTATTACAACGCTAACATTCTCAATCGTGATGCGCCTAATCCATTTTATGGTGTGAACGGTTGCAACCAGCAGTACCTGTATTTCAATCAATTGATCAAACAGGATTCGCTCAACCCGATTTCGTTTACTGACTCCTGTGGTAATCCCATTCCTGCTTCGATTCCAACATTCCGCCACACTCGTCCAGCATTGGATTGGCAGCATGGCAACGCAGTGGCTCGGACTGGAACATACAATGGTGCTGGCAACGCAACTACAGCAACCGTGGGAGCAGCAGGATCGCCGGTTTCGGGCTCGGCGTTCAGCGGTTCATGCTCGGTCGGTGGGGTTTGGTATGAAGGCGATGATTTTCCCGATATTTATCGTAATACCTATTTTCATGCGGACTTTACAGACGGCTGGATTCGCAATTTTGTCTTTGACGCAAATTATAAGCCGACTGCGGTGCGCAGTTTTGCGAACGTCGGGGAAGGGGTGGTGGGACTAGCTACTCATCCGATTAATGGCGGGCTTTATTATATTTTTTGGACGACGGCCATTCGTCGGATCGATTACGCGCCGAATGGAAATTTTCCTCCGAAAGCTGTAGCTACTGGCGATAAATATTATGGACCAGGGCCATTAACAGTTCAATTTACTGGTAGCAATTCCAGTGATCCGGAAGGCTTACCATTAACCTACTTTTGGAACTTTGGTGATGGCTCACCCACTAATAATCAGGCAAACCCAGTTCACACATTTAATGCACCGGATGGTGTGCCAACTCAATATAATGTAAGTCTCGTGGTTCGTGACAGCGCCGGTGCTACCGCCAGTGCCAGATTGATTATTTCAGTGAACAACACGCCGCCGGTAGTGAACATTACCAGCCCCGTGGAGGGGACCAAATATCCATTAACCGACAGTACAATTTATAATCTAACGGCCGACGTATCCGATTCTGAATACTCAAACGATCAATTGCGATACGAGTGGGTAACTTATCTTCATCATAATACTCATCAACACGCCGGTCCGGCTGATACTAATCATGCCACTACTACCGTAATTGCTCCGGCAGGTTGTGATGGTAACATTTATTACTATCGCGTTGAATTAACCGTTACGGATCCGGCCGGTCTTGCTACTACCCGGGAGGTGCGTTTGTTTCCGGATTGCCCCGAACAATCCGATCCCATTATTACTTGGCCACAGCCGAATGACATTATTTATGGCGCCGCTCTCACCACGGCCCAATTAAACGCTACTGCTGATGTCCCTGGCACCTTTTATTATGATCCGCCGATAGGCACGGTACTGAAAGCTGGTAGCGCACAGGTGCTCAAGGCGTTTTTTACGCCAGCCGACGCTCTGAACTATCGAATTGCTATAGCTACGAACACTCTCAATGTCTTGCCTGCACCGTTGGTGATCACGGCTGACGACAAGGTAAAAATCGTTGGCGCACCTTTGCCTGAATTGACGGCTACTTATCAGGGGTTTGTTAATAACGATACACCGTTTGTTCTGGATACTCCGGTGCTCTTGACAACTCCAGCCACGGCAGATAGCCCGGCGGGAGGATACCCTATTATAGCTTCCGGGGCCACTGACGTTAACTACACTGTAACTCACGTCAATGGTACTTTGACAGTGGTTACGCAGCTACCACCGGTCATTACATTGTCTCCATCTAATTTGACTTTCGACGTGATTGTGGGTGGTAACGCACCTGACCAATCTATTAATATCAGCAACAGTGGCGGAGGGAATTTGAGCTGGACCGTAACTAACGAGGGAGATGGTCAGGATTGGCTGTCGGTTAGTCCTTCTCAAGGCACCAATAATACTTCCATCAGCGTGAGTGTGAATTCTGCCGGATTGGCGGTAGGATCTTTCCAACGCACTTTATCCATCGCGGCTTTGGGCGCTGAGAATAGCCCACAAACCGTGAGCATAACGCTGAATGTGCATCCGCGAACGACTGGACGCTTCGAGTTTACCTACACGAATCGTGCCGCTTTACTCGCGGATGGTTGGGATTTTCTAGCTCGTTCGGCAGGTGGGATGGTTCGCAATACCGAGACGACTTCCGGCGCGGTTGTCTCGTTTGATCAGACAGTTCATCCCGGCAGAATCCGTATACCGGTAGATATTGGAGACCTATGGGCCGATTTGAACGATACTCAAAACAGTTTGTTTCGGAATCTGCCGCCAGATTGGACGAGTGTGCGGGTGCGTTTGGCTTTTGCGCCAACGCAGAATTATCAGTATGCGAGTACGGTTGTTTATCAGGACGACGACAACTACCTACAGGTGATGCGTACTTATGATCAGGGGAATAAATGGGCATTTGTACGGGAATTAGATGGCGATGCCTTGAATATCAATACTCCTTCGGTGACTGCGGTCAGCAACCTATATCAAAGGTTGGATCGAAACATCGCTACAGGTGTGATTACAGCCTATTACTCGCTGAACGGAAGCACTTGGACATCTCTTGGTGCGGTGACCCAAACATTAAACAATCCTCGACTGGGGATTGTCACAGGGGCTTCGCCTGGTGGATTTCCGGTCGCTGATTTTTCCTGGGTGGAAATTTATACCAGCTCATCCACTACTAACCCTGTCCTTTTGGTCAGCGCCAATACTCTTAATTTTTCCACTGCTCGCGCAGGAAGCCAAATTGTGACAATAGCAAATGGGGGAGGCGGCGTTCTCAATTGGACGGCTTCGGTTGGCGGCAGTGGCCCCAATTGGTTGTCGGTGAATCCAAGTAGTGGAAATAGTAATGCCACGCTTACAGTGAGCGTAGATGCAACCGGTCTGACAAATGGCATTTACGAACGAACCATCACTGTGGCTGCTACGGGTGCTACCAATAGCCCGCATACGATCAATGTCACTTTAGATGTGAGTCAGAACATTTTGACGGTTGTGGCGGATCCTAAGACCAAAGTATTTGGAGAGATAGATCCGCTACTTACCTATCAGATTATCAGTGGCTCCTTGGCGGAAGGCGATGTTTTAACAGGTTCCCTAAGTCGGGTCGCTGGGGAAGATGCGGGTGAATATGCTATTGAGCAAGGTTCGCTTACGGCCGGGCCAAAGTATGACTTAACCTATATCGGCGCCAACTTCACCATTCTCAAATCTAACGTCTCGCTTGTCTTAAGTGAGCTGAGTCATACTTATGATGGCGATGCGCATCCGGTTTCTGTGGCCACCGATCCGGAAGGGTTGGCAGTGGTTGTAACGTATAATGGTGACACCACAGTGCCGACTAATGCAGGGAATTACGAAGTGATAGGAGAGGTGCTGGAACTTAATTATAGCGGGAGTGTAACAGGTGTGTTGGCTATTGCGCGTGCGCCACTGAATGTGGCCGCTAATGATGCTGTGCGACTCGTTGGTCAAACCAATCCGATCTTTAGTGGTGTTTTGACCGGAGTGCTTCCGCAGGACGGGATTTCAGTTAGTTATAGTTCCGAGGCGACAACAGGAAGTCCCCCGGGATTATATCCAGTAATCCCCGAATTGATTGATCCGTACAACAGGTTAGATAATTATACCGTGACATCTAGCAGCGGAATACTTACTGTGGTGGATGTGCCTCGTCTCCTTGACATCTCCCAGTCGGCGGAGGGGGTGTTAATTGTATCTTGGCGTGTTCATCCAGGCCGGATTTATCAGTGCCAATGGAAGGCCGATCTGATGGATGCAGAGTGGACTCCGCTATTGATTGAGGGACAAGAAAGTTACACTGCATTCGAAACGATGTTGGAAGTGCACCATGCGACTGGTGGAGCCAAGCAGGGGTTTTATCGCATGCTGGATGTAACTCCTTAAAGTTTACCCATAATCATCATGAAAACCATTATGCGCATGACCGAAGCATCCATGAATCAAAGTGGAATGTCGGTTGAACGTTCGCGGATTGCCTCTCTGGGTATTCCGAGCCTTTGTCGATGGCTGGTAACCGGAGTAATGCTTTTGGCAATCTCGGTGGTTGGCGCGCCAGGCGAACCTTCCGGCGATCCCGCCGGGTTTTACCGTATTGACTGTTTGGGTAATTCCGACACCGTAGTTTCTATTCCTTTTGGTCGGCCGGCTGCGGCTCATGTAGTGGTGGAATCTGTCGTTGCTAACATGGTTACATTTAAAGGGACGCCGGGCTGGACGACCGACCAGTTCGTTTACAGTTCTGTTGCCGAGCCGCCACAAACCAATACTTATTATATTCGTTTTTTGTCTGGAGCCAAAGAAGGGAGATATTTTCCTGTCGCCGGCAATGGTACGAATAGCGTAGTTCTCAATCTCGATGGAGACGACATTTCAGCCGTAACCGACGGCGATCTTGCTGCTGTAATTCCGTATTGGACCTTGGCGACTGCTTTTCCGGAGAGCAACGGGATTTTTGCTTCACCATCAATGCTCAACCGGCCTACCGAAATATTGCTACCAGATTTGCAAGGAGCAGGGATTAATTTGAGCGCCAGCAAGATTTACTTTTTCCACGCAGGAATTTGGAAACAGGTTGGCCAAGGAAACGTCAGTCGAAACGATGATATTTTGTTGCCGGACGCTTACGTTATTGTGCGTCATAACGTGGCAACTAATACCGTTTGCACTTTCATGGGTGAAGTCCTTACCTCGAAGATTGCCATTCCTTTGGCCGTTTCTGCTGACAGCAAACAGGATAACTTTGTTTCACTTGCACGCCCGACGACCCTGAGCTTGAACGAGTCTGGATTGATCGATACTGGTGCATTTAAGGTCAGCGAGTCTGCGTTGAATCGCCAGGACGAGTTATTGGTATTTAATAATGCTGTCGCTGCGCGAAACAAATCAGTGTCGGCGATTTATTACTATTTGTTGAACAGTGGTTGGCGGAAAGTGGGAAGCCCGGACATTGTTGGCGACGATCTTGTTTTCGCTCCAGGGGCAGCGGTTATTATTCGAAAATCTACCAGCAGCGTCGTTCCGGTTTGGATTAACTCAGCACCGTACTAAGAGTAAAAAGACGGAATTTCTTGTTAGTTATGAAAGTAAAATTTTTATCCATCTTGCTGGTGCTCTCCGCTATTCGAGCCTATTGCACCGTCACATTGACTGTGGATGCCGCCTACCTTAAGGACGCCAACGGCGATCTGATGCCGACCGGCGGCTTGGTGTTATTGGTGGCCAGCACGGTTGATAATCAATTCACGCCGCCGACGCCCGATGCTTTCGTCAAGGATGATGATATCATTATTGCGCGATGGGATTTGTCCGGCACGGGGAGTCCTGGAGAGTTGTCGGCTTTCACTAATGTAGCTTTGAGTGGAAGCTGGAATACAGACGATCCGCTGCTGTTGTATTGGTATCCGACCTTGACCCTGGCTGATACTGTGCCAGGACTCGGGACGCCTTATGGTCTGTATCGCAATGATGCCATACCAGATGGAGGAGATGCGTGGGTCACCCCGAGTGATGGTACGGCGCTGTGGTCGTTGCGTTTCTTAACAGAAGATTACCCCTATTTGCCCGGCGCAAATCCCGCTGATATGGGGAAAGCAAACTTCGTGGTTCAAAAGGCTCCTGCCAGCGTGACTCTTACTGGCAACTTGAATCCGGTGTACGACGGCAATGTACATGAAGTTGGGGTGACAACCGTGCCGGAGGGATTGACAGTAAATATTACCTATAATGGTGAGATGTTGCCGCCTATAGCGGCTGGCTCTTATGAGGTTGTTGCTACAGTTGTAGATGAAAATTATGCCGGGAGTGTGACGGATACATTAGTCATTAATCCGGCGGGGGCGGTGGTGGTGTTGAACGAGCTGGAGCAGGTGTATGACGGGACGGGGCGGGTGGTTACTGCAACGACGACGCCAGCGGGGTTGAACGTGGAGTTGACCTACAATGGCAGTCCAGACGCTCCCACCAATGCGGGGAGTTATGAAGTGGTGGGGACGGTGGTGGAAGGGAACTACGTCGGGA
>CALAYC010000021.1 GCA_937894935.1 uncultured Verrucomicrobiota bacterium
GCTAATTGGTCTTCCATTGCAAACAACACCATTCTCGCCGGCTCGGTGGACGCCGTCCGTGTTCACGATGGCACATTGTTTATTGGAGGAAGTTTCATCGTTCTCGACGGATCAAATCTCATCATGTTTCTAGCCAAACTGGATGGAGATAGCTGGGTTTCATTGGGAGCCGGGGTGAATAATCTCGTCCGCACTTTTGCTTCGATGGGCAATGATTTGATCGTGGGAGGGTTGTTCACTCAGGCCGGTGGTGGAGCGGCCTCCGGAATTGCGCGTTGGAACGGCACGACATGGTCTCCGCTTGGAGCAGGCGTTTCAACAGGTGGACTTGATGGCGTGAATGCGATGGCGGTTGATGGGGAGAAATTATATGTCACCGGATACTTCACCACTGCCGGAGGAGAACCGGCGAATGCAATTGCGAAGTGGGAAGCCGGATCATGGTCCCCGCTACCAGGAGGGATATCGTCTCCAATCGGTCAAACTTTTTCCCGTGGTCGGGGCGATGCTTTGATCATCCACGACGGTCGTCTCTATGTCGGCGGCGCGTTCAGTCGCGCTGGTTCGCTTTCGGTTCAGAGCGTAGCGATGTGGGACGGAGCGAACTGGTTGCCGTTGGGCGCAGGTATATCCGGAAGTGTTCTCGCCATCCAGCAGAGCGGAACCAATGTCTATGCTGGAGGGATGTTCGAAACCGCCGGAGGTGTCATTGCGAATTCAATTGCGCGTTGGGATGGCACGCGATGGCACGCTCTCGGCAACGGGGTCGGCTCCGGCGTAATCGCGGGACAGGTCCACGCCATCGCGATTCATGGTGACAACCTTTATGTCGGCGGCGTGTTTACTTCGGCGGGCGGCGTCAGCGCAATCAATGTGGCACGATGGGATGGCCAGACATGGTCTGCGTTGGGCGGAGGTTTGACCGGAAATGCCGCGGTCGTCCGCGCGTTGGCGACGGATGACGCAGGCAATCTCTATGCAACCGGATTCTTTACCTCAGCGGGCGGAGTTCCCGCGTCCGGAATCGCACGATGGAACGGGACGACCTGGTCGGAAGTGGGCGACGGGCTCCATGCTGACGGTTCGCCCGGAGAAGGACGCGCGCTTTTGGTGGTTGACGATGATCTTTATGTGGGCGGCGCATTCAACCGCGTCGGACTTGCGAATATCCCCTGCTTGGCCCGATGGAATGGTGAAATCTGGTCCAGCGTGGGGAGCGGCGTCAACGCTACCGTCCTGGCTCTCGCGAAGGAGGATGAATATCTGTATACAGGCGGCTACTTCACCAACGCCGGCGGCCTCAATGTCAATCGCATCGCGCAATGGGACGGGTCCAAGTGGGAAAAGCTCGGCGATGGATTGGGCGAGAGCCCGGCGGAATTCGTCGCGGCCATTTCAGCTCTCAATGGAAAGGTTTACGCGGGCGGCGTCTTCACGAACGCCTCGGGCGTGCTGGCGAATCATCTGGCGGTTTGGAATGGCGACAACTGGGAGTCTATGAATGGCGGCACCGCAGCCGGTTCGCCGCCGGCGGTGTATGCTTTGGCGGCAACGCCGCAGAATGTTTACGTTGGCGGCGTGTTCCAAAGCCTCGGTGGCATTCCTGCGTTGGGATTTGGAGCATGGCGGTTTCAAACGGAGGCGCGACCGGTTTTGAGCATTTCAATTGTGGGCAACACTTTGAATGTGAGTTGGACGAGCGACCCCGGGGCAACATATCGGGTCGTAACCACGCCGCGTCTCGGCGAACCGTTTCAACCCATCGGCGAGCCGGTTATCGCAACGGGAACGACGACCACCTCGGCCATCTCGCTTGAAGGCGAGTCCGGGTTCTTCGCGCTCGAAAAAATTGAGGATTAGGCGGGCCATCCGCAATCGCAGCGCCAACACCACATCGCGCGTCTGTATTTCCACTTGCCAGTGTGAGCGTCGCGCATAGCGTAAAGCTGTGTTCACTTGCAGATTGTTAATCGGATTAGCTTTGGCCGCGAATGTCAGCGCGGCGCTTCTAAACGCTCACGCCGGCACGGTGGCGCTTCGGCCTACGCCGATTCTGACAACTACGTTGCCTACCAATACGACGTATCAGGTGGAATCGTCCGCGGATGGCAATACCTGGCAAGCCACCAGCGTGCTCGTAGCCGGAACGGGCTTGCCAATCGCGCTGCGACTCGATGGTTTTTCCGAATCGTTGACTTATCGTTTTTCGCGAATCGGCGCGGCTGATTTCATTGTGCCCACGATAACGAACGGTTGGCATGTATCTGGTTCATTTCCAAATGTCGGCGAAGTGCGCATCCAAACAAGTTCCACGCTGACGCCCGACAGTTGGGAGCATCTTGATTTTGTGTTTCCCGATTCTGCTGGCGCGTTCGTTTGGGCGTGGCGACCGCCGTGGTCGTCGCCAACTTTTTTTCGCGGCCTGCAACCAGCCGAGCCGCTGGAGCTGGTCACGTTAGGGAGTTATTCGGCAGATCCGAATGTCGGTTATTCCGGCTTTGGAGTGGTGGCGGACGACATGCCGCAATTATATCGAGACGGCTTCATCTGCGCGCCCTGCCCTGCGTTTTATCATCGCGGCTCGAGTGCTGCAGCGGCCGGAGAATGTTACGAATTCGCCGGACCGTTCGGCACTGCGACGGTTATGGTCGGCGATATCAGTCTGACACCGCCGCCGAACACTTGTGACACGGGCAAACCCTTTTTCGACATCAGCGAGTCGGCTTTTGCGGCACTGTTCAAAGAGCCAGCCGGTTGGGCCACCGCAACGTATCGCCTCGTGCCCGCGCCCGTCGAAGGCAATCTGAAGATGGTGGTCGTTCAGTCCGCTGCGCCATTTTATGTCGAATTGCGGCCCTATAATCATCGCGCAGGTGTCAGCAAACTGGAGATTCAGAATGCTGGCAGCGCGACTTGGACCGAATTACCGCGCACCGATTACAACAGTTTTGTTTTCAGCGGAGGCGTCCTGACATTTCCTGTGAACGTCCGCGTCACGAGCCGATTTGGCGAGGTTGTGCAATTTCCGCCCATTGCAAGCATGAATATGAATCAGCGCTTCGCCGCCACCGCGCAGTTCACCAATTTCCCCAGCCAATCACCGACGCCGGTCTGGATTCAATCGCCGGTTTATTCGGACAGCCTGAGCAATATGCTCGGCAGCGTGTGGACCACTTCCGCTTATGGCGGCGCGGCGGTAAATCCCAATTACACCGGTAATGCCTATGAAGGCACGGCCTCGCTACGAATCAGCGGTCTGGCAGGATTCAGCAGCGTCAATTTTACTTATCCTCACTCGTTTCCCCGGACTACCGATGGATTTTTGGAGTTCGCCATCCGCTCCGGCAACGCGGCAGCGGTGGAAAATCTGGCGATTGTATTTGTCGGCTCTGACAGCGGCGGCAACACGGTGAATTCGGCGCCGGTGAAGTTCCCTGCCCTCAACGCCACATGGCAACTCATGCGAATTCCCTTGTCGCCTGCGCTGGCGCCGGAACGGCTGGTTCAGTTTCGAATTTATAACGATTCCAGCGTGCCGATTGAATCGGTGTTGCTGGATTCGATTAAATTCAGTCATCCGTGAGGCGCGTGGATTGCCGCGTCAACCGCGTCCGCCCGCACTGTTCGTTTTTATTTATCATTTGCTTTTTGTCGTCTTAAACACTGCAAAGAATGCGAATTCACCTTTGACAGGGGCGGCGGCGGACGGCAACCTGATGAATCTTTTATGGCTGAACTAAATGGAAATTTGTTGGTCGCTCAATCGGGTGGCCCCACCGCTGTCATCAATGCAAGCGTTGCCGGGGTCATCACTGAAGCGGGTAAACATGAATGCATTGAAGAAATGTACGGCGGCCTCAATGGCATCCTCGGCATCCTCAATGAGGAACTGATCGACATCAACGACGAGCAGCGCAGCACCATAGAAGGTTTGAAGTACACACCCGCCGCCGCGCTCGGCACGTGTCGCTACAAGATTGATTTCAAGAAGAAGCCGGAAAAAGCCGCGCAGGACATGGACCGACTCTTCGAAGTGTTCGCGGCTCATAACATCCGCTACTTCTTCTACGCAGGCGGCAACGATTCACAGGACACGTCGCATAAGATTCACGAAGAAGCCGTCAAACGCGGCTATGAATTGCGCGTCATTGGCGTGCCGAAGACGATTGATAACGATCTCCCGCACACCGACAATTGCCCCGGTTACGGCTCCGTCATCAAATACAATTCCACCACCGTGATGGAAGTCGGTATTGACGTAGGCGCGATGGCAACGGATGACGGTTCATGCTGCATTATCGAAGTGATGGGCCGGTCCGCTGGCTGGATTGCCGCCGGCACAGTGCTCGCCAAACGCGGTAACGAAGCCAACCCGCCACACATCATTTTATTGCCGGAATTGCCGTTCGACGAAGACAAGTTCCTCGCCAAAGTGCAGGAAACGGTTGCCAAATATAAATACTGCGTCGTCGTCGTTGGCGAAGGCATCAAAGACAAAGAGGGCAATGAAGTCGGCGCGGACAAGACGCGACTCGATTCGTTCGGTCATCCCGTGCTCGCGGGCGCAGCGGAAAAGCTCAAGCAACTGGTTCAGGGCAAAATGAATCTCAAGACCCGCACCGTGTTGCTTGGTTACACGCAACGTGCTGCGGCGCATTTTGCCAGCGCGACGGATTCCAAGAATGCTTTTGCCGTCGGCGAAGCTGCGGTGCGTGCCGCCATCGAAGGCAAGAGCGGTTACATGGTCAAAATCGTTCGTCAGGTCAACCCCGATGGTTCGATCAAATGGGGTACGGATCTGCAACCTCTGGCCGATATCGCCAACGTCGAACATTTCATTCCGAAAGAATGGATCAGCGAAGACGGTTTCATGCCGAATGAGAAATTCGTCGAGTACGCCCGTCCGTTGATCGAAGGCGAAGTTAAGTTCCCCACCGAGAACGGCCTGCCGAAATACATCACGCTGGAAAAAGTTCCGGTTGAGAAGAAACTGCCGCCGCGCAGTTGATTCATCTCCATTTAGCCAAAAAAAGGCTTCAAAGCTCAACGCTTTGAAGCCTTTTTGTTTGTGTTGTTAGGATCGGCACTAAATCAATTTCGTCGCCACCGTCGCAGCCCCAACCATGCCACCGCCGTAACCAGAAACGCTCCGGAGGCCGGTTCCGGAACAACGCTCATCGGCACGATGGCAGGACGTTCCCACAGGCGATCCCAGGAAAATTCGTAATGATTGGTCGCCACGTCAGCAAACTCGAGTTCCGCCGCAAAACTCAGCGACGGTGCATTTTCCGAATCGAGCAAACGCGAGGACGACCACGCGGGGCCGGATGAAAGAGAGAAAGGGTTGACCGTCGGATCAAGCCAGAGAAGTTCGGAATCAGCCCGAGCAGAAAAATTCCCCGCAACGGCAAGAAAAAGCACGAACGCAACAATACTTTTACGACTCAGCACAACGGTACGACTCAAACGGATTGGTAGAGCGATTCTATCGCGCTACTGAGTCGCGGCAATACAGGTTCCCGGGGCCGCCCCGGGAAAAATTACGGATACCGTTCGCGATTTACCGCCGAAAACCACTCCGAATGAGTTGTCATTAATCCCCTACTCCAATCGATAATCACCACCCGCGTTGCCAACGTGAGACTGAAGCCGTTTCGCTGCCCAGCCAAAATCACCCGTACTTTGACTTGTCATTTCCACAGTGGGTCTGTTTGCTGAACGGACACATGAAAGCCTCGACCTCTTTTCGGCTCTGCCGTTTTGCGCTGATTCTTGCAATTTGCGCCATAAACATCAGCAGCCCAGCACAGGATTCGCGCAAATCGGAAAAGACGTTGATTTCCTCCCGCACGCTTCCGCCGCTGTTTAACGGAAAGAATCTGGATGGCTGGATCATTCGCGGCGGCAAAGCAACTTATGAGTATGAAGACGAGCAAACCATCGTCGGCACCGTCACTACGAAAGGCGGCGGCAACACGTTTCTCTGCACCAGGAAAGATTACGCTGATTTCCTGCTCGAACTCGAAGTCAAAGCGGACGAGCGATTAAACTCCGGCATTCAGATTCGCAGTCTCTATTTCGAAGAACCCAGGACGTATCAATTCGGTCCGCGCGAAATCAAAGTCGCCGCCCAGCGCGTTCACGGCTATCAGGTGGAAGTAGATCAAAACAAAAATCGCCGCTGGAGCGGTGGTATTTACGAGGAAGCGCGCCGCCTCTGGTTGTTCCCGTTGCCAACAAATTCTCCTGCCGGTCAGGCGTTCAAATTCGGCGACTGGAATCATTACCGCATTCGTTGCGTCGGCCCGTCCATCAAAACCTGGGTAAACGGTGTACCTGCCGCGGATTTACTCGATGCGGAAACGCTTCGCGGCTTTATCGGTTTGCAGGTGCACTCGTCCGACGACGTGGGCGCGCAAGTGCGATTTCGCAACGTGCGTTTGCACGAACTTGGCGAACACGCGTGGCAAACGGCGTGGGACTGTCAGTCGTTCGACGGGATGGATCGGCTCGGCCTGGGTTCGTGGCAATTGGAAGATGGCATCGCGCACGGACGCCATTCCGCCAATGACGCCCAACCCGCCACTTTGCAAGGCCGCATGACGCTGACAGAATTCACAATTCGATTTCAATACAAGTTAGTGAAAGGTGGATTCGATCTCGCGTTCAGCGCAGACACCGAAGTCCCTTCTCCTGCAGCTTATTCGTTCCGCTTCAACGACCAGAACGGCGCGAGCACGAAAATGAACGAATGGAATGTTGCGACTTTAATGGTCCAGGGCAAACGCGCCGCGCTCAATATCAACGGTCATCAGGTGCAAGACACAGAGAACGATGCATTCCCGAGAGGCGTGCTGCCTGCCCTGGTTCTTGCCGGCAGTCAGGAGGCGGACGTCTATTGGAAAGATTTTGAAATTCTCCTTCCGATTCAATGAACCGCGCATGAACTGCCTACGATTTTCTTTCTTAATCCGGAACAAACCCGTGTCCGATTTTTCTCAAACGGAGAATCAGCCCATGCGTATCTCGCTCACCGGATATCCAAAAAGTTTACTGGGCAGTCTGTTGTTGATTTCTCTGATCGCGGTTTCCTGTCGCACGACGCAACCATCCACCAACGCCAATCCGCTTGGCGTTCGAATTTTTCAAACGAATGACGTTCTGCGCGTCGAATTGAACGGCCGGTTGTTCACGGAATATCACTACCAAAATGTGCCGCGCCCGTTTTGTTATCCGCTCATCGGACCAGGCGGCGTGGGAATGACCCGCAATTTTCCGATGCAGAAAGTTGAAGGCGAAGAAACCGATCATCCGCATCATCGTTCGCTGTGGTTCGCGCACGATCCAGTGAACGGAGTGGATTTCTGGACCGAAGGTCCGCGCAAAGGCCGCATTGTTCATCGCGGCTTCGTGGATATTTCTTCCGGCGTCAGCACGGGCCTGATCAAAACGCGCAATGACTGGGTTGCGCCGGACGGGAAGATAATTCTTACCGACGAGCAAACGCTGCGTTTCTATCCGTCTCCCGACAACACCACTATCCTGATGGATTTCGACGTCACGCTCAAAGCCTCACATGGCGACGTCATTTTCGGTGATTCCAAAGAAGGCACGTTCGCGCTGCGGATCGCTGAATCTATGCGCGCGTTGCATCCGATTAAACGCGGTGAAAGGCCACGCGCCGGCGACGGGCAAATCGTGCTGAGCACCGGCGTACGCGACGATGGCGCATCGGCCGTTGCGGCAAAATCCGCTCGCAAAAACACGAATACCTGGGGCAAGCGTGCCGCGTGGTGTGATTACTTCGGACCGGTGAATGGCAAGCTCGTCGGCATCGCCATCATGGATCATCCGTCCAATCCGCGTCATCCCACGTGGTGGATGGTGCGTGATTACGGATTGTTCGCCGCGAATCCATTTGGTCAGAGCGCCTACGAAAATCTCAGCGACAAACACGCCGGCGATTTTAAAATTTCGAACGGCCAAAGCGTCACGTTCCGTTATCGCGTTGTGCTTCACGAAGGCGACGAAAAAAACGGTCGCATCGCTGAACGTTACCAAGAATTCGTCCGGGCTTATCCGGTAAATTTGAAATAACCCCTTCCCTGCACCATCAGCCTCTCCCACCATGAATCGCCGCGAATTCATCAAGCAATCAGCCGTCGCCGCTGCCACCATCAGCCTCGCGCCCAACCGGATTTACGCTCAGTCCGCTCCGGCGAATGCTCGCGTGCTCGGCGCCAACGATGACATCCGCGTCGCCGTCGTCGGCTTGAACAGTCGCGGCCGTAATCACCTTGAGAATTTCAATCGTAAGGGCGTGCGCGTCGTGGCGATTTGTGACGTGGATTCAGCCGTGCTAACGCGCCTCAGCGCTTACGCGAAAGACAAACTCAATCTCACTGTCGATACTTATCAGGACTATCGAAAGTTGCTGGAGAACAAAGATATTGATGCTGTGTCGCTCGCAACGCCGAACCATTGGCACGCGCTTGGTGGTATTTGGGCAGCGCAGGCCGGCAAAGATGTGTTCGTCGAGAAACCTATTTCTCACAACATCTGGGAAGGGCGTAAACTCCTCGAGGCGGCACGAAAATATAATCGCATCATGCAATCCGGCACGCAGACGCGCTCCAGCTATGCGATCAAAGAAGCCATCGCGTGGTTGCGCGCCGGCAATCTCGGTAAAATCAAACTCGCTCGCACGCTTTGCTACAATCGCCGCGACAGCATCGGCAAAGCCACAGCACCGTGTCAGATTCCGACAACAGTGGATTACGATCAGTGGTGCGGTCCGGCGCCGAAAGAGCGCGAACTGTGGCGTAAAAAATTTCACTACGATTGGCATTGGGTCTGGCCGACCGGCAATGGCGACCTCGGCAATCAAGGCGTGCATCAGGTGGACATGGTGCGTTGGGCGCTCGGATACGATGAAGTTGCCCCGCGCGTTTTTTCACTCGGTGGCCGACTCGGTTACGACGACGACGGCACAACGCCGAACACAATGATTTCGTGGCTCGATTACACAGACGTGCCAATCATCTTCGAAGTGCGCGGCCTGCCGAGCAAAGCCGGCTCCGACAAGATGGATCAGTATCGCGGCCAACGCGGTGTCAGCGCGGTTTTCGAATGCGACGGCGGCTTCATGATTTTTCCGAACTACACCACCGCCATTGCGTTCGACAGCGACGCAAAAGAAATCAAGCGATGGCAAGGCACGGATAATCACTACGAGAATTTCATCACCGCCGTGCGCAGCCGGAAAATTTCCGATCTCAACGCGGACATTCTCGAGGGCCATCTTTCCGCCGCCATTACGCATCAAGCGAACATTTCCTATCAACTCGGCACAACGAAAACACCCGAGCAGGTTCGCGATACGGTGAAGAATGACAAGGTGGTGGCGGAAGCGTTAGGGCGCATGGAAGAACATCTCGCCGCCAACAACGTGGACCTCAAAAACACCACGCTCACGCTTGGCCCGGTGTTGGAGATGAATCCCAAGACCGAACGTTTCACCAACAACGAAGCGGCAAACAAGCTTGTCACGCGCGAGTATCGCAAACCCTACGTCGTGCCGGAAAAGGTTTGAGATTCGTTGTTAGCGAAAATAATTCCGCCCAGCTTACTGCAAGTGATTTGCCGAGACGCTTTCTGCTTATCGGCAATCTCTGGAACGAATTCGTATTGAATCTCCATTCCCGCTTTTCGTCCAATTTCGCCATGAAAGCTCCCCTCCCCTCAACATGCATCGCGGTTTGCCTCAGTCTGCTTTTCGTTTCAACCAGCTTGGCGCAATCACCAGCCTCAACCACCCCGAACACCAATACCGCTACTTCGGTCACGGCGTCGCCAACCGATCCTGAAGCGCGTTTCAAAACCCTGTTCACCAAGGCCACGCTTTCCGGTCGTTGGGCGCCGTTGCGCGATGGGAAATTGGGCGAAGAACGCGGCGGTGATTCGTATCACATCGTCGGCGTCACCAAAGGCGCGGGCGACACGTGGATCGTTCAGGCGCGGATGAAGTATCGCGATCAGGAACTGGTGCTGCCGATTCCGGTGCAGATGAAATTCGTGAGCGACGTCGCCATCATGGAAGTGAACAATCTCCCCACGCCCGGCGGCAACACCTACTCCGCTCGGCTGCTCATCTACGAACGCACGTATTCCGGTACATGGAAAGGCCAACGCGGCGGCGGCATGCTTTACGGAACGATTACGAATGAAGCGCCGTAGTTGGACGCGGTCGCTCCCTAGAGCCTGTACTTAACTTTTGCCGAACAGAGCGGCAAGCATGAGAGTGGCAAA